>CAIPFY010000079.1 GCA_903864435.1 uncultured Chloroflexota bacterium | reverse complement strand
TCACCTTTCACGGCTATTCCAACCACGCCGGAACAACGCCGATGGCGAGCCGTCGGGACGCGCTGGTGCTGGCGGCGGCGTTCATCACACGGGTGAACGAGATGGCGGTGCGGCGCGGGATGGTCGGCACGGTGGGCAGTTTGCAGGTGTATCCCGATGTGGCGAACGTGATTCCCGGACGGGTGGATTTGACCTTTGAAATCCGTTCGCTGGACGACTCGGTGCTGGATGCCGCCGCCGCTGAACTCGAAGCCCATCTGAGCAGCGCCGGGGCGAGCTTCAAAGAGATTTCGCACAAAACACCCGTCCCTTCGGACGCGCAAGTGCTGGCGGCGGTGAAGGCGGCCAGTGATGAACTGGGGCTGAAGCATCAGGAGATTGCCAGCGGAGCCGGACATGACGCCATGTGCATCGCCAAAATCGCGCCGATGGCGATGATCTTTGTGCCGAGCCAGAATGGAGTCAGCCATTCGCCGGACGAATACACCGAGCCGCAAGACTGTGTGAACGGCGCCCGTGTGCTGCTGGGTGCGCTGCTGCGGTTGGATGCTACGCTGGACGCAAACGGCTGATAAACGCGCCGAGGTGCTGGTTAAATGCTGCCGGATCGGTCAGGAAAGGCGCATGACCTAGACCGGGGAATATCTGGATCTGCGCATCTGGCAGGCGATCACGCATATACACGCTGCCGGCCACCGGACACACCGTATCGCGTTCGCCGCAGGCAATCAGGACGGGCAGGCGCAATTCCGGCAGCAGCCCGCGCAAATCGTCGGCGGCATCATTGCGGAGGCTGTTCAGCGCAACAGCGGGGACAGCGGTGCGGCACAGGTTGAGCAGATCGTCTTTGAGGGGATGTGCGCCCGGTCGTTCCGGCAGCATCCCTTCGATGAATCCCCGCGTGCTACCCTCGAAATCCGCATCGAACTGTTGCAGCAGATCGTCAAAAATCGGGGCGGGCAACCCATACGGGTAATCCCCTGTCGAGATGAACTTCGCGCCGCCGCCTACCAGCGCCAAGCCGGTTAGCTCGTCAGGATACAGCGAGGCGTAGACCAGCCCGATTGAAGCGCCCTTCGACCAGCCCACCAGTATCGGGCGCTGGACGCCTAGTTGATTGAGCATCTCATGGAGATCAGCGGCGAACCGCTTGAAGGTGTATTCGCCGGGGGGCTTATCCGACTGACCGAAGCCGCGCAGGTCGGGCGTGATGACGCGGCTATGCGGGGCGAAGGCGCGCACCTGATCGCCCCACACTTCATGCGTCATCAACCAGCCATGCACAAAGACGAGGGCAGGACTACCCTGCCCAACGTCCTCATAAAACAGCTTCACACCTTCGTGTTCGATGAACATCGAAACCCGCGAACTAGGCGTTCTTGGGAATGAGCGCGGGCAGGATCGCGTACCATTCAGTCGCACGTACCACATCATCCAGCGGGGTCTGATCCAGCACCGAATGGGCGTGGATTTCGTCGCCGGGGCCGTAGCCGATGCTGGCGATGTCGGCTGTACCCGCCCAGTAGCAACCGTTGGTCGAGAAGTCCCACTTGCCGGTGGGGATGGGTGCGCCCCACAGCAGATCACCGGCCTGCATACCGGCCTGTACCAGCGGGTGAGTCTCCGGGTAGGCCCACGCCGGATAGATTTTGTCCAGCGGGAACACGAAACCGGTGTAGCTGGGGTCGTCGTACAGCAGGATCGAGGCTTCCATATCCTTACGGTCGCCGAGCAGGTTCTTGATCTCCTGCAACACCGCCTGCGGTTCTTCCCCGAAGGTGATGCGGCGGTCAATATAGGCAACGGCTTCGTCCGGCACGGCGTTCAGGCTGGGGGTTTTCACTTCCATGTGCGTCACCGTGATGCGCCCATGACCGAGGAACGGGTCGTCGCCCAGCTGCGGTTCGAGCTTGCTGATGGCGTCAATGATCGGCATGATCTTGTAGATGGCGTTGTCGCCCATGAAGTTGCTGGCGGCATGGGCGCTCTTGCCCTTCGCCACGACCTTCATTTCCACGCGGCCTTTGTGTCCCCGGTAGACCTGCATCTTGGTCGGTTCGCCGATGACGACGTAATCTGGCTTGATGCCTTCGGTCACGACGAACGCATGGGGGGCGCTGCCGTCGTTCCATTCTTCCATGTTGCCGAAGTAATAGGCGGTGACGCCTTCCAGCAGGCCGAGTTCTTTGGCGAGACTCAGGCCGTAGATCATGCCGGGGGTGCTGCCCTTTTCGTCGCAAGCGCCGCGTGCAAAGAACACGCCGTCCTCAATCTTGCCTGTGAACGGGTCCCATTTCCATTCTTCGGGGTCGCCGATGCCGACAGTATCAATATGGCTGTCGTACAGCAGCTTGGTCGGGCCGTCCCCGATGCGCCCGACGATGTTGCCCATCTTGTCCCACCAGATTTGCTCGAAGCCGAGCTTCCGCATTTCGGCGGCGGCGCGTTCGCCCACATCCTTAATCTGGCTGTTATAACTGGGGATGGCGCACAGTTCGCGCAGGAACGTGATGATTTCCTCGCGCTGTTCCGCCACACGGGATTTAATTTTGGCGATTACTTCAGGAGACGGGGTCATTGTAGCGTCCTCGGTTAGCAAAAAATTGAAGCACCCATTATAGCGCAATTGCGCGATCGTATAGGGGGGATTTATGGTCACGACCAGACGCGGATACGCGCCGTCGAAATCGGAAGGGTGAGCCGGACGGTGGTGCCGCTGCCGATTTCGCTGGTGACTTGAATGCTGCCGTGATGGATTTCCATCACGCGCTGCGCGATGGACAAGCCGAGGCCGAAACCGGGGGTACTGTGCGGTTCGTCCTGCCGCCAGAACGTTTCAAAGATGTGCGGCATGGCTTCTTCGCTGATGCCTATGCCGGTATCACGGATTTCCAGCCACACCGTCTCCTCGCTGACGCCGCTGCGGACGGTGATGGTTCCTTCTCGCGGGGTGTAGCGATAAGCGTTGTCCAGTATTTGCTGGAACGCATCCGCCAGATCGGTCATATTCCCCTGCACAAAAGGCAAATTGTCCGGCACCTCATATTGCAGTTTGGGCAACTCACCGTAGCGATCCATCAAGGTCTGGCACTCCGCCCGCATCACCCGCCCGACGTTCACCGAAAACATTTCGATGGTGGATTGGCTTTCGAGGCGCGTCATCACCAGCAGCATATCTACCAGTTTGGTCATGCGCATCACCTGTTGCTCGATGCGGGTGGCTTTGGCCTGCCGACGCACAGGGTCATCCAACTTCGCCATGAACGAACCGGAGGACAGGATCACGGTCAGCGGGGTGCGGAATTCGTGGGAGGCTTTCTCGATGAAGGTCGAGAGAATGCGCATCCGTTCTTTTTCCAGCGTCAGTTCCATCTCGCGCCGTGCGATTTCTTTGCGCTCGGTGATGTTGTGGTGCATGACCGCCACACCGTCACCCACGCGCACCACCTGACTCTCATACCAGCCGGCAGCGGGTCGCCCCGGTTGAATCTCAAAATCCATCTCGGACGTTTGCCCGCTGCTGACGACCTGCTTGTAACGTTCCAGTGTGCCATCTTTGCAGGCCATCGGGAAGAATTCGCAGAAGCTGCCGTTCATCCACCGATCATAGGGGGCATTTAACTCGTGAATGGCTTTGTCATTGGCCTGCACGATGCGGAAGTCCACGATGTTTCCGCTGGCATCACGCACACTTTCCAGCAGGAAATAGGCGTCCATGCTGGCTTCAATCACCGCACGGTAGCGGGCTTCGCTCTCTTGCAAGGCTTGTTCGGTGGCTTTACGGGTGGTCACATCCACGATTTGTCCGATGACATGCGTTTGACCGCTGGCAGTGGTCATGCTGGTGGATGCCGCCTGCACCCGATGGGCTTTGCCGTCCAGCCCGACCAGCGTTAAATCCTCGTAACGGCGCACACGCGCTTGCTCCTGCATCGCATTGACATATTCCGATTGCATGGTCTGGACAGATTCAGCCGTCATGAAATCGGTTACATTTTGTCCCAGCAGTTGTTCGGGGGTAGCGCCCAGAATCCGCACCAGTTCGTGATTGGCGTAGGTCAGCTTGTGGTCTTGGTTGAGGATGTAAATTCCCGCCAGCGGACTTTCGACCATCATCCGGTAGCGGGCTTCGCTTTCTTGCAGGGCTTGTTCAGCCTGCCGCTTTTGCTCGATGTCGCGGAACATGACGATCTGACCGTAAACTTCTTGGGTGCGCGTCATCACGGGCGAAACCGTGATGTCGTACAGATGTTGATTGCGCCCCATCGTGGTCTGGATTTCCCAGTGCGTAGCCGGGTCAAGGCTCACAAAAGGCTGTAGAAAAGTGTCCTCTAGTCCCAATGCCTGTACAGGCAAACCTTCCAGCACGGGTTGCTGGAACAGCGTCCGGGCGGCGGGGTTCGCGCCCACCACTTCATGCTGCGCGTTGAGAACCAGCACCGCGCTCTGCATGTTTTGCAGGATCGCTTCGTAGGCGATGGGCAGCAGGTTGAGCAACCGCTGGCGGAATGCCCACCCGACCGTAAACGAGAAAAATGACATCCCGATTGGAGTCAGGTTGACCATGAACGGGTTGTAAAAGAACGTGCCGGGAATGGCGGCGCTGTAGCTTACGAGAAGCGATACCAGCATCCAGAGCGCCTGCTTGCGCCGTATGCCGGAGTTCTGCTGGATATACTGGACGAGGCGTAACGCAATCACAATCATCAGCACGGCGCTAAAAACGCCAAAAACGGGATACCAGCCCCAAAATCGGGTGCGCTCAATGGTGAGCGTTCCGTACTGCGTCACTGTCCATTCTTTGAAAAAGGCAGTTGTCGCCAGATCCCCCCACCAGATGACGCCCGTCGTGAGGATGGGGACGATCATCAATGCGGCAATGCTCCGGTGCGATAAGGGCTTGCCACCGGTGAGATCGAACACATAGAGAAGCGTGAAGGGGAGGATAAACACCAGCCCCAGAAACCGCATCCGCGCCCAGAAAAAAGCCATTTCAGGATCGGGCGAGAAAGACTCCATAAAAAAGCAGATTTGAATTTCCGCGCTCGCCAGCAGCGCCAGTGTGAGGGCTTTCGCACTGACCAGATGCCATCGCTGGAACACATTGAAGGCTAAAACCAGCGCAGTCGCGGAACCTATCACAAGGATCAGGCGATAGATACCGCCGATCAAATCCAAGTTGGCTTCAATAATAGGCATTTTCCCGACGATCCCTTTGCGCTGGCGTTTAGATAATAGATGGATCTACCGGACAGAATCGGGCGCTTGAAACGCATGCGACGGGTTTATGTAAACCTGAGTCGAATTCACAAAATTCCCCGACACAATTATAACATGCTGTCGCCTTGAAATTGGAATTAAAAACAGGAATCTTAAGTTTTTCGAGCTTGCTCACCGTGCGCGGGTGATTGCGGCAAGTTATACTAGAATACTACACGCGCCGCCGCCACGACGACGAGGATGATCGTGCTATGATCGGATTCCGTGCCTTTTTTGCTGTCTGTCTGCTGCTTGCACTCGGCTTGCTGGTCGCCGCCGCGTTCGGCTCTGCCCGCGCCGCCGCGCTACCCCCGAAAGCCGCCGACGGGATGCGCCTGTGGAGCGCCAACCGCTGCGCGGCCTGTCACACGCTGTACGGGCAGGGCGGCGCGTATGCCCCCGATCTCACGCACATCGCCGCCCAGCGCGGCGCGGACTACTTGCGCGAGTTCTTCGCCAACCCCGGCGCGTTTCATCCCGGTCAGCGCCCGATGCCGCGCTTCGGGCTGACCCGCACCGAAACCGACGCGCTGATCGCCTTCCTGACGTGGACAGGCGAACAAGCGCCCGCTGCTGCATGGCCGCCGCGCCCGATTCTTGTCTCCGGCGGGCTGTCGGCGGGGATTGCGCCGATGATTGCATCGGCCTCCACCAGCGCCGATGACGCCGCCGCACGCGGACGCGCCCTGTTCAGCAGTTCGCCGGCCATCTGCTCCACCTGTCACGCGCTAGTGCCGGATGTGGTGGTGGTTGGCCCGTCGCTGGCGAGCGTTGCCAACCGTGCGGGCAGCCGCGTAACCGGACTCAGCGCCGAAGAATACCTGCGCAATTCAATCCTGCACCCCGGTGATTTCGTTGTCCCCGGCTTTCAGGATGTGATGCAGAAGAACTTCGGCAGCCTACTCACCAGCGACCAGATCAGTGATCTCGTCGCCTTCTTGCTCACCCTGCGCTGATCGGAGACACCTGCCATGAATCACCCGCAGCGTTACGCGACTCGTTTATTCGCGCAGACCGTCGTGCTGCTGGCGCTGTGGGCGCTGGCGGCGCTGCTGACCGCACTCAAATTCCTCGCGCCGGATGACCCGCTGGCGACGGCGTTCGGCTACGCGCAGGCCGCGCCGCTGACCGATGCGCTGCTCACGCTGGCGGTGTTCAGCGGGTTGCTAGGTGCTGGCCTGTGGATGTGCGCCGAATACCCGCCGACGGATGCCCGTTTGCTGCGCGTTGGCAGCGCCCTGTGGGCGGCGCTGGTCATCCTCGCGCCACTGACCGGCCTGTTCGGGCTGCTGGAAGCCCGTGCCATCGTCCTGCCGCCGCTGTTGGCGCTCCTGCTGCTGCTCGGCCTCGCCTTGCTGGTTGCTGGCGTGGTGCGCCGCGCCCGTCATGCGCCGCTGATTCAGGCGTGGGCGGTGGGGATGACCCTTGCGGGTGCGGGGGTGGCGGTCAGCCTGATCGCCCCCGCTGACCCGCTGCATGATGCGGCGCTAGGGGCGCTGGCGCAGGGGCTATTGACCGGAGTCGGGTTGCCGCTGGCGGCGGTGGCGGTCGCCTTCTGGCTGATGCACCGCTTCAGCAATGTCACGCTCGGTTGGGCAGAGCGCGGGGCGTTCAGCGCGGGCGGCATGGTGGCGCTGGCGGGAGCGCTCGTCAGTCTACCCGCTGCGCTGCCAGCCGGTGCGCCGGAATGGGTCGGGACGGTGGGGCGCGTGACGCTGTTCGCCGCGCCGCTGCTGGTGGCGGTGTTCGCTGCCCACGCCTACCGCGCCCTGACCGACCGCAACGCCTCGCGCACGCTGACCGCCCAGTGGGTATCGCTGGCGGTCATCCTGTTCCTGCTGGCGTTCGGGTTGCTCGGCGCGGCGCAGGCGCTCCCCGGCGTGCGCGTCTTGAGCAGCGGCACGCGCCTGAGCGATGTGCAGCACACGCTGATGCTGTTTGCGGCGGCGGCGGTGGTGCTAGGCATGGTCAATCAGGCCGGAGCCGAGGCGCGCGGCGGCGCGAAGATCACCGGATTCATCCCGTTCTGGCTGGTGACGTTCGGGTTGCTCGGCGGTGGGCTGGCGCTGGCTGCGGCGGGTGTGGTGCAAGTGGTGGTCGAACGGCAGTTGAGCGTGGGCTATCTGGATACGCAAACGCTGCTCACGCCGTTGTATGGCGGGTGGGCGTTCGGGACGGGTGCGCTGGCGCTCGGCCTGTGGATATACACGCTCTCGGCGGTGCTGCGCCGTCCGCGCTAAGGCACAGGTGGCCTACTGCCGTAAATC
>CAIPFY010000078.1 GCA_903864435.1 uncultured Chloroflexota bacterium | reverse complement strand
GTTGGTAGGTGTCCGGGCGATACCAGTAGGGGTGAATGCCAAATTCATGCCCCTGCGAACGCCAGACCTGTACCATCGTGTCATCAACCTGCCCGATGGTCAGATAGAAAGAAACCTTCGCGCCGTAGGTGTTGGCGATGTTGACGAGGGAGGCGTACCACGACATCGGGTTGGCATGAGCGTCGCTGGTGCTGATGAGCATGGTGCGGGCGCTGTCCGGGAAGTACCACAGTTGCGGCAGCGGTGTAACTTCTGCCAGCGCCTGCCGCACCAAACGGCTGAACAGCCGCATTTGCTCATCGGCCTGCGGCACCGGAATGCGGTCTTTGTCCACCCATGAGCCGCCGCCGGGAGTCTGGAACAGGTCAATCGTGCGCTTCACCCCGTCGCCATCCACATCTAGGTTAGCGTTGGCGGGGTTGCCCTGACGGGTATAGATGATGTTTCGCGCCAGATCGTAGGTGAAGGCGGCGGTGCGCCCGCTGTTCGCGCTGACGACTGCCGGATAAGCGGTGGCGCTGCTGGCGTTGCTGTACAGCGTGGCGACGGTGGTCGCGCCACCGAGGAGCGCCAGCTGGTCAGCTGCGCCGTGAATTTGCAAGGTGGTGGTGGGCAGGCCGGCACTGACGCCGCTGCCACTCATGCCGAGGTAGCCATCGGTCAGTGTGCCGGAAGCCGCCCCCAGACCGAACAGAGCGCGAATTTGCGCGTCCGGGCGCATGGCGATCAGCCGTCCACCGCCGTTGACATAGGTTTGCAGTAGCGCGGCTTGACCGGATGTGAGCGCGGTTTCGCCCAGAATGGTCAGGTCGTGCTGGTTGAGCGCGGTGCTGGTGAGCGAACCGAGTTCGATCACATCAAAGCTGCTCAACCCTTCGGCGCGTAAAATTTCGCCGAGGTATGCACCAAAGGGTGACGAACCGCCGCTGTTCACCACCACGAGGATCGTGTTCGGCACCGCAGCCGCCTGTGCGGTTTGCACGCCCGTGATGACCGACGGCTGTATGAAGGCTAAAAGAAGTGCGAGAGCGATAGCTGTTGCTTTGATAATCCTAGCCATAACGGTTCCCCTTGTTTCTTTTTGATCCCTGCCTGCGCACCCGGCACGAATCAATCGCTGTCTGTGCAGATTTAGATTACTTTCTAGGTTAAGGTTTATGCCTTGCGGAAAACTTTCAATGGAAAGCAAACATCGCCCTGTTGCTGCAAGGTCAGCAAGGCGGATTGTAATTGTGCGGCCTAACGATTAATACTCATGGAGTTGCTGTCGGCAAAGTGATGGTGAAGGCGTTGATGGCGCTCCATGGCCCCTGCAACTTGTCCGCGTATTCGCCACGCACCCGCCAGTAGTAAGTGCCGGAAACGGTCGGCTGGTAGTTGAGCGAGAGATAGATAGCAGGAAGGTGCATCTCGTATTCGATTTCGTTTAGGTTGAACGTGGTGGTCGTCGCAACCTGAATATGATAGCCGGTCGCGCCAGAGGTACGGTTCCAACTCAACACCACATTGCTGCTGATGAAATAGTACAGGGAAGGGGAATCGGCGGCGTTCATTGGAATCGGCGTTGGGGTTATGCTGGGGGTTAGTGTCTGGGTCGGCGTAAGCGTCAGCGTAGGCGTATTGGTGGGCGTGTGGGTCTCTGTCGGTGTATTGGTGGGCGTGTCTGTAGCCGTCGCTGTATTGGTGGGCGTGTAGGTCTCTGTCGGCGGCACAGGCGTGTAGGTCTCTGTCGGTGGCACAGGCGTGTAGGTCTCTGTCGGTGGCACAGGCGTATGGGTGTAGGTCGCGCTCGGCACGACTACGCCAGTGGGCGTGTGGGTGGCAGCCATTGTGGTGTTGTAGTGTACGCTGAAGGTGTGGTTGCCAGAAGCCACATTCACGAAGGCCATGCTCTGACCTTTGATGGTTTGTAAGTTGTAGCTGGCGGATGAGCCGTCTACGCTGACGGTATTGAGTGCGCCCCCGTTGTACGAGGCGGGCAGCATCACCGAAAGGTTGATGCCCGCTACAGCGGTGCTGTTCAGGTGAAAGGTGAGTGTACCGGTGGGGCCGTTCCAGCTAATGTTCTGGAGGTCGGCGCCGTCGCGAGTCTGCGTGAAGGATAGCCAGCGGTCGGCGTTCCACATCGGCACACCCTGCGATTGCGCGTAGGCCAGCGTGCCATCCACCCAGCTCGCAATCGCGCCGATGTAGTCCACATGAAACTGCGTCATCAGGGCGGCATAATCACCGTTCTGGCTGGCATCAATCAACTGCTGGGAAACGGTTGTCGCTTCCGAGGTCGTCAAATTTTCTAGTTCGCTGGCGTTGCCCGCACCGCTAACGAGGTGTTCATCCACCAACTCGGTCAACTGCTGATAGTAGGGCAGAATTATTCCGGCGCTGGTGATGAACTTCATGGGCAAACCGCTGCCGGTGATGTAGCCATGCGGCCATGTGCCGTCGCTTTTTTTCATCCAGCTATCCGCCCCGCCCCAGTGATAGAAGTTGGTATCCAGTGCCATGTCATGACCGACAGCGGTTTGGGCGGCATCCGTCCAACCTTTCCACGCGACCTGATGGTGGCGCACTGTCGCCGAAGGGGTGCTGGTAAACCCCATCATATTCCACCAGAACGCTCCTGCTGTATAGCCTTCGTCCAGGTTGGTAATGTTGTAAGGCTCGTAGCTGTCGGCACGTTGCCAGTAAGGGTGAATGCCGAACTCATGCCCCTGTGCCCGCCATGCGTTGATCGTGGGTATATCTACTTGACCCAGCGACAGATAAAAGGTGATTTTGGCGTCATACTGGTTCATGATGTCAACCAGATCGGTGTACCACGACAGCGGATTGGCGTGCGCGTCGCTGGTGCTGATGAGCATGGTGCGTGCGCCATCCGGGAAGTACCACAACTGCGGCATGGGCGTAACAGCCGCCAGCGCCTGCCGGACGAGACGGCTGAACAGCCGCATTTGCTCGTCGGCCTGCGGCACTGGAATGCGATCTTTATCCACCCATGAGCCGCCGCCGGAAGTTTGGAACAGGTCAATCGTGCGCAGTACGCCGTCGCCATCGGTGTCCACATCGGCGTTGGCGGGGTTGCCCTGCCGCATATAGATGATGTTGCGCGCCAGATCGTAGGTGAAAGCAGCAGTTCGCCCGCTGTTCGCGCTGACGACGGCGGGAAAGGCGGTGGCGGTGGTGGCGCTGCTATACAGCGTGGCAACGCTGGTCGCGCCACCGAGCAGCGCGAGTTTGTCCACTGTGCCGTGAATCTGCAAGGTAGTGGTGGGCAGACCGGCACTGACGCCGCTGCCACTCATGCCGAGGTAGCCGTCCGTCTGTGTGCCGGACGCTGCGCCCAACCCGAACAGGCTGCGAATCTGTGAATCCGGGCGCATGGCGATCAGCCGTCCGCCGCCGTTGACATAGGTTTGCAGCAGCGTGGCCTGCCCTGAGGTGAGCGCGGTTTCGCCCAGAATGGTCAGGTCGTGCTGGCTGAGTGCGGTGCTGGTGAGCGAACTCAGTTCAATCAGATCGTAGCTGTTCAGCCCTTCGGCGTGCAGAATTTCGCCGAGGTACGCGCCAAACGGCAATGAGCCGCTGCTGTTCACCACCACGAGAATCGTGTTTGGAACCGAGGCCGCTTGCGCGATTTGAATCGTATCCAGAAACGGAGGCCGCATGAAGGCCAACAGCAGTACCAGCAGCGCCAGTACCCCTGCGGTGGTCTTCGTCATAGCAATTCCCTTCGATACGCCCGGAGTGTGACGGGCATTCCACCTATGGTTTAAGGGGGCTGTAATGTTTATTGAAACTTATTATTACACTGAACCACTATAAACAGTCAACCTTACAGCGAACTTTCATGGGGTTTTGGGGGCAGGCGGGGCGGTTTTACGGCGCGGTTTGCGCTTCCAGCGCCAACAACTGGTCGCGGCGGGTGAGGCCGCGTACCTGCACCACCCACTCGTGTAGCGAGGCGGCGCGTTCGCGCAGGGTGCGCAGCGCCGGCCCGATGGGGTCGCCGCCGCCTGCGCCGGCCACCCCTCCGGCCTGATAGCCGCCATAAAACGCGAAGAAGGCTTGATTGAGCTTGCGGATGCGGTAGCCGTTGGCGGCAAAAATTTCGCGCCGCGCCGCCATGAAGGTTTCGGCGGCGGTCACGTTCCCTTCGCGCAGGCGTGCGTCCACATAGCGGCGCGTCGCGTCCATTTCGGCGCCGAAGTCGAAGGCGGGCGGGGCAGGTGTGGCGGCGGGGGCGCTGGATGGCGCGGCAGTCGGCGCGGGCGGCGGCAGCAGGTCGGGGTAGTAGCGTGCCAGCACGAGGCGGCTCATCTCCTGCCCGAACAGCGAGGCGGCGGTTTCGTTCAGGATGCGCGTTTCCCCGGCGAAGCCATCCCCGCTGAAGTATTCCAGCCCGATGGGGAAGAAGAACAGGTAATGGTGCAGCCATTCATGGGCGATGGTATCCAGCGCGTAGGGGATGGAGGCCGTTTCCAGCACCATCGCCGGATACAGCGCGATTCCCCCTAGCGGCACCACCAGCGAGGACACATTTTGCTCGGCGTCAATGCGGTCTTCCAGCGCGGCCTGTGCTTCGGTGGTCAGCGGGTCGAGGTTGATGGAGATGTCGAAGCGAATGGTATCACGCGGGGACACCACCAGCAGGGCGGGGACGGGTGTGAAATGGGCGGATACCGGCGGGATGATTTGCCCCAGTAGGCCGAATCCCTGTTCGACCAGCACGGCGGCCACCTGTCCTTCGAGGATGCTTTCGATCAGCGGTTGGCGTTCGCGCAGGCTGGCGCGGCGAGTGTCGCGGTCAGCACGCAGGTTAGCGGCAGTCGTGTTCGGGTTGCCCTGTGCGGTAGGCGCGGCATACAGGGCGGCGATTTGCGCTTCGATGTCCTGTGCCTGCCTCAGATCGTCCATGTAGCGCCGGACGAGGGCGGTGCGTTCGGCTTCGGTGCGGAAGGGCGCTGTGCCGTATAGCGTCTGATCGGCTTTGAGCGCCAGCGCCGCCACTTCCCAACCGACATAATCGAACGTGTCGCTGCCGACCATGAGCGCGACGGCGTTCCATTGGATACCGGTCGGGTAGGTGGAATACTGAAGCAGTCCTAGCATCAGCCCGATGAGGACAGCCCAGCACAGCAGACCGAACAGCCAGCGGACGAGCCTCATGCCCCGCGCCGGGCCGCCAGCCCCAGACACGCCCATCCGATCAGCAGCGCCGCGCCGCCCAGCGGAGCCACCGCGCCCATGAAGCGCAGATTGAAGATCGCCAGCAGGTACAGGCTGCCGGAGAATAGCACGATGCCCGTCGCGAACGCCCAACCTGCCGTCCGCGTCAGCTTGCCCGGCCAGCGTTCCGCCGCCCATGCCGCGGCCAGCAGCGCCAGCGCGTGAATCAATTGATATTGAACGGCGGTTTCGTAGGTTTCCATGCGGCCAGCGGCTTCCAGCGCGTCTCGCAGGGCATGAACCCCGAACGCGCCCAGCCCCACCCCCAGAAAACCCGCCGCCCCGCCCATCATCCCGAATATGCGCGTCATGTTGCGTCCTTCACCTGTGCAGTCAAACCCTCGCCGCGATTATCGGCTTCTCCGGCCTATGATGCAATAAGCGGCTTGGTCGCGGCGGGCGCAGGTGCGTTAGGGCTTATAAGCGTCAAGTTAAGGATTACTGATTGCAGAATCCCCTCCCCTTTTTCCCCTCAGCCATTCATGGGGCAGGGGCTAGGGGAGGGGACTCTTTTAGGCTTATGGGCGCAGGTGCGTTATGGCTTATTCCCGATGGGCAGCCAGAAGGAGAACCGTGTTTCGCCATTGAGCATGCTTTCGACGGCAATATCTCCCCCATTGGCACGCAAAATGTCCCGCACGAAGGCCAGCCCCAGCCCATTGCCGGGGATGTTGCTGCCCGCCGCCCACCCCCGAAAGAAGCGCGTGAACAGTTTGGGCAGGTCTTTTTCGGGGATACCCGGCCCGTTGTCGGTGACGATGCCCACCATAAACCCTTTAGGAATGGCGGCAAGCACCCGGCTGCCCATATCCGGCAGGCTGCTGTCGGGGTGGCAAACCTGAACCTGTATTGCCCGACCTGCCCCCGCGTATTTGATGGCGTTGCAGATCAGGTTTTGCCAGACGCGGATGAGGATGGCCTGTCCATATATGACCGACAGGGAGGGGGCTGGTAGGACGACTTCTAACTGCTGCTGATTGGCTTCTGCCTGTGGGCGCAGTTGCGCGACGATCGTTTGGACGGCCTGCCCAATATCTATGACATTGGGAATCGGCTGCTGCGGACGCGCATCAAACCGTGATATTTCCACAATGGCGGTCATCAGTTCCCCCAGACTGCCGACTATCTGGTGAATCTGCGCGATTTTCTCTAAGCGCCTCTCATCCGAAAAGCGTTCATAATAGCGCAGGAGCGTTTCGCTGATGGTCGTCGCCGCTGTAATGGGTTCTCGCAGTTCGTGATTGACCATCGAAACAAACGCATCTTTGGCGCGTTCAGTTTCTTTCAACGGCGTGATGTCTCTGATGCTGCATACGATCGAGTGTTCACCATGCCGAACAATCGCCAGCGCGATGTCCACATCGAGAATATGCCCATCTTTGTGTCGTCCGCCCATTTGTAGGCGCTGGTGTTGTTGCGTTTCCGTCAGCGTTTGCAGGGCGGTGGTGAGTGCGGCTTCGGAGCCGGGTGCAGCCAGATGGTAAAGTGTTTGCCCGCTGATTTCATCCGGGCTGTAGCCGAAAAGTGCGCTAAAGGCCGGGTTGCAGTTTTCTACGGCTTTCTGTGTGTTGAGCAGAAGGATGGCATCGCTCATATCATCAAGGATCATAGACATCCGGTACTCTATGGAACGAATTGGCATGGTGGGCGGGCGTGCCGCCGCTTTAGGGCGGGATAGAATATGAGGGTTCTCTGCGATTTGTATACTCATCAGTGTTATTCGGCTGGAAACCCCTACTTTTAGGTACGGGGATGAAAGCCGAAACTCCTTTTTGGGTTAAGTGGACGATAATTCCCAAAGGGAGGGAGAGATTTAAGTTACCTATGGCCTCTCCCGTACCTGCCCCCTTGCGGGGGTGAAGTTCACCTTGACAATGTGAGTAGCCCGTACTATCCCAACCGCACACTGATT
>CAIPFY010000077.1 GCA_903864435.1 uncultured Chloroflexota bacterium | reverse complement strand
GTGGCATGCTTCGCAGCAAATCGAGACTCTGAACGATAAACGGTGCACGCTGACGGTGTATGTTTCGGATTGGCATGATTTGCTGCCGTGGATACGGTCGTGGGGGGCACAGGTTGAGGTGCTAGAGCCTGCTGCGCTGCGCCATGAACTGGCTGCGGAAGCATTGAAGATGGCGACGGTTTATACCGCACTATCGTATTGATTCGAGATGCTGATGAAGGTGTTCACAAGGCGAGCTTTGCGGCTCGCCTTGTTGTTTGAAGCGGCTGAACTAGCCGGTTGGTGTGGCTTCCTGTGTAGCGACGGGTTCCAGCGGGAGGGTTTCCTGCGTGAGAACTAATTCCGGCGTGGGGGCAGGAAGGGACGGATCAGGCGGGGCAATGGTCGGCTCAAGCGGCAGCGATGGCGTGATGAGGTTTTTCACCGCGTCAAATGCTGGGCGGGGTGCGCCAGCGGGGCCGATCAGGCTGTAGTAACAAGGTTCCACATTGTCGGGTTGTGCCTGACACGCATTGAGATTGCTGAGGAACATAGGCCCCACATAGCCCAATTCTGCACCTAACTCAAAAGCGCGGGGTACGTAGATGGCTTGTTCGCCCAATGTGGTGTAACTGATGAAAACCTGATTCTCGTTTGGCGCGGCGGTATCCTCACTTGTTCCCCATCCAAATTTCGTCACCCAAATGGGCGTGCTGCCGTCAGCAGCCCCAACCATGATGTCCCGGTAGTCACTGAGTGTGTTGCGGAAAAAGAAACTGGGGTCTTGATAATGGGTTGTGACGCCAACGGGTGCTTCGCAGCACAGCGAGTCCGGCGGGTTCGCCCAACCGAGCGGGTGAGCGCCAATAGCATCCGAGACGTTGGCTAAGCCTACGGCATATAGATCGCTCAAGAATTGGCGATCATTCACCGCATTCACGCCATCATTGAAGCCAGTGGGCGATAGACCTGCGCTAATGACGTATGCGTTGGGATCGGCAGCTTTGATCGCGGAATAGGCGGCGGCGAGCAGTTGGATGTAGCTGGCTGCGCCGATATTCTGGGTGGTGCTGTTCCATTCGCGGCGCAGGTTGGGTTCGTTCCAGATTTGGTAGGCCTGCACTTTACCGGCATAGCGGGATGCCAGCGCACTCACGAATAAGGCATATTTGTTGAAATCGTCCGAGGGGCCGTTTTCGTTCGGGCTGGTACGCGCCCATGCGGGTGCGGCGGTGATCGTCAACATCTGGTTTAGTCCGGCGTTGTGAACAGTGTCCACGATGCTATCCAGCGTGGCGAAATCAATCTGACCTTCGACGGGTTCAAAGTCGCGCCAGTAGATGACCTGTTTTACCCAACCGGCTCTCAGCGATTGAATAGTCTGGGTGATAGCATTCACATCTTGATCCACCATAAAGACTTCGATGCCATAGTCGAATCCGTAGCCAACTGCGCCACCATCGGGCTGCGGGACGACCGGAACGGCTGTGGGTTCGAGGGTAGGCGGCACATCGGTGGGGGGGATTGGCGTGGGTTCGAGGGTGGACGGCACTTCTATTGTGGGAAGCGCGGTCGGTTCTGCGGGCAGCGGGGTGCTGGCCGGTTGCATGGCCTGAGATTGCGTTGGTGTGACCGCCGATGGTTGTACTTCGGTGGCGGTGATGGGTTGTGGGACGGGTGTGGGGGCGGTGGTGTCTGGCACTTTCAACACCTGTCCCACGTATATGAGGTTCGGGCTGCTCAGGTTGTTGAGGCGTGTGAGCGCCGAAACGGTCGTGTGCAATCTTAGCGCGATGCGGATCAGAGTATCGCCCCGCTGCACCGTGTAGTTGGTGGTGGGCTGTGGAACGCTGGTAGGCGGCACGCTGGTGGGGGTGACGGCTGCCACACCTGGAATGCGAATCTGCTGACCGGCAAAAATAAGGGAGGGATTGGCGATTCCGTTTGCTTCTGCCAGCGTGCGAACGGTTGTCCCGAAGCGTACCGCGATGCGGAAAAGTGTTTCACCCGGACGAACGGTATATACCAGTTCGGCAGCCGTAGGAAGTGGTTGAGGCTGTTGTGGGGTGGGGGACTGAGCGAGGGTGGTACCTGTTATCCATGATGCTAGTATGAGCAATAAAGCGAATGAAGCGACCGTTTGGCGGCGCATCAGCACAGCTCCTTCCAGTGATAGTGAAAACAGCAAGTTTCATTTCCGTTACGATATTGCATCATACATCTTTCCCGCCAGAGACGCCAATTATTTGAAGGGAAGGGGGGCGCTGCTGACTTGTAGGCATTTCGGAGGGATGTTACACTGAATTCAATCCATATCGGATTGGATTACCAGCCCTGTTCGTGGTGTAAAGAAATCATCTCAATGCTTTTGTGCGTGCTGCTTGAGATAGAAGGATATCCGTGATGAAGGCTCTAATCGTTGATGATGAACAGTCAATTCGTGATGCGTTAGGGCGAAAGCTGCGGCGCGAAGGTTTTGAAGTTGTCCTTTGCGCGGATGGTTTGGAAGGACTGCGGGCGTTCCATGCTGAACGTCCAGACGTTATCATTCTTGATATTGTGATGCCGGGTGGGATGGATGGCTTGACGGTTTGCCAGCGTATCCGTGAAGTGGCAGATACGCCAATTATGATGCTTTCGGCACAGGCAATCAAAGAAGAAGATGTGATTGAGGGGTTGAACGCGGGTGCTGATGAGTATCTCATCAAACCGATTCGCCTGAACGAATTTGTTGCGCGTATTAGCGCGTTGCTACGCCGGTCGCAACTTGTGGTTTCTGAAACAGAGCAGGTTTATAGTGACGGTTATCTGAGCGTTGATTTGCATCGGCGGCATGTGCATGTAGGCGGGCGGAAGGTTCACCTGACCCCGACGGAATTCAAGCTACTGGCGATGCTGCTCGAAAATGCAGGGCGCGTGGTTCCGCAGCGCGATCTGCTAGAACAGGTGTGGGGTAGGGAATATATAGACGACGTGTATTACCCGCGTGTCTATATCAGCCAGTTGCGCCGGAAAATCGAACGCGATCCTGCTAATCCGCTGTATATCCTAACGGAACATCGAATTGGATACCGTTTTGAAAAGCAGGCACCGGCGCCCCCCCGCTAACGATGTCACCTTTCGGCACTATCACACTGCTGATTAATGCCCTCACGCTGGCGCTTTCCCTCGGCTTTCTGCTCATTGTGCTGTGGAATGATGCGCGTAAGGAATTGAACCAGTTCTTCGGCGTTTTTCTGGTGATGGTGGTCGTGTGGAATGTGGGTTCGCTCTTGGGGCTAGTCGCATCTCTGATTGAGCCAAATTCCCCGCTGATTCCCTCCGCAGTTGGCATCATGGAAGTGGGGTTCACTGGATCGAGTATCGCGGCATATGCTTTGACGGCGGTGCTGGTGGGGGTGCATACCCGCCGATTCCGGTGGTTGGCGTTTTCGAGTCTGTTTTTGGTGCTGGGATACCAGATATTCCTTTTTTTGAATAACGCGCCTTCTTCGTTCACTATGGCTGATGAGGGTCTGTATCAGTATCGTTTCCAGCCCATGTCCGCTTTGCTGTTTTTGGGGTTTGATTTCGTCATCGTTTACCTGATCTGGAACTACCGGCGAAAGATTCGGTCAAGGGGGCTTTTGCTAGGTTTGCATTTGTTCGTTGTCGGGCAGAGTTTTGGCTTGTTGAACCCTGAACTGCGAATCGCGTCCCTATCCATCAATATTTGTGCTGTTGCGGCTTTGCTCATTAGCTTCGCCATTTTGCGGCTGGAAATTATATCGCCCCTTGCTGAACGCATTTTGCAGGTGGAAGCGGTACATAAAGTCAGCCTTGCGATCAGCAGCCACATTGCTCTGGAAACCGTGCTTAATCAAATTGCTATTCAGGCTGCTGGATGGTTGGAAGCGAATGCTGCTGGCATTTTTTTGAAGGATCAAGATGCTCTTGATTTAACGGCGGTCTATGATTTGCCGGCTGCGTTTATCCATGCCCACATTCCGATAGGGCAGGGCGTGGCGGGACGGGTTGCGGAGACACAGCGATCCATCTACCTTGAGAATTATGGTCGTGACTGGAAGTACGAAGTGGATTTGCCGCTGGCGCGTGAAACGTTTGGATCGGTTATCTGTGTGCCGCTGGTCTATAGTGCTGAAACCATCGGCGTGTTGATGGTTATTGCGGGACTGAGCGGACGCTTGTTCAAACGGGAAGATGTGCAACTGCTTGAACTTCTGGGAGCGCAAGCGGCGGTGGCGATTGCGCATAGCCGTTTGTTCGCTGAGCAGGAGCATCTTGCAAGGCAAGTTGAGGCTTCGAGAAGCCAGCTTGAAACGGTTCTCATTAGTACCGAAAATCCGGTAATTGCTGTTGACCGCCGGATGCGTCCTATTTTTACCAATCCGGCTGCCCGTGAATTGCTTCAGCCCGAACAAATCATGGCAAACCGCCCGATTACTCGAAGCGTTCCGCATTCTATGTTGCCTCCAGATGTCAAACGCGCACGACAGGATTTGCGGCAGAACCGGGTGCATGTTTATGAGATTGCTCACAACGGTAAGATTTTCCTGTGCCATCTGGCACAACTTGGACGACCCCGTGCGACGGGGTGGGTGGCTGTGTTGAATGATGTTACGGAGCTGAAGGAACTCGACCGCTTGAAAAGCGAAATGGTTCGCATGACAAGCCATGATCTCAAGAATCCACTTCAGGCCGCATTCGCAAATCTGGAATTGTTGAGCGAAGACCTTGCAGAGTTTCCGTCCAATGAGGTGCAACTCTCTTTAACGACTATTCACAAGCAACTCACGCGCATGAATAGGATTATTAGCGGGATTCTCGACTTAGAGCGGGTTAAAGATGGTGTTTTGACTACCGAGATTTGTTCACCGGAACATGCTGTTATGCGGGCGGTGGATGATCTACGGCATTTAGCCGATGATCGCCGTATTGAGATTGAAATGGTGATTGAACCGAATTTACCGAATTTTGAGGCTGATCCTGACCAGTTTGATCGCGCACTTGCCAATGTGGTTGAAAATGCGATCAAGTTTACGTCAAATGGTGGACGGATTGCCGTTCAGGTGGATGTGAACGGGGATTGTGTGCGGTTTACCGTAAGCGATACCGGGATAGGGATTCCACAGGAGTTACATCCCCATGTGTTTGAGCGTTTCTGGCGGGGCGCACAAAAAGGGCAAAAAGGTGCGGAGCATATCACCGGAACTGGACTTGGCCTTAGCCTCGTCAAGACCATTGTTGAGAATCACGGTGGTAAAATTCATTTTGTCAGCCAAGAAGGGCTTGGCACCACGTTTGTGATTGAAATTCCAGCATTACGGGAAACGGTTTGACGTGTTTCGATTGGCGTATGGAAAGGACATCTGATGAGAAGAGGCGTTATTTTCGGGCTGCTGCTGGTTCTGTGGGCTTCCCTTACTTTCTCATTGGCGGTTGCTCAAGATACGGCGACCCCGCCGGCATTACCTACCAAGACTCCTACGGCATTACCCACCCTCGCGGAGACAGTCAGTGTGACCCCGGTGGCTTCTGCTCCGTTGCTACAGCCGTTTACGCAAGCTGATTTAACGATCCTAACTGGCAATGTACAACGCCCAAATGGGTTAGCGTGGTTTGACGGGAAACTGTATGTATCATGCAGCGGCGATTGGACGGTTTATGAGATCGATTCTGCCAGTGGAACTACATCACAGTACATCTATGGCGTAAAGAATTCAAACACTATCTATGCTGCAACTTCGGCAGATAACCGGCTGAACCTGTGGATGCCCGATTTCATGAGTAATTCACTCGTGCTGATCGAAAATGGTGTGAGCCGAAATGTGGTCGAAAATCTTGAGGGCCCATGGGGTATAGCACGGTGGTCGGATGACACGTTTCTGGTGACGAATCTGAAGGGCAACACGATCGTTGCAGTTCATCCAGATGGACAGTTTCAAGAATGGTTGAGTGGCCTGCGCTCCCCGACCGGAGTGGCTGTGGATGGGAACTATGTTTATGTGGCGAACACAGGCAGCGCACGGCGGGCGATTGAGTGGATAGACGCATCCAATATAGCGGTCAGCGGCGTGGGAGTGAGCGCAAAAGACGCTGTGCAACCATTGGTCAGCGGATTGCAGAATACGACCAACATGGTTATGGCAGCGGATGGAATGCTCTATTTTAGTTATGCGCTTGGAGCGCGGGGTGTGGTGGGGCGAGTTGACCCCTCTGTGTGTCGTGCGAACGGTGGTTGTACGAATGCGCAGGTTGAGGTGGTGCTGTTCAGTGAACTAGCCGCGCCTTTGGCTGGACTGACCATATCCCCAGAGATGAATCTGTATGTCCACACCATCTTTAGCCCGGACATTTATACGGTATCGCTTTCCGGCACACCGCTTTCATCCAATTAGGCAAACTGCTTGCCTTCAGCAAACGGGTATTTGAAAGTTCAAATACCCGTCTTTGTATTGGCAGGTTGTTTCAATGGTCAACTTTGGTTTTGCGCTCAATGTAGCGCACGATGAGCGAACCAATGACGGTCATGGTGAGGTAAATGACGGCTACGACCAGATAGGTTTCGAGGTAGCGGAAGGATCGTCCAGACGATGTTTTAGCGATCTGCGTGATGTCTCGAACGCCTAGTATTGCTACGAGTGACGAGTCTTTGACCATCGAAACCATGTCATTGCCCAATGGTGGCAAGATGCGCCGTATCGCTTGCGGGAGGATGACATAGCGCACGGTTTGGAAGTAGTTCATGCCAAGCGAACGCGCTGCCTCGATTTGTCCCCGTCCGATGGATTGGATACCCGCACGGAATGTTTCGGAGACAAACGCACCATATGTGAAGGCGAGAGCGATAATGGCCGATTCCGGGGAACTCCCTCGAATATCGAGTTCAATTCCGAACGCGCTGGTTAGCCCATCGCGGATGAGGGGTACAAGTACAAAAGCGACAATTAATAAAACAACGAGTATAGGCAGGCCGCGCAGTACCGAAACGTACAGGGTGGCGACATTATATATGAGGGTATGGAGGGCACCGCTGATAACGCCTTTGATGCCTGATCCGGGTTTGGGCGGGGCAGGGGAATTTGAGCGAATCAGGCCAACAAGCAAGCCGATACAGAGCGCCGATAAATATGCGATTGCACTGACCCCAAGGGTCATGGCAATGCCTTCTTTGAGCTGATCGAAGATACGCCCGTATAGCTCGTTTGATGTGATGAGAGCTATGGTGGCTATTCCGAGAATCATAAGGACAATGAGCCACCACGGTGCGGTATACAGGAACCCAAGCGGGGTAGCGTGTAAATGTGAAGACTGGGTTACTTCAGCGGGATCAGCAGGAGATGATGAAGGCTTCGAGTCTGAAGAAGTCATTTGGTCAACCTATCCAGATAAAGAGGGCGCACATTGTGCGCCCTCAGTGTTGAGCGAATCGGATTACTGCGCGGGGGGGAACCACTTGGCGTTGATCGCGTCGAGAGCGCCGTCATTCATCATGCTGATGAGGGCTGCGTCGAAGGCTTTCACCAAGTCCGATCCAAGCGGGTAAATGAAGCCGAGAGCGTCCGATTTCAGGGTGGTGTCAATTAAGCGCACCTTGTCCGAGTTGACGCCTACGTACCCCTGTCCGGCCACGTTATCCATGATGACTGCATCCACGTCACCAGAGATTAGCGCCTGCACCGCGACGGGGAAGGTTTCATAAGCCTGAATACGGTCTTCACCGAGCAGTTTGGCAGCAACTTCGTAGTTGGTGGTGCCGGGTTGCGAACCCACACGCATATTGGGATCGTCTACCAGTTCTTGAACGGTCGAGAAGCGGCTTTCGTCGCTCCGAACCAGAAGCACCTGTTCAACCTGAATGTAGCCGATGGAGAAGTTGACCTGCTGCTTGCGCTCCTCGGTAATGGTGATGCCATCCGCCGCCATGTCATATTCACCATTGGAGACGGCGATAATCATGCCATCCCAAGAGGTTTCGACAAATTCGGGGACGCAATTCAGGCGCGTGCAGATTTCCGCCAGCATGTCATAGTCCCAACCTTCGGGCTTACCGGATTGTTCGTTGATGAAATTGAACGGTTGGTAAGCGTTTTCGACAGCGACGGTAATGCTGCGACCATTCAGATTGGGGAGGGTGGGCGGGAACCATTTGCCATTAATCTGAACGAGAGTACCGTCGGCGCGCAGTGCAGCCAGCGCCGCATTGAACGGTGCAACAAGGTCTGAACCTTTGGGGAAGGCGAAACCAAGCTGATCGGACACAATCGGCTCACCGACGATCTTGATTTGATCGGCATTGACGCCCACATAGCCCTGTCCAGCGACGTTATCAATGATAACCGCGTCTACGTCGCCAGCCAACAGTGCTTGAACGACTACGCCGAAGGTTTCAAAGACCTGTACGCGATCTTCACCGACCAGTGCGATTGAGGTTTCGTAGTTGGTGGTTCCTGATTGCGATCCCAGACGCAGGTCGGGGTTTGCCGCCAGTTCTTCGCCACTGCTAAAACGGTCTTCATCCACGCGGGCCAGTATAACCTGCTCAACGGCGATGTATCCATCCGAGAAGTCCACGACTTCTTTGCGCTCATCGGTAATGGTGATTCCATCACCCGCAACATCAAATTCGCCTGCGCTGATGGCGACCAGCATACCGTCCCAAGAGGTTTCGATATATTCCGGCACGCAATTCAGGCGCACGCAAATTTCATTTATGGCGTCGTAATTCCAGCCTTCGGCTTCTCCGGTGGTTTCGTTAATGTAGCCGAATGGAATATAGGCATTTTCAGTCGCCACTTTAATTGTGCGACCACCCAGATCAGGCAACGCATCTTGTGCCGCAGCAGGGACCAATGGTAAGACCATGAGTATCAAGACGAGCGCCAGTAGTAAACGTCGCATTCCCAACTGCATTTCATTGCCTCCAATATACCTAATTATCAATATGTGCGGGTTATTCCCCGTAGAGATGAAATTGTACCATGCTGCGAAATTCAGACAACACGAAAAGACTATGAGATTGTTTGTTCAATTTGGCTGGATGGGATAAATAGGGAATCCTGAAAAAGATGTTCCCCGTTAATGAGGGTCAGTTTTGTGGCCCGGTTCAACCGTTTGAAGGCGATCTCCGCACGGGTGGCCTCTGCACGCGATGAAAACGGCCATGCGCCGAGCAGACGAACGGGGCGGCGAGCAGCGGTATAGGATGCGCCCGTTCCTTTGTTGTGGGTTTGAACCCGCTTCACGACATTCGGTGAAATTCCAGTGTATAGCGAATGGTCGCTGCATTCGACTACATATAAATACCAATGCGTGTTTGCCGTTAGCACGTAGGCGCAGCGATTGTCCGGTAATGTGAGAAAGTCGGTTGCCATATAGCCATGTGCAAAGGCAGATTGCATGGCAGCACGCAGCGCCAGACGCCAAGCGAGTGCCCCTTCAGGATGGGTCTGCTTGAGGTGCGGCAGGTTGGACGGGATTTCGACAAGGTATTGGCGAACCCGAATATCTATCGCAGGTGATGCGCTTGGCATTTGGTCAGGGGCAGATTCTAACAGGAAAGGGAAAGCGGGGGGGCTGGTGTCATCTTGCGGTTGAGCATTTGACGCCAGCAGTTTTACCCGACGGTCACGTAGCTTCCAGACCGCCTCGACGCGATCTGAAGGCAAGCCTGCGTTGATTCCATCATTCATTTCCCCGTAGAAATTGACGTGATAGATTTGAGTTATTGCGCCCAGACGGTGCAAATTGAAGTTGGCATTTCCCCGCTGGAGCGGATCGTAAGTCCATGCCATTGTGTCGAAACCCTGTTCCAGCGCCCACTCACGCTGAAACTGTTTGAGCGCGAACCCTACGCCTTTCCCTTGATAATCGGGGTGAACCCCTGCCATGTGTGACCAGATACGCTTTTGTTTTTTCTGCGGCGCAGGGAAGGCAAACGCCAAACCAATCATGCGGTCATGGTCGAAAGCACCGACAAGCAAGCTTCCGGTGCGCGTCATGGCATGCAGGAGGTTGGAAGGAACGGCATCCTTCGGGGGGAGGTTCCATATTGCTATTTCAAGGTCTACAGCCTGATCTAAATCGTTCAGTTCTTCCAAAACCCGACAGTTCCATGTGTTCAAGCGTTCACTTCCCTAGTGGATCGGAAAGAAGTAAGCCGATTAGCGCGGTCAGAATGCCCACGTTTAGCGTGATGACGCCTATCAAGTGCAGCCCTTTGCTTTCGGCATAAACGTCCACGAGCTGCAACACGAAGCTGATGATAATGAGGCCTATCCCAAGAACGACGGGCAAGCCACGCCGCTTTGCCATGAACTCCGAGATGGCTTCGATGAAGCGCGATAGGCGAGGGGACGAATCTATCCATCGAAACATAGTTCACTCCGTCTGGAGATATTCTTGGAACCGTTCTAGTAGGGACGGGGGTAGCGATACAGTCATTAGCACGCCTTGATCGGTGTGTTCCTGATGTTCGACATTGGCAGTCTCGAATAACCACGAAACCAGATCACCGCGCTGGTAGGGGAGGAGAAGCCTGACCTTACGCAGACTTTTCCCAAGTGTGGTTTCGATCAACTGTAAAAGGTGTTCTATGCCTTCTCCCTGTTGAGCGGAGATCATGGCTTCTGCCGCATAACGCTCGCCGCTTGTTCGTGGTGGCAATGTTTGGTCAGTGAGGCGGTCTATCTTGTTCCAGACAAGAATCCGCTGAATGGGCGGCACGTCAATTTCAGCGAGGGTGTCTTCTACCGTTTCGATGTGCTGGAGTACGTTGGGATGTGAACTGTCAACTATATGCAATAGCAAATCGGCTTCGAGGACTTCTTCGAGAGTGGCACGGAAGGCTGCGATCAAGGTGGTCGGTAGCTTTTGGATGAAGCCAACCGTGTCGCTGAATACGACATGCCTCCCGGAATCGAGATCAACGCGACGTGCTAAGGGGTCGAGCGTGGCAAATAGCTGGTCTGCAACGTAGATGTCATCACCGGTTAAAGCCCGCAACAGTGTGGATTTGCCCGCGTTGGTGTATCCCACCAGCGCGATGACCGGAATACCAGCGCGTACTCGCTGCTGGCGGTGCTGACTGCGCTGCTGCCGAACCTTGTCTAAGTCAAGTTTTAGCTTGCTGATCTTTCGCCCGATTTCACGTTTATCCACTTCAAGCTGGGTTTCGCCGGGGCCGCGCAGACCCACACCGCCGCTACCGCCCCGTACTGCGCCACCGCCGGCCTGCCGCGCAAGATGCGTCCACTGACGGGTGAGACGCGGCATACGGTATTCGTACTGGGCAAGTTCAACCTGTAGTGACCCTTCCCGCGTGTGCGCGTGCTGGGCGAAGATGTCCAGAATGAGAGCCGAGCGATCCAGCACCTTCACGTTTTCGCCAAATTCTTTCTCAAGCTGGCGTTGGTGCCGGGGAGAGAGTTCATCATCGAAAATCACCACATGAACATTCATGGTGTCCAGCATCTCACTGATTTCTTCGACCTTGCCAGAACCGATGAATGTGTTGGGGTCAATCTGCTGGAGGCGCTGGGTGGTTGTGCCGACTACTTCCATTCCGGCGGTATCTGCCAGCAAAGCCAATTCAGCAAGTGAGTCTTCCAATGAAAGCAGCGGGCGCGCACTTCTGGCCTCCGCTCCCACTAGCAAGACCCGTTCTTTTTCGTTCGTGGAGATTTCGTAATTTTCGGTCATCGTTGTTTGGCATTATGCCAGTTGACTAGCCGTTCCAATGCTACCTCCAAGCGTGCATCTGTGATTCCGAGACTGATTCGCACATAGGAATCGCCACCCGGCCCATAGGCGCTGCCCGGTGCGAACGCGACATGCGCATGATTCAAGGCGGCTTCCACGTATTCGGCTCCTGTTCCTTCATGGACTTTGGCCCACAGATAGAGTGAGCCTTTGGACTGAGCCGCTGTAAGACCGATTTGGGGTAGAACGCTGAGTATCCGATCGCGGCGGCGTTGATAGATCAGGTTGCGGTCGTCAATCCACTGCTGAGGGGTGGTTTCCATTGCAACTACACCGGCCTCATAGACGGGGCGGAAATGCCCGCTATCCACATTACTCTTGACCTGCAAAAGCGTTTTGATGGCTTCAGCATTCCCGACGGCTGCACCCAATCTCCAGCCGCCCATATTGTAGGTTTTTGAGAGCGACATGAATTCGATGGTGCATTCTTTGGCGTGGGGTGCTTCGAGTACGCTATTGGCGCGGAAACCATCGAAATTGACATCTACGTAGGGATTGTCCGACGCCAGTAGGATACCATGCTGGCGGCAGAAATCCACCATGCGGACATAATCTTCAAGGGTTGCAGTCGCTCCAGTCGGGTTGTTCGGGTAGTTGACCCACAGCAATTTGGCTGTGTTCGCAACTGCATCCGGGATATTGTGCAGCGATGGCATGAAACTATTGTTTTCATTGGTCGGTAGCCAGTGAATTTCTCCGCCGGCCAATCTTGCGCCCATTGAATACGAGGGATAGCTAATATCAGGCACCAGAGCGAGATCACCTCGATCAAGGTAGGCCAAACTGAGATTGACAATCCCTTCTTTGCTGCCAATCAGCGGGAGAATTTCTTTGTCGGGGTCAAGGCTCACTCCAAAGCGGCGCTCATAGTAATGGGCTACTGCTTGACGGAAACCGGGCGTGCCCCGGTAGCCTGTATACCCGTGTGCGTTCGGTTTGTTCGCCCATTCCGCCAGCGCATCAATGACGGCCTGCGGGGGGGGCATATCGGGACTTCCAATGTCGAGGCTAATGATGTCTATTCCCTGCCTCTGCAATTCTTGGATACGCTGCCCGATTACAGCGAAAAAGTATGTCGGCAGTTTATTGAGGCGTTCCGCAGGTTTTGGCATAGTGGTGCCGTTACATGCCTTTCATGTACTAGGAATGTCAAGTGTTGTCGGTTTGGGAATCGTCACGGTGCCAAATCGGGCCGTCAGGGGGTTCAGTGAGCATGGGAATCATGATATGGAAAGTGCTTCCCGGATAACGCTGCTCATCATACCCGTCACTTTCCGCCCATATTGTGCCGCCATGCGCTTCGAGGATACCTTTGGCAATTGGTAATCCCAACCCCGGCCCGCCTCCCTTGAATTTCACTTTGCCACTGGAATGTAGTGAAGCATCGCCTAATGCAGAGAACGGTTCAAAGATGTGCGGCAAATTGGTCACTGGAATCCCGATTCCGCTGTCCT
>CAIPFY010000076.1 GCA_903864435.1 uncultured Chloroflexota bacterium | reverse complement strand
GTTCCAGCGGTTCGTCGCCAAAGGACTCGTTCAAGACGTGATGCACCGCGTCCAGATCGTCCAGCGCCAGTTCGCGGATGAGCAAGCGTTCGGTTTCGATGGACGGCATACGGGTCGTCATCGCCTATTTTCCGTCGTCCAGCAGGTAACGGGCGATCAGGTGCGCCGTGTCGCGCAGCGCGTCCTGATGGGTGCGCTCGTAAGCGTGGGAGCAATCCACGCCGGGGCCGATCAGCGCCACCTGCGCGTCCCCACCGGAGCGCCAGTAGGCCGTACCGTCCGACGAGTAGTACACGTAAATATCGGGCTTGTAGGCGATGTCGTGCGCCGTCGCCAACCGCCGCAGTTTTTGCGTCAGGTCGAAATGATACGGGCCACCGCCGTCCTTCACACAAATGCTGACCGAATACTCGTCCGAGTTCTGCTCGAAGCCGATGGCCGCCATATCCACCGCCACCAGTTCCGACAGTTCAAACGGCCACCCCGACGACCCGCCATGCCCGACTTCTTCATAGTTGGCGATCAGGAAAGCGGTATCCTGCGCGGGTTTCACATCGGCATCACGCATGGCTTGCAGCGCCCCGTAGATGCAAGCGACGGAGGCTTTGTCGTCCAGATGCCGCCCGCGAATGAACCCCGCCTCACCCACTTCCACCCGCGAGTCCACGAACACGAAATCGCCCACCTCGATGCCGAGGGCGCGGGTTTCGGTGGCGCTGCGGGTGCGCGCATCCAGTCGGATTTCCATCGTGTCGGCATTGCGCGGGCTGGTGGCGATGTCGCGGTTGACGTGCGTGCTAGGGTTGACGGGGACGACTGTCCCCCGGTAGCGGCGGTTGTCGAACGTCCGCACGGTCACGCCTTCCATTTCGATGCCGCCCCACATGATGCCGCCCAACGGGGAGACTTTCAGCCGCCCGCCGGCTTTGATCTCGCGCACCATCAGCCCCAGCGTGTCCACATGGGCGGTCACGCCACGCGGGGAGCTCTTGGCCTCGCCCTTCCACACGCCTAGCAGCGCCCCTTTGGTGGTGCGCGACAGCTTCAGGCCGGGGACTTTGAGGGCGCGGAAAGCCTTCTCGGTATAGGCCACCGCTTCGGCATGGTAGCCGGTGGGGCTGGGGGTGTTCAACAATCCGGTCAAAAATGGAACCATCGCCTGCACGTCTATGGATAATTTCGCCACGTTCAAACCTCCCGTGTATAGAACTAGAACCCTCATCCCCTACCCTTGTCAGAGTCCCCTATCCCCCAACCCCTTATCCCCATACATGGGGCAAGGGGGGAAATGTGCGACGATGTAGGGGCTTTTCATCACACCGCTATTGTAATGGGAATCAAAACAGGGCGCAGGCACAGGCGGACACGACTCGCACCGTATCCCTACGAATCCCCGCATTCCCCCCTCGCCTAGCTGTACTCAGCGGTTGGGAGAGGGTCGGGGTGAGGGCATTCATCCCCCCGTAGGCAGAGTCACGCGCACACGAGTCCCCGCGTTGACAGTGCTGTTCAGCGTAATCGTCCCACCGTGCCGTTCGATGATGCGCTTGGCGATGGACAACCCTAGCCCGAAACCGGCGATAGAATGCGCATCGTCGTGCCGCCAGAAGGTATCGAACACCCTCAGTAGGTTTTCCGGCGCGATGCCCATACCCGTATCCATGATTTCCACCCACAGCCGATCGCCCGCCATGCCTGCCTCCACCGTCACCGTCCCGTCCTTCGGGGTGAAGCGCATGGCGTTATCGAGAATCTGGCGGAAGGCATCCGCCAGCAGGCTGGCATCCCCAATCACACCCGACAGGTGCGGGAACGGCAGTTGCAGCATCACGGGATGATTGCCATAGGTATCCTGCAACTGCTGACATTCCGACAGCAGTACCAAGCCGAGGCCGACGGGCTTGCTCTCCAACTTGTCGTGGCTATCCACCCGCGCCATGAGCAGCAGGCTATCCAGCAGGCGGGTGATGCGCTTGATCTGCGTCTCGATGGAATCGGCTTTGCGCCGGCGCACCTCCGGCTTATCGGAGCGCAGCAGCAAATAGGTGGCCGAGCCGATGATCGCCAGCGGCGTGCGGAACTCGTGCGCCGCGTCGCAGATGAAGCGCGAGAGCAGTTCGGCACGCTCTTGCTCCAGTTGCAATTCCATCTGGCGCTGCTCGGCTTCTTTACGCTCGGTCACATTGCGCGAAATGATGATCGAGGAGAGATACTTTCCATCCGGTGCATAGTTAAAACGGCTGTGATCTTCACACCAGAGATAGTGACCATCCTTGTGTTGAGAGCGATAGGAATAGACTAAATCAGAGGCTTTCCGATCCACAGCGGCAAAAATCTGTTGTAAGACTCTCTCACGATCTTCCGAATGGATCGTTTCATGCAGGGCATCAGGCTTTATACGTTGTGTTTCGCCAATCGCACGCCCGTGCTGAAGATCAAAGGCAGGGGAAGCGTAGGTAATGGCTCCAATCAAACTATCCAGCACCAAAATGCCGTCGGACGTGTTCTCGGCGATCAGGCGGTATTTCTCCTCGCTCTCGCGCAGGGCTTCCTCGATCTGGCGGCGTTCGGTGATGTCGCGTGCCGAGGCATAGATCAGATTGCCGTGCGGGTTGGTGCGCCACTCGATAAAGCGGTAGCTGCCATCGGCGCTGCGGTAGCGATTGATAAACTGGACTACCGGCTTGTCCTGACCGAGTTGTTCCATCGCCCCCAGCGTGGCCTGCACATCGTCGGGATGCACAAACTCCATGAACAAACGGTTCTCGATTTGCTTCACCGGAAGGCCGAGCAGATTTTCCCAAGCGCGGTTGACCTTCAGCAGTTTGCCTTCCAGATTAGCAATCGTCAGCATCTCGTCGGTGACGTTGAAGAACTGATCCAGTTCCTCATAACGGGCGGCCAGTTCAGCTTCCAACCGCTTGCGCTCAGTGATGTCGCGGGCGGAGGCATATATCAGGCCGCCGTGCGGGTTGGTACACCACTCAATATCACGGTAGCTGCCATCGGCGCTGCGGTAGCGATTGACAAACTGGATTACCGGCTTGTCCTGACCGAGTTGTTCCATCGCCCCCAGCGTGGCCTGCACATCGTCGAGATGCACAAATTCCATGAATGGACGGTTCTCAATTTGCTTCACCGGAAGGCCGAGCAGCTTTTCCCAAGCGCGGTTGACCTTCAACAGAATCCCGTTACTATCGGTGATGCAGAGCAAATCTTCGGTGACGTTGAAGAACTGATCCAGTTCGTCATAGCGGACGGCCAGTTCAGCCTCCAGCCGCTTGCGCTCGGTGATGTCGTGTACCGTGCCGATCATCCGCTGCGATTTGCCGTCCTCGTCACGGATCACTTCGGTCTGATTGTGGACGAAACGTTCACTGCCATTCGGCAAACGAATACGGTAATCCAGCGTGAAATCCGTACCGTCATACAGCGCAGCGGTGATCGCCTCGTCCAACCGCGCACGGTCTTGGGGATGCGTCGTACTCAGGAACAGCGCGAACGACACCGGCATTTCCTGTGGGCGATAGCCGTACAGGCGGTAGGTTTCGTCCGACCATGTGAGCGCGCCAGCCTGCACATCAAACTCCCAATCGCCCACATGAGCAATGCGTTGCGCGTGCGACAAGCGCATTTCGCTCTCGCGCAGGGCATCTTCCAGCCGTTTGCGTTCGGTGATGTCACGGGCGATGTTGACTAGCTCCAGCGGCTTCCCCGTCACCGCATCCCGGATGACGTTGACCGCCGTTTCCGTCCACAAATAATGCCCCTCTTTGTGGCGGTGACGGTACTGGATAATCATCTGATTTTTGCCCGCTGCGACCGTTTCCCGCAAGGTCGTGCGAAGCGCATCCCGATCATCAGGATGCACCATGTCCAGCCCCGACAGCCCGATCAATTCTTGGGGAGTGTATCCTAAATGGCGAATGGCGGACGATACATACTTGCGCGTCCCATTGATATCCAGCTTGAAAATCACATCCTGGATATTCTCCGCCAGTAGGCGATAAAGTTCCTCGCTGGCCTTGAGCGCGTCCTCCAGTTGCTTGCGCTCGGTGATGTCATGTGCGATGCCGATGACTTCAACCAACGCGCCGGTCTGCGGGTCGCGCACCAGTGTGGTCGAAAGGTCTGTCCAGATGTAATGCCCGTCCTTGTGCCGGACGCGCTGTTCGATCTGAAAATAATTCGCACCGGAGAGCATGGCTTTTTGAAAAGCCTCCCCGCCGGCGCGGTATTCATCGGGATGGGCGATAATCACACGCGGTTCCGCCATCAATTCTTCCGGCGTATAGCCGGTCAGTTCATAGGCAAAGGGCGAGACATACGTCCGTTGACCATTTGGCGCGATGCACAAAATCATATCTTTGCTGTTTTCAGCGATGAAGCGATAGCGGCGGCTGGCCTGCGCTTCGGCCTGTACTGCCGCCTCGCGTTCCGAAACATCGCTGAATACCCACAGGCGACCATGCGGCAGAGGAGAGGTGGATACGCTCAAAAACAGGGGCGCTGTGGCGAACTGCCACAACACATGCTGAACCGTCGCCGAAGGATCAGACTGAAGGGCGACTGCGATCGTCTGCGCGTGTTTCGGGTTGAGCAGACGGCTGTGCAAACGTTCCATCGCTTCGGCAAACTGGCGGGTATTCACCTTCTGCTGACCGGGCAGGCCGAATAGTGCAGCAGCAGCCGGGTTCAGATAGGCGACCCCATGCAGATCATCCACCGTCACCAGCGCCTCGGTCACGGCCTGCACCGTGCCGGAAAGCCGCTGAATGGTCAGGCGATCACGGCGGCGTTCAACCCAGTCCGCCGCCAGCAGCAACAGATCACCCCGCAGTCGTTCGTCGAGGGTGTGCGCCAGCGTTTCCGGTGGCGCATTCCGCGACCAGATCAGCACCAACACCAGTGCAGGGGTGAGTTCCACCCACAGCGCGGCTCGCACCACGTCCGGCATTTGCACACGGGCTTCCGTCGGCACAAGGTAGGCGATCTGGCGCGGGTCGCTCACCAGCGTGAGCGCGGGCGGCATCTCGTTCACCAGCGGCCATGCCAGTTCCGACTCCAGTAGCCCCTGCGGCAGGGTGAGTGCGGCAAAAGACTCGGTCGTGCCAATCACCCTGTCCAGAATAACCGCGACATCCGCCCGAACAGCCGTTTGCAGTCGTTCGAGTTCCGTATTCAACGAAGGAATCATGGTCTTTACACCAGCCCAAAAGCCTCGATCGCCTGAATGAGTTCCTCCGGCGCAGCCACATGCGGGAAATGACCGGTAGAACGCAACTCGGCACGCTGCGCACCGGGGATGTGGTCGCCCAACCAGTGCGAGGCCAGTGGGGAAACAGCGGGGTCACTAGCGCTCTGAACAACCAGCGTTGGGACGACAATCTTCGACACATATTTGCGGTAATCGCCCTCGAAGGCCGCCCGCAGGGATACAGCGGCCACTTCCGGCCCGCACGAAATCAGGGACTCCACAAACTCCCGCACCAGATGCGGGCGATCCGGGTTCGCCATGACCGTCGCGCCGAAACCCGCCGCCCATGTGGTGTAGTTGGCGGTCAAATCGTGCAGCATACCTTGAATCTGTTCGGCAGTGAACCCGCCCACATAACCGGTTGCGGGGTCATCAATATACCGCGCCGAAGCGTTTATCAGCACCAGCCGCGAAAAGAGGCCGGGGTTGCTGATGGAGGCCAGCATCCCCGCCACCGCCGACAGCGAATGCCCGACGTAGACCGCGCCCTGTATATCCATTTCGGCGCACAACATGGCGAGATCATCCGCAAAGCCGAACAACGAACTGTGGCGGGTGGGGGAAAACAGGGCGGGGTCAGCGCCCGCCGAACCCGCGAGAGAGAAGGTCATCAGGCGGGCGGATGGCGCGAAATGTTCAACCAGTGCCGGCCAGTGGGATTGGTTGCCGCCGATACCATGTGCCAGCACGACCATCGGCCCTGAACTGCCGTGCAACATCGCCGAATGAGCCTGAACGCGATTCATGATTAATAGCCTCCCGGTTGATGGCAACACAACCGATTCGATATGTGAAAAATCATATTACAGCATCATCTTATTCTAACGCAGATTATGCATAACAAGTATTAAGAGCAAAATCACAAAATATAGAACCGGGAACCTCATCATCAGTCCCCCATCCCCTTATCCCCATACATGGG
>CAIPFY010000075.1 GCA_903864435.1 uncultured Chloroflexota bacterium | reverse complement strand
TGACAATGTGAGTAGCCCGTACTATCCCAACCGCACACTGATTTAGACCTTCAATCTGTTTAATGCGTAGGTTCTAGTGCTACGAGATGGTGAAGCACCCGTAGATAGGTCTTGAACTGCTACTACTAACGTAGCCCCATCAGCCTTTCGGCTGGTGGCTGAGTCGGGTCAACCTAGCTTGTATTCCTACAAGTCCCTAGCTTTAGCTAAGGGGGCGTTGACCATTCCGTTTCACCTCCGGGAATGTCGGTCAAATGGATGGTATTCGCGGCCTCCACCTGCCAGGGAATCCACACCTGAATCGTCGTGCCGACTCCGGGGGTAGACACCAATTCGCAAGTGCCATGCAGCAGCGCAGCACGTTCGCGCATGGTGGTAATCCCCAACCCGCGCTCCTCACGGGAGACAATTTCCGGCTCGAAGCCGCGTCCATCATCTTGAATGCTCAGGCTGATGCCATAGCCGTTGGTCAGCGAAAGCTGAACATGCTTGGCCTGTGCATGTTTGCGGGCGTTGTTCAAGGCTTCCTGTGCGATCCGGTACAGCGTTACGCCCACACTTTTTTCAGGTTCTTGCGAAAGTGGATGCACATCCAGCGAAAGCTGCCAATCGCTGTGTTCTGCGGTAGAGTGTGCCAGCTCGGTCAGCGCCGCGCCCAACCCCAGATCATCCAGCGCCGCCGGACGCAAGCCCTCAATGATGCGCCGTCCTTCTACAATCGCATTCGTCAGCGCATCGCAACCACGAACCAATCCGGCGGTAGCGTGTTCGTTGTCGCGGATCGGGCATAACTGGCGGCAATTGCTCAGATGGAAGCGTGCCCCCACCATGTGCTGAATCAGGCCGTCGTGCAAATCATAGGCCACCAGTTTGCGTTCTTCTTCCTGCGCGGTAATCAAGCGTTCAATCAACATCTGGGCTTCGCGGCGCTTGCGTTCCAGATCGTGCGCCATCTCGTAAAACGTGCGCGTGAGCGAACCGATTTCATCCGTCGGCAGTTCGAGGGGCATCTCATCCACCTCGCCGCCATGCCCCAAATGTTCGGCCTTCCGCCGCAAATCGAGGATGGGCGACACAATCCCCTGACTGGTGAAAATCGCCAGCCCCACCGCCAACAGCACCGCAGCCATCACAAACAGCGCGGCCTTCTGGTAAAAATCCGACACATCGGCATACAACACGGCGCGGGGCGTATCGCGGTACAGCACCCAGAACTGCGACTGACTATTCGCCGCCGGGAACACGGTGTTATAGACAAACACGCTGGTATCGGTTTCAAAAGTGCCAGCCCCGCCGGAAAGCAGGTTGTTCATGGCGCTGTGAATGTGCGCCTTGCCCGCATCGTTGGAAGCGGGCGCGTAATTCTCTGGATAGACCAGATAGTTACCGTCCTGATCAATCAGCGCCCACGTATCCTGCGTGACGTTCGCAGGCAGATTGCGCAAAATCCATGCCGCGTGCAAATCCACCACGATCACGCCGTTGCCATCGCTGGTGCGCAGTGCGTAATGCACCAGCGGGCTGTTCTCGTCCATATCTTGATCTATGGCAAACGGGGACACAAATACGCTGCCCGGAGTGAGCGCCATCGCCTGTTGAAAATAGGCGAATTCGGAACGGTCGCGCAGTTCTTTGCGGGGAGACGAATGCACCGTCTGTCCATCCGAATCTGCCCGCACCACTTCACGCCCGCCGCTGTCAATATAGCGCAGGTTCTGCACCATCGGGCGCACCGAGAGCAGCACCATAAAATCCTGCGCGGCTTCTTCGCGCCACAAGTCAATTTCGGCAGACGGCGCATGTTGCGCCATCAGCTCGCGCAATTTGGCGAGGCTGCGAAGTTGGGACAGAAACAGCGCGTCGCCCTGCGCCTGTGCCAGCGAACGCACAATATGCTGCGCCTGCAACTGCACTTCGCGTTCAGCGCCGTCCAACGCCTGTTGTGAAAGCACTCGACTGGTGAAAAAATAGCCGTAGAAACCAATTTCGACCACCGGAATGAGCAGCACCGCCAGAAACGCGATGATGAGCTTCTTTCGCAGCCCGGTGAAGATGGGTGTAGCAGTGGGGGCAGCAGATTGCAGGGCGCTCATAGGTCGTCCTCATGATCCTCGTCCCCTTCCGGTTGAATTTCGGAAGGGGACGAACGGATGGGTTTTTACTTCAAATCTTCCAGCACTTGCAAGTCCTTAGCGGCATTGCGAAAACGCACCACAAGGCTGCCGAGGTACACAAGCAGGATGGCGAAAATCACGCCGAGGCCGAGCATCAGGTAAGGAGTTGTTTCAGGCATGAGGTGTGTATCCTTTTAGGTTCAGTTCGACAGGTTGTTCAAACGGGCTTGCTCAACACGGCGAGTCAGGTTTTCGAGGCGGATACGCCACCAGATCAGCGCGGGGGTGACAAGGCAGCACCAGATGGCGCTGTTCATGCCCAGCGTAGCCGACATATTGGTAGCCATCTCAAAGCTGCCCTTCGCGTTCACCGGGCTGGGGCCAATCACGACGGGGTGAATGGTGTCCGGGCGAATGCGGGTAATCATGAAGGTGATAATCACGGTGGTGATCGCCAGAATGCTATACACAGCTGCGAACGAACGGCGACGATCCGCGTTATCAATGCCGCCGCGCAGCATGAAGTACGCGGCATAGGTCAGTGTCATGATGGCCGCCGAAGTCAGGCGCGGGTCCCACGTCCACCACGTATTCCACGTCGGGCGCGCCCACACCATACCGGTGATGAGCGTAATCAGCGACAGCGTGAAGCCCACTTCCACCGCCGCCAACGACAACGTATCCCACTTCACACTACGGGTACGCAGATACGCCGCACCACCCACCAGCGCCGTGAAGAACGCCACTGTCGCGCCGGAGAAAGCCGACACATGGACGTAGAACACGCGCTGAACCTGCCCCTGCGTGGCATCCGTGCCCGCATAGAACAATGCCAGCATCAAGCCGGCGAAAAAGCCGAGGAATGCCAGTAGCGAAAAAATCTTCAGGATTGGCAGGCGGTCAGTCTGCTTGGCGCTGCTTTCCGACTGTTGGGGAATGGCATTGGTGGGCATAGACGATGGTGCTGCGGTCATGTTCTTCCTCTCCTTGAAAATGGGTCTTGATCGAGTGGACTTCTCCGGGTTTCCAGTGTTGAAAACCCGGAGAAGTGTGTTACTAGGTTTAGTTCTGGTTGCTCTGCTGAATGATCGCCATCAATTCGGCTTTCAAGTCGCTGCGGCGCTTCTCATAAACCGCTTTCTTGATCTTGCCTTCCTGATGGCTCTGATCGAGGTCAGCAATCTGCTTGACCAGCGCATTGATCCGCGCTTGGTCGGCCGCATTCACAGCCGGGTTCGCACTGGTGCTGGGCGCAACAGACGCGGAAGTGCCTATCGAGCGCATCAACTGACGTTCCTTATAGAACAGGAAACCGGCTCCAGCCACCGCCACCGCCCCCAGTGTGATGAACACATACGCCAGAACGGGCGTGGAAGACTGTGCAGCAGCGGTCGCGGTGGTCGCCGTCGCGCTGTTGGCGGACGAGTCCGTTGCAGCCGCTTGCGGTTCGCCGGACACCGTGTAGGTCATCGCTTCGCCCGCAGGCAGCGGGTCAAGGTTGCCAAAGCTCATCACGCTGCCATGCGGCGAGTCCGCGCTGGCGCTGCCCCCCAACGGAGCTACCGTATCGCCGGTGATGTTCAGTCCGGGGGTGTCAATCATCACCTCGAAACCGTTGGTCAGCGGGTAGTCCAGTTTGCGCGTCAGGGCGACACCGGCGCTGTTATAGGGCATGGTGTAGAGGAGATGGAAGATATGGCTTTGCCCCGGCACAATCGGGAATGTGTCCGTGACCTGCTTGCCATCTTCGCTGTAGACATAGCGCGTCCCCTGCTGGCTGAACTGCGTCAGGGTAGCACCCTCTGGCACGGTCACAGTGACCGAAGTCGTCCCGTCGGTGCTGCGGTACATCTTGTCCGAACTGTTGGTGAACGACAGAATTTCGATCACCGTCAACTCGCCATCCGTCACGCTCACCTGCGACGAGAACCCGTCAATCGCCACCACGCTCACATCATCGGTGGCTTCAAAGATCGTCAAGGGCAGATCAAGCGCAGGGGCATCGAGAGTGCCCGGAACGACTTCACTGGCGAAGATCGTGCCGTTATATTCCGCCGTCACCGCGTAGCCCATATCGGCTTTCATCTCGACATCCGCAAACTGGAAGGTGCCATCGTCCGCTGCCACACCGTCCGTCGTGTTATCCGAGGAGAAATCCTGATTAATCACATGCAGTTGAACAGCCAGCCCCGCCGGAACCGCGCCGCCCGCCGTGCCGTTCGTGATCTTGCCGCTGATGCTGCCTAGCACCTGCGAAGCGCCTGCTTCAGCCGTCGCGCTCGGCTCGACCGCCGTCGCACTGGGCTGAACAGCGGTGGCCGCGTCCGCCGCCGCCGCCGGTTCAGCGGTGGCACTGGGAACCGCGCCGGACAGGCCATACACATAGTTGGCGACTGACCAGCGTTCGTGATCCGAAAGTTTCTCCGACCATGGCGGCATCAGGGTATCCAGCTTGCCGATGGTAATGATCGTGTAGTAATCCTGCGGGGTCTTGCCTGCCATCGTCGCGGGAAGTGTGAAATCCAGCGGCGCGGGTACTTTCCCTTCCAAGACCAATTCGCCATCGGCCTTCCCGCCCGTCCCATGACAGCGGGTGCAGTGTTCGGTAAAAACCAACGCGCCCAGCGCCAGATCAGGTTCGGTATCCGGTGCGACAACCGTCGCGGACTGCGCGGCACTCTGTCCCATCGCGCCGGAACTGATGGCTTCTTTCTGGGCATCTGCCTGATCCGGCGGCAGCGTGGCGACAACTTGAGGTTCACCAGCCAGCCCGTCACAGGCGGCCAGCAGGAGGACGAGCAGCAGGCTCGTGATCCACGTCAAATTACGATGCTTAAAAATCACGAGGCTAATCTCCTGCGGTACTGCTTTTGGCTTTGCGATACTTGGCAATGGCTTCTTCTACAGCTTCATCCAGCGCGGCATCGGCGGCGACGGCAGGCGGGGCAAACCCTCCAGCCGGGGTCGTATCGCGGCGCTTGGCATTATTCTTGGGTGCGGGAGTCGCGTCTGCGGCTTCTATCTTTTGCAAGACCTGCACGCCGCGCTCTGCCCATATCGCACGTTCGGCCTGATAAGTCTCCTGCGCCAGTTTGCCAGTCTGGAAATCATCATCCAGATCGCGTATAGCGGACAGGACGCGCTCATAAGTCGTCAGCAGCGCATCGCGGGTTTGACCGGAGCGCATCAACGCATTGTTGATCGGCGTAGACCGATACCGTAGATACGGCAGCATCAGAACGGCCAGTGTCGCCAACCCCATCACCACCGCGAGGATTAATCCTGCTATGCTCATCGTTGATTATCCTTTCAACAGCGGATCAATGATGGTCTGAAGTTTTTCTTGTGTGACGCCGGCATAGATGAACTGTGCCACCCGACCCGTCGTATCAATCACGAACGTTTCCGGCACACCTTGAATGTTGTACAACTCACTGATGCGCGTCCCCAGATCAGGGGCATTCAAATAGGTGATTTTGAACTCATCAATGTAGGCCAGCGATTTCGGGCCATTATCGGCATACGCGATCCCCAGAAACACCACATCACCACGATCCTGATAGCTCGCCCACGCATTCTGAAGTTCCGGCGCTTCGTCACGGCAGGGGCCGCACCAGCTGGCCCAAAAGTTGATGACCACGACCTTGCCAAGTAAGCTCGACAATTTCATCGTCTGCCCATCGAACGTAGAGAACTCGAAATCGGGCGCAGCGCCGTTGGTGGGTTGGGTCTGGCCTTGACGTGAGAGCGCCAACCCGAACACGACGGCTGCCACGACCACCCCGGCCAGAAGCATGAGCGAACCGATGCCGAAGCCGCCGCGTTTGGATGTCGGCTGTGCTTCAGTCTCGTTCACAGGGAGGCTTTCATCCATCATGGTCACTTTCCTTCCAAATCCTTCTGAAGCTGCTCGTAGTAGGACGAGTTGCTTCTGCCTGCATCAGCCGGATCAGGGGACGGCGGCACAGCGCCATTCCCCTTGCGATGCTGTAGCCGCCAGATCACGCCTAGCGTCAGCAGCAAACCGACTCCAATGAGAATATAGGGTGTCACCAATGACAGCGCCCGCAGCGCCGGGTCTTGCGGTGTCCCCACCACACGGTCGCCGAAGCGCCGCACGAAGTCATCCACAATCTGCTGCTCGGTCATGCCGCTTTCCAACTGTTGACGAATTTCGTCACGCCAGTCGGCGCAAGCCGCCGTCCCGCACACATCCAGCGGGATGTTCTCGCACACCGGGCAGTACAGCTTTTGGGCAATCGCGTTCACATCATCCGCAGTCACCGTGCGCGGCACGCCATCCTGCGCGACGGCAGGCGGCACATAGGCCAGCGCCATGAACGCGACCAACAGCCCGACCCACAACCAGCGGCGAACCCCTTTGGATGCGCGCATAGTTATGCACCCTTCCCGACCAACGCACCTGCCAGAGCAGATTCGCGGACACGAGACGGCAGCAGTTCTTTAGGCCACATGGCAAAGACCGTGCCGAGGATGAGGATGAAACTGCCCCACCAGATCAGATTAATCAGCGGGTTGATGTATACCTTGAAGGTGGCAGCGTCTTGGTTGATCGGTTCCCAGTCCACCAGCAGCACATAGAAGTCATTTTCGACTGTGCTATAAGCGCCGGAGATCGTCATGGTATTCAAACCCTGAGTCTGCGGGAAGAAATCGCGGCGTGGGCGCAGATGTGCCAGTTCTTGACCATCACGGATCACCGTCACTTCGGCGATGTCCATCATGCGACCATCTTCCGCAATCTGCCCCTTCAGCAGTTGATCGTAGCGCAGGCTGTAGCCGCCAATCGTCAGGCTTTCGCCCACCGCCAGCGTCTTTTGCGTTTCCATCTGGAACAACGTACTGCCGATCACGCCGATGCCGATGACCGTGATCCCCAGATGGATCATGTAGCCCCCGTAACGGCGCGGGTTACGCCGCAGCAGCGACCACAGCGCCAGTAGCGGGTTTTCGCTTTGCATCTGCACCCGTACCACCACTGCGCGGTAGGTTTCAAAGATCGCCACCCAGCCCGCCATCAGCACAATGCCATAGGCCACCAGCGCCCCGCCAGTATGCACGCCCGTCAGGTAGAAAGGAATGAGCGACAACAGCGTGAGTACCAGCGGCACAATCATGGCTTTACCCAGACGCCTCGCCGACGACACGCCCCACGCCGACACCGGCGCGATGCCCATCAGAATGTAGAGCGCGGCGAACAGCGGCGGGGTCACACGCATGAAGTAGTCTTTGCCCAACGTGATGTTGGTCTTCATCAGCAGTTCCGACAGAATCGGCGCACCGAAGCTACCCCAGAACACAGCGATGAACAGCGCCACGAAGATGAAGTTATTCAGCACGAACAACGTTTCACGGCTGAGAATGCTGGTGAAGCGGTGATCGTCTTTCAGTTCGCCCCGGTTGCGCCGCCACAGAATCAGGCCAACCGAGATAAAGGTCAGCGAGAACCAGAACAGGAACATCGGCGTACCGATGCCGCTGCGGGCAAACGCATGAACGCTTTCCACGAGGCCGCTACGGGTGGCAAATGTGCCGAAGATCACGGCGCTAAAAGAGCCGATGACGAGGAACATATTCCATGTCTTCAGCATCCCGCGCTTTTCCTGAATCATCACACTATGTAAGAAGGCCGTACCCATCAACCAAGGTAAGAACGCAGCGTTCTCCACCGGGTCCCAGCCCCAGTACCCTCCCCAACCGAGTACGTCATACGCCCAACGTCCACCGAGGATTAAACCGAGGCTGAGGAACAGCCACGCCACCAGCGCCCAGCGGCGCGAGGCTTTAATCCAGTTGGTCGAAAGATCGCCGGAGGCCAGCGCACCCATCGCAAAAGCAAACGGGATGACGAAGCCCACGAAGCCCAGATACAGCATGGGCGGATGAATCGCCATGCCAAAGTGCCGCAGCAGCGGGTTCAACCCGTTGGCGCTACTCGCCAGTTCTACCGCACCCGGCGCAACCGAGTCCGAGGGGATGAACGCCGCGTCCACCACCTGACTATCCACCGGATTGTTCGGCAAAATCCACCAGCGGCTGAACGGGTTTTCGATAAACAGCGTCAGGCCGATGAAGAAGGCGACCACCGCCATCATATAAGCGATGGCATACGGCATTAAACGGCGGTGGCTGCGCCAGTTGATGATGGTCGCCACCGCCGAAAACGCGCTCATCAGGAACGACCAGAACAGCAGTGAACCGGCCTGCGACCCCCACAACGCGGTGATGCGGAAGAACAGCGGCATGTCCGGGCTGCTGACCGACCAGACATATTTCACCTGATAGTCCTGATTGAGCAGCGCCCCCATCAGTCCCATCATGGCAACGAGCAGCAGCACAAATGTCAAAATAGCAGCGTTACGCCCGCTGAGGACAGTCGCCTCTTTACGCGAAATGCGTTCGCCATAAATGGATGCGCCAATGCTGTAGATTGATGTAAAAAAGGCAAGTAGCGTGGCGACCAGACCGATTTCTGCCAGCATGATGTCCCCTTAAGTTTCGCTCTTGATGGATTGATCCGGCACACTCTCTTCGTAGCGGCTGGGGCATTTCAGCAGAATTTCGGTGGCATAGAACACACCGTCTTCACCCAGCGCACCCGTGAGAATGGCCTGTGCTTCGTGCTGGAGCAGGTCAGGCTTTACCTGATTTTCGAGATGCACCTTCATGCGAGCAGCACCCGGATCGGACACCGCCTCGTGCAGAGTCAGCGCGAGGTTCTGGGTTTCCTGCGGAATGTTGGCAATGGTGAAGTCGAGGATAAGATTCTGGCTGTCGTACTGGATCGTCTCACCGATCACCGCGCCGGACAACCGCACGGTTTTGCCTACATAATCCGCACTATTCTGTACCGAAGCAACGGTCATGAAATACTGCGTGTTACCGGTTGTGCCTGAGATAATCAGGTAGAGGACGGCGGCGATGATGAGGATGCCGCCAATGAGGAACTTGGTGCGTTCGCCTTTACGCGGCGCAGCCACCGGTTGGGAGGGTTTCTCCCACGTCATATCTGTCATTTTGATCTCCCGGAATTTACATTCCACCCATAGACAATAGAGTAGCGATACACTGCAAGGTTAGGAATGTTCATTTGTTACCTGTTCATCATGACAATGCTCATGTCCTTTCCTATGATTACTATAATGCACCTTTTATACCGTAACGGCAAAAACGGAAGCAATGCAATCTGACAAGTAATCATTGTACAATCAATACCAATTAAAAGGGGGGCTATTGAAGCCCAATGCTGACCCGCCGCAGTCGTGGAATCTACCGAACGGCTTGAAAGCAGCTAAGATCAAGCGGTGAGGGTTGCAGGCGAACCGGTTGTTTTTCATCCCTTTATTGAATAGCGAGATACCATGCGACACAACAAAACCAAAGAACGTTTGCAGGCGGGCGAAACCGTATTCGGGTGCTTTGTGCGTTACCCCAACGCCAGCTTGATCGAAGTCATGGGCTACCAACCGTGGGATTTCCTCGTGTTTGACGGCGAACACGGCACGCTAGAGCCGCAAGACTGCGAACACATGGTACGGGCGGCGGAACTACAGGGCGTAACGCCGATTGTGCGCGTGACCACCAACCAACCGCATATCATCCTACGCTTTATGGACAGCGGCGCACAGGGCTTACACGTCCCTTGGGTGAATACAGCGGAAGAAGCCGAAGCAGTGGTGCGTTCCGTGAAGTATCACCCGCGTGGGATTCGCGGCTTGGCAAGCGTCCGTGCAGCCGATTACGGGCAGCGCGGCACCTTTGCCGACTATGTAAAAACCGCCAATCAGGAAAGTCTAGTCGTCATCCACATCGAGACCATTGAAGCCGTCGAACGGCTGCCGGAAATCGTCAAGATTGATGACCTCGATGTGATCTTCATCGGCCCCACCGACCTCTCGCACTCGCTGGGTGTGCCGGGGCAACCGCAGCACCCCGATGTGCAGGCCGCCATCAATCGCATCGTGGAAACGGTCAAAGGCACGGATAAGGCGCTCGGAATCATGGTGGGCAACGCGCAGGCCGCGCAACAGTGGCGCGAACGCGGCGCTCGCTACATCACCGTCATGCTCGAATCGCTCCTCTCGCCCGCCGCCCGCGATTACCTCGAAAAATCCCGCGCCTAAACAACGGCACGAAACAAAACACCCTCTGGAATATCATCCAGAGGGTGTTATTTGTGGGCAATAGAGGACTCGAACCTCTAACCCCTCCCACGTCAAAGGAGTGCTCTGCCAATTGAGCTAATTGCCCTGACCGTGTTTAGTATAGCCCAAACCGCCATTTTTGCAAGACCTTTCTCGCCAGCCGCCGCTGCCGATTCAGGCCGCCCACTTTGCCCGCCGAACGGGTGCGAGTACAATACGCCCATCACTAAAGGAAAGTCAGTGGTGTCTACCTCGCCCCCCAACGCTCTCTCCCTATCCCCCTTAATATGGAGAGCAGGATGGGCGTGTGAGCCATCACTCACGGCAAAGGAGCATTACGTCATGCAAATTAATCATGCTGCGCGGCTGGAAAAATTGCGTCAAATCGCCGGCGTGGATGCCGTCATCCTCGCACCCGGCACCAATATGGAATACTTTACCGGCCTGCAATTTCATCTCTCGGAACGTCCCACGCTGGCAATCCTCACCCCGGATGGACAGCTTTCGTTCATCATTCCGTATCTGGAAGTGATTAAGCTCCAGCAGCGCCCCGATCTGGATGCGCGTCTGTTCTCGTGGACGGATACCGATGGCTACGAAGGCGCGTTCCGTGCCGCCGTCGCTGATCTCGGTTTGGCGGGCAAAACACTGGGTATGGACGGCCTGACGGTGCGCGTGACCGAACTACTGGCCTTCCAGCAGGCCGAGCCGAGCGTGAAGTCGGCGGCAGTCGAACGTCAAATTATCCGCATTCTGGCGATGAAAGCCCCGGATGAAATCGCCGCCATGCGCCGCGCCGTGCAAATTAGCGAGGCCGCGCTGGAAAAGATGCTGGCGTGGGTGCGCCCCGGCCTGACCGAACGCGCCATCGCCGATTACCTGATGGAACAGATGCGGGCGCTAGGCAGCGAAGGCGCGGCCTTTGAACCGCTGATTCAGACCGGCCCCAACAGCGCCCTGCCACACGGTATGCTCACCGATCGGGCGCTAGGCGCGGACGAGTTTTTGCTGGTGGATTATGGCGGGCGCTTTGAGGGCTATCCGGCGGACATCACCCGCACCTTCTGTCTGGGCAAGCCTACCGCCGAAATGCAGAAGATTTACGACACGGTGCTGGCCGCCAACGAAGCCGCCATCCGCACCGCTGGCCCCGGCGTGGCGATGGGCGCGGTGGACAAAGCCGCCCGTGATGTGATCGTAGCGGCGGGCTATGGCGAATACTTCACGCACCGCACCGGGCACGGGCTGGGCTTGGGCGGGCACGAACTCATCCCGCAGATCGCGGAAAACGTGACCGATCTGCTTGAACCGGGCATGAGCTTCACCATCGAGCCGGGTATTTATGTCCCCGGTCTGGGCGGCGTCCGCATCGAAGATGATGTCGTCGTCACCGAAACCGGACTCGATGTACTCACCAGTTTCCCCAAAAAAAGCCTGTCGCGCTAAACGCGGCGCTACGCTTCCGGCGGGGGTGCAGCAGCCGCTTGCAGCAAATCGCGCAGCGCCGATTCTTCGAGTTGGTCAGCGCGTTTGATGCGAATCACCCGCTGCTGCCCCTTGCTGGCTTCCAGCAGACCTGTCGGATCAGGCAGGTCTGCCCCCCGATGAAACGCGATCTGCAAGCGCCCTTTGACCGGCGTGAGCGATACCACTTGGTCGCACAGCGCCGGACTGCTCCCGTAAGACAGGGTGCGGTAGCCTTCGTACACGCGCTCCCCGGCATCCGGCAGCGCGGCCTGCACGATGGGACGGGCAGCATCCAGCAGGGCGCGTGTTTCTGGCGGCAGGCGTTTGAGGAACGTCTTGGGTTCCATCTGGAAATGAACGTCGGGGTCGGCGGTGTACAGCAGTTGGAAGGGCGGCGTGTTGCCCTTCATTAAAGCACGCATGGTCACAGGAACTTTGAACTGCAACCCCTTGACCTTGCGCCGCAGCCGCAGCGCCTTCCGCATGGTTTTACGATCCCATCCCAGCAGGCGAATCAGTTCTGGCAGGCAGATGGCAGACACGCTCTCGACTTCGCCGCTGGTGGCATAGGTCACAAAAACCATCAGGATTTCTTCGCTGCCATCAGCCCAATCATCAGTCTGTTCATCATAATAGCGATCTACATCAAACCACTGAACGCCCTGCTGTTTCTTTAATTCCACCTTGAATTTACGCCAGTGGGCAGTCACGATGAACGAGTATAAACTCTCGTTGCTAGGTTCGACTTTGCGAAACAAAGCCGCCGCCAAATCCTCGATGCTGCTGCGAGGGTTGATATGAATAGCCAGCAGGTCTTTACGGGTTTTCAGCGCACGTTCAAATACTTGAGGAACTTCGAGCCATTGCATGACAACACACCTTTTTCAAAAAATACATCTGATAAGATACTAACAGATTTGTATTTCTTATGCAGCAGCATACCACCATGCCATTCCAACTTCACATCGGATTAATGAGCGCGGAACTAACCACCCGACACGGTTGGGCCAGCCACAGCTTCCATCTTATCGAGGCGCTGCTACGGGCGGGCGCGCAGGTGACGGCGCTGGTGCCGCGCAGCAGTCCGCGGCTGGCAGGCGCGGCGCTGCACTGCATCCTGCCGGAAACCAACCCCGCCGAACGCGGTTTGCTGCCCAAACAGGCGGCGCTCATCCCGCAGGCGCGTTCGCTCCTGCGTGCCGCAGAAGTCATCCATGCCACGATAGAGCCTTACGCGCCGCTGGCGGCATGGACAGCAGGCCGCCGTCCGCTGTTCATGACCGGACACGGCAGTTATGTACAAACGGCAGGGCTGCGGCGCTGGCCGATCAGCACGGTTTATGCGCGAGCATTCCGGCAAGCGCACATCATCTGCGTCAGCCATTACACCGAATCGGTGGTTCATACCGCGCTGCCGGGCGCACAGACCGCCGTCATTCCGAACGGCGTGAACGCCGAACTTTTCGCGGCGGCGGTTGCTGTCCGCCGGAGCGCCCCGCCCCACCCGCTGACGGTGCTGGCAGTCGGCGCGGTCAAACGGCGCAAGGGGATGCTAGAACTGGTGCAAGCGATGGCGGTGGTACGGCGTTCCTTGCCCGAAGCGCAGGCGGTCATCATCGGCAGTTTGACCAGCGAACCGGATTATGTGGCACAGGTGCAGGCGGCCATCCGCGATCTCGGATTAGAAGGCGCGGTGCATCTGCGCGGGCATGTGCCGGAGGCCGACCTGCGGGCGGCTTATGCACAGGCCGATGTGTTCGCCCTGCCGTCGCTCAATCAGGGCTGGAAGTTCGAGGGCTACGGCATTGTATATCTGGAAGCGGGCGCGGCGGGGCTGCCGGTCATCGGCACGCGGGATTGCGGCGCGGAAGATGCGATTGAGGACGGCGTGACCGGCCTATTGATCCCGCAAACAGGCATCGCAGAAAGCCTACCCGCTGCGCTGCTGCGGCTGCTGAACGATGCCGACCTGCGGGCGCGAATGGGCGCGGCGGGGCTGGCGAAAGCCACGCGCCAATCGTGGGACTGGGTGGCGGCGCAGTGGGTGGCGGCTTATCGGGCGGGGCGGGAAGGATGAACCGGATGCGAGGGTTTCTTCAGCGCAAATTCGTGCGCGACACGCTGGCGCTGCAAATCGGCAAGCTCGGCACCACCGGCCTGACGATTCTCTCGTCGCTGCTGGTGGCGCGGTTGCTCGGCACCGAACCTTATGGCGCGTGGGCGCTGGCGCAGTCCTTCTTCTCGATCTGGCAAACGCTCAACCTGACCGGCGTGAGCATGAGCGCCAACACCCAGTTGGCGATGGCAGTCGGCGCGAAGAACACGACCGAAATCCTGAACGTGTCGGCCTTCTATGTGCAAATCTCGACGGTCTGGGCTGTTTTTATCAGCGGGGCGCTGGCGCTCATCGGGCCGCTGCTGGCGGGAATGGCCTACAGTGGTGAGGTGCAAATCGGCGTGCTGGCGGCGTGGCTGTCCTTGACCACCCTGCCGGACGCGCTCTACGCCTATGTGTTGATCGCGCTGCAAAGTCACCGTTCGATGCGAACGCTGGCGGTGCTGCAAAACCTGAACCAACTGGTACTGCTGGCCTGCACCGCCGCCGCGCTACTGCTCAACCCCACACCGGAAGCGATGGTGCTATCGCGCCTTGCCTATTCCACCCTGACGATGGGGCTGGCGTTCGTCTTTTTCGAGCGCGGACGGCGCACCGGTCTGCCCTATCCACCGCTGACGACGATAGCGCGTCATGCGTTGCGCGTGTCGCCGCGTCCGTACTGGCGCTTCGGGCTGTGGAACGCGATTGACAAGAACATCACCGGCCTATTCGTGGATATTCCCATGCAGTTAGTCGGGATTATGATGGGCAAAACGGCGGCGGGCTATCTGGGGATCGCGTTTAGAACGCTCACCATCCCGTCCACGCTCACCTCGGCAGTCTTCGACAATTTGCAGGCGGTCATTCCGCAAGCGGTCGGTCGCGGCGATTTTGGCAACCTGCGCCGCAACCTCCGGCGGGTGCTGATCGGCCTGACGGTGGGCGCGGTTCTCTTTTACGCCGCGTTCGCCCTCACCGCGCCGCTGTTCGTGCCGCTGCTGTTCGGCGCGGAATGGCTGCCTGCCGTCCCCGCCATCGCCGCGCTCTCGGTCTATGGCGCGGTGACAATCGTCGGCGGCACGTTTGGCCCGCTGTACCGGGCGCTCAATGTGCTGCGCCCGATTGTGCTGCTCAAAACGCTCACGCTCATCATCGTAACCTTGTCGGCGCTGGTCATTTTGCGGGGGACAGATGCGCCCGTAGAGGCGGGCGCAGGGGCGCTATTCGGCGCATGGCTGGTGAACGTGTTCTATCTGCTGTCGGTAGGGTTTACGGCGTGGGTATCGTTGCGCGGGTTGCAGCGGCAAATACCCCCGGCCTGAGCGACCGACGCAACACGTCCGAACCCGATCATCCTCCGGCGCGGTTCTCAATTGACACCCTCCTGCGGGCGTAAGATACTTCGGTTCGCCGAAGGTTCGATGAGATGGGGAATCCATGTGCGGCATATTTGGACATTTGAACCCGCGTGGTGCGGATTTAGGGCTGGTCGAGCGCATGGCCTCCACACTGGCGCATCGTGGGCCGGATGGCTATGGCACACACTCGTTCGGGCCGTTGGCCTTCGGCGCGGGTCGGTTAGCGATCATTGACCTGAGCGCCCCCGCCGGCCCGATCTTCAACGAAGACCGCCGCGCCGCCGTCGTCTTTAACGGCGAAATCTACAACTACCGCGAACTGCGTGCGGAACTGGAACGGACGGGGCACCACTTCGCCACCCGCACCGATACCGAAGTCCTCATTCACGGCTACGAACAATGGGGCGATGGCGTTCTGGAACGACTGCGCGGCATGTTCGCGCTCGGCATCTGGGATTCCAGCCGCGAACGGCTGCTACTGGCGCGGGATCGTCTGGGCGAAAAGCCGTTGGTGGTGGCCGATCTGGGGAACGGCGAATTTGTTTTCGCGTCGGAAATTAAGGCGCTGTTCCAGCACCCCGGCCTGCGCCGCGTGGTGGATGCCGACCTGCTGCCGGCCTACTTCGCGCTAGGCTATGCCCCCGCGCCGCGCACCCTGTTCACGGGGGTGCAAAAGCTGCGCCCTGCCGAATGGCTGGCGATTGAACGCGGGCAAATCACACGCGGCCTGTACTGGCAACCCGCGATTGATACCACCTTCACCAGCCGCCGCCCCGTGTCGTATGACGAAGCCGTGCGCCACACCCGCGCCCTGCTGACCGAAGCCGTTGAGATGCGGCTGATGAGCGATGTCCCGATTGGCGCGTTCCTCAGCGGCGGCGTGGACTCGACGGCAGTCGTGGCGCTGATGAGCCGCGCCCTGAACCGTCCGGTGGAAACCTTCACCGTTGGCTTTGACATGGGCGCGGACGAACGCGCCAACGCCAAATTCAACGTGGATGCGCGTTACGCGGCGCTGGCCGCCGAACGCTTGGGGACGCACCATCACAGCATCACCCTCAAAACCGACTCGCAGCTTTCGGCGCTGCTGCCCCATCTGGTTCACAGCATGGATGAACCCATCGCGGAACAGGCCATCTTCCAGACGCCGTACATCGCCGCGCTCGCCCGCCAAAACGGGGTTCCGGTGCTGCTCACAGGTGACGGTGGCGATGAGTTGTTCATGGGCTACAACCATTTTCGTCAGGATTTGATTCTGGAACGCTACCTGCGCCTGCCCGCGCTGCTGCGTCAGAGCATCCTCACACCCTTGCTGGAACGCGCCCCTGCTCGTTGGGACTCGGTGCGTAAGCTGGCGCAAAAATCGCGCACGGCGCATGACCCTGTGGTGCGCTATCTGGAATGGAAGCGTATGGCAGACACCGGCACAGCCGCGAACCTGCTGCACGATCCGGCACAGGTGGAGCGCGGCACAGCCCTGCTACGCGCCAGCCTGCTGCCCCTGCTCGAACACCCGCACAGCCCCAACTTTAGCGATCGGCTGGCCTATGCCGGCCTCGGCACATGGTTGGCGGAAAACAGCAATATGCGCGTGGACAAGATGACGATGGCGATGTCCACCGAAGCCCGCGCCCCGTTTGAGGATCATCACTTGACGGCCTTTGCGCTCAACCTACCGCGTGCCTACAAACTGCGGCGGGGCGATTTTAAGACGGTGCTGAAGGACGCGGTAGCCGATCTGGTTCCAGCCGAGATTCTCAACCGCCCGAAGTGGGGCTTCCAGCCGCCCATCTCCGAATGGCTGCGCACCTCTCTGCGCCCGCTGGTGGAAACCGTCCTCGCGCCGGAACGGGTGGCCGCCGCCGGTTTCTTTCGCCCCGAAGCGGTACAGTCCATCGTGCAGGCGCATCTCAGCCGTCAGAGCTATAAGGTGTGGACAGTCTTTCCGCTGCTGGTGTTCCACCTGTGGCACGCGCTGTACATCACGCAGGACTGGCCGCTTTCGCACGATTTCACACCCGAACGGTTGGGAACAGACTTGCCCATCCGGTGAACCATATCCAACGAAAATTCTAACCCGCGTCCGGTGCGCGAACCGGCTCCGGCACAGGATTTACGCGGAAAACCGGCTTTTGCTGAACAATTGGGTTGAGAAGCCTCCGCTATTTACAAAATTTACTTCTAACGTGATGTACACTTATACAAACTATCCAACCGGGCATTCTCAATACATGCGCTGCCCCTGCGCACAGGCTTTACTATGAACCGTTCCTCTGTCAGCACACTGATTATCTGGCTGCTCGGCCTTGTGATGGCCGTCACACTGTTCCTGAATTTGCCGGATGGCAGCGTGTTTGCCAAATACACCGGGCCAGCCCTCATCTATGCGCTAGTCACCGCCGCCGCGCTGTACTTCGGTGCGCTGCTCAGTGAAGGGGAGTTTAGCGTCGCGCACAGTGTCGGCGTGGTGGCGCTGCTGGCCTACCCGCTGAACGTGCAGCCCATGATGCTGTGGTCTATGTTCTTTGGCGGCTTTTTCGGCGGCATCCTGCTCATGCTCAAAAAGAGCGACCCGCTGCTGCGGCGGCGCTTAACCAGCCGAACCGCCCGCAGTATCATTGTCATTTGCGCCCGCCTCAGCCTGAGCTTTCTTGTCGGCGCGGCAGTATTCCAGACGATGGGCGGCGAAGTGCCGCTGCAAGCGCCCATCCGCAACCACAGCACCCCCCTGATCGGCATGTCGGTGGCCTACTGTGTCGTGTATATCGCCATTTTCTTGCTCGAAACTTACGCCGATGGGCGCTCACTGGACAAGCTGTGGCGGCGGAGCATATTCCCCATCCTCATCCTGCTCATCCTGCCCATCCCGTTCGCCATCCTCTCGGCGCAGGTGATCGCCATCAGCAATGGCACGGTCTGGACGTTCGCCAGCGGCGCGACGCTCATCACCATCGGCCTGCACATATTCAGCCGCATGCGCTACCAGTTGCATACCCAGATCGAGGAAAGCCGCACCTTATCGGCGGTCAGCCGCGCCCTGCAATCCGACTTTGAACTGCAACCGCTACTACGCGCCATCCACGAACAGGTCACTCAGCTTTTGAAGGCCGAACATTTCACGGTGGCCTTCTACGATCCGGTACAGCGCGAACTCAGCTTCCCACTGGTGATGCGGCACGGGCAGCCGGTAGACGTGCCAAAGCAGTCGTCAGAACGCACGTTGCTAGGGCGCGTGCTGGAACAGCAGTCGCCGCTGCTGCTGGCGCATGAAGCGCGAAATATGGCGCGTCAGTTGCGGCTGGAATCCCCTAGCGACAACCTGTATTCGTGGTTAGGAGTGCCGCTGCTGGCGGGTGGGCGGTTGCTCGGCGCGATTGCCGTCGCCTCTGACGATCCCACGCAGGGGTTCAAAGCAGCCGACCAGCGCCTATTGAGCATCGTCGCCACCAGCGCCGGCGCAGCCATCGCCAACGCGCAATATTTCGAGCAGCAGGCCACCCGCGCCAACCAGTTAGCCACCCTGAACCGCGTCGCCTCCCTCCTGACAGGGACGTTAGCCCCGGATGCGGTGCTGGACGCAGTAGCTTCGTCGGCAACCGTTGTGACCGAAGCCACCGCCGTCGCCGTCTACCTTGTGCGAGACGATCTGCAAGTGGGGCTGATGCTGGTGCGCACTGCCGGATTGAGCGAACTCTTTAACAGCGACCCGATCATGCCGCTGATTCAAACACCGCGCCGCGCCGCACCGGTCTTTGTCCAGAACGCCGCCACCGATGAGCGTGTCACCATCTACCGCGCCGCGCTGGTGCGGGAAGGTAAGCAGGCGTGGGCGGAACTGCCGCTGGAAGCGGGCGATAGCGGACTGGGCGTGATTCAATATTTCTACAACACGCCGCAAACGTTCAACGAAAACGATGTCGAAATCCTACGCGCCTTCGCTACACAGGCGGCGCAGGCCATCAAAAACGCCCGTCAGTATTCCACCACCGACAAGGCGCTGGAGCGCCGCGTGGAGCAGATGTACGCGCTGGCGACTCTGGGGCGGCAGTTGACCGCCACCATGAACCTGCGTTCAATCTGCAATCTGGTGTTGGGGCGGGCGATGGAAGTCACCGTTTCCAAAGCCGGTTATGTCATTTTGCGCGAGGACGCCGCCGGAGCATTCCGCGTGGAAACACTCAGCGGCTATCCGCTAGGAATGCCTGTGGATGCCAGTGATGTCATGCGTTCGACGGGCGGGCGCGTGCTGCAAACCGGACAGGCGGCGCGGGTGATGGATTTGCGGGGCGAACCTTCGGCACAGGCGATTCTAGCCGGGGCGCGGGCGCAACTCATTATGCCCATTCTGCGCAGCGGGCAAATTCTGGGCGCGATTGGTCTGGAAAGTGATGTGCCTGCCGCCTACACCGAAGAAGACAGCTATTTCGTCACTCAGCTGGCCAACCAGACCATCATCGCAATGGACAATACGCGCCTGTTCGAGCGCATCGCCGAAGCGCGTGACCGCCTTCAGGTCATCCTCAACGCCATGACCGAAGGCATCGTACTGGTGGATCGGCAGGGCATCATCGCGCTGGCGAACCCGCGTGTGAAGCTCCTCGGCCTGCAAGTCAACACGCTCCTCAACCAACCGCTAGAGGCGCTGCTGGAACGCCCCGATTTGGGGTTGGCTGAACGGATGGGGTTCGAGTCTGACCACCGCCTAAGCCGGTTGGTCAAAGAACTGCGTGCCGGAATCAGCTTGAGCGAAACGCAACCTTTCGCCTACAGCCTGCAAAACGACGGCGAAACCACTTACCTGCTGCGGCATATCATCCCGGTGGGCGCGTCGGTCAGCGACCCGCTAGGGGTGCTGCTGGTCTTTTACGATCAGACGGAAGAACGCGAACTCGCCCAAATGCGCGACGATCTGGGCAGCATGATCGTCCACGACCTGCGCAGCCCGCTAACCGCCGTCACGACGGGCATCAAGCTGATGCGCGACATCGTGCCCAAAGACATCAGTGCGTATTCGCTGGTCGAATCCACCACCGACACCAGCCAGCGGGCGATTCGCAAACTGCTATCGCGGGTGGATTCGCTGCTGGATATTTCCAAGATGGAAAACGGGCAGATTATGCTGGACATCGAGCCGACATCGCTCAAACGGATGGCGGACAACGTGATTAACGATCTGGGGCCGCTGGCGCAAGACCTCGATGTGAAGTTGAGTATGCAGTTTGCTGCCGACCTGCCCACGCTGGCGGTGGATAGTGACAAGATCGAGCGCGTGCTGCAAAATCTGGTGGATAACGCGCTCAAATTCAGCCCCTCGGAAGGATCGGTCACGATTCAGGCCGTCGAACATGAACCGGGATGGGTGCGCGTGGGCGTGGCGGATACCGGCCCCGGCGTGCCGGACGAATATAAAGGGCGGCTGTTTGATCGCTACGTGCAGATCAAAGGGCGGCGCGGGAATCGGCGCGGCATCGGCCTCGGTTTAACCTTCTGCCGCATGACGGTAGAAGCACACGGCGGGCGCATCTGGATTATGGACAACCCGACGGGCGGCAGCATCTTCTCGTTCACCGTCCCGATAGCCGACCTTGACCCGGAAGCGCATATCGCCGACTAGCTGCCGGTATACCCGTCCGGGTGAGCCTATGGACTCACTCGGACTTGTGACATCCTATAGAATACTTGTTTGAAGCGCATACGCGGCGCGGTCTGCGTCTGACACACAACGTTGCCCTTGAGCGAAGGATAATCCATGCCTGCATCCCGCCCCAACGCACCTCAGTGGAAGGTGATGGTCGCCTTTGCTGCCATTTACTTCCTGTGGGGGTTTTCTTACCTCGGCATTCATGTGGCGCTGGAATCGTTCCCGCCCTTTTTTACGGCGGGGGCGCGGTTCTTCATCGCAGGCACCGCCCTGTACGCCATCGCCAGCCGGGGGCAAGCCGCGCCTACGCGCCATCAATGGCGTTCGTCGCTCATCCTCGGCTTCCTCATGTTTTTCCTCGGCAACGGCAGTTTGATGTGGGCGCAAACCATGCTCCCCTCCGGCCTTGCCGCCACGCTCTACGCCACCACGCCACTGTGTTTCGCCGTCATCGGCTGGTTGGGGTTCAGGCAACACCGTCCGGGGGGGCGCGGCCTGCTGGGGCTGGTGGTGGGTTTCGCCGGAGTCGTGCTGCTGATCGGGCCGGGCGATACGGACAGCGTGAACCTGATCGGCGTGGTGCTGATTTTCTGCTCCACCATCGGCTGGACAACCGGTTCACTGCTGTCGCAACGGTTGGACAAACCGGCCTCTGCCACCTTGGGCGCGGCGATGAACCTGCTCATTTCCGGCATCATGCTGCTCATCGCCAGCGGCCTGACAGGGGAATTTAGCCGCATTCGCCCCGAAACGCTTCTGCCAGAATCCATATTGGCGCTGCTCTTTCTGGCCTTCGGGCCGTCACTGGTGGCCTTCAGCGCGTATATGTGGCTGTTGGGCGTTGTTTCGCCCAACCGCGTGAGTACCTACGCCTACGTGAATCCGGTGATGGCGGTGGTGGCTGGATGGGCGATTTTGCACGAGCATGTCACGCTACACACGCTGATCGCGTCGGCGGTCATCCTGTTCGGCGTGGTGCTGATAACCAGCCAGCGCACCCAACCGCCCGCCGCCGAACCAGCCGCGACGCGGGTCGGGGATGCAGCCCAAGTGACCGGAATTTAGAGGAACACGTTCCGCAACGGTCATTGTTTTACCGATTCAGGCGATTTATTGGATGCTCGGCATAAGCCCCGCACAAACGACATCACAGATGCCATCTATGCGGGGCTAATTCATCAACGATTGCCGAACCGTTGGCTACTGAATCTGCGCAGACGCCTTAACGACCAACTCTGGGATATTCGGTACAGCTTCGTAGTACGACAGGAATTTGACAATTTCCGGCGCAGCTACAGGATCGGCAAATTCGCGCAGGTTTTCTGCCCAGCGATAGCCGAGTGTCTGGTAGACCAATTCAACCTCGATGGTCAGCCCGGTGGCGCTGCTCACTGGAACCTGATAGGTGACGATATCGCTACCGCCGATAAAATCGGTGTCCGCCGCAGCATCACCCCAAATGGCAATTTCCACTGGCGCAGTAGCGCGATCATAGCCGAACGGCAGCAGGCGGTTATCTTTCAAATACTGCGAAGCCAGTAGCAGCGTGGTGGTGACGTGACCAGCCGTGTCGCCCATCACTGGCTCATAAATCTGAACTTGATCGGGCGCAGTCACCACATCATAGTGTGGCTCAAAACGCTGTGCATCTTCATCGTTGTCGTTGCCATTGATCGAACCGTTGGTATTGTAACTGCCCGATTCAAACACGACCGTTCCAGCAGCATCCCGCACCGTCACATGCAGCCATGTGCGCCGCGACGGATAGGCCGTCGGGAACTTATGCCCGACAAGGCTTTGCACGAACACGTCAAACGAAAGCGTACCCTCCGTGACCAGTGCGTTTTGCAGGCTTACACGGGCGGTATCGTTCTGAAGTTGCTGCCGCGTGAGATCAATGTATTGCTGGAACTGTTCATCGGTCGCCGCCACTTCCAGTTCTTCGCCAAACTGCTGAAGAATGCGCGGTAGATACACATTGCCGCCTAACAGCGTGTGCTGCGAAACGCCCGTCCGCATCAGCGGGGTGGGGTTGCCGACGCTGGCGGCTGGCGCTAAGCCATCCACGATGGGCATGTGGCAACTTTGGCAGGTTCTACTGATGCGGTAATCGCTGTTCAACCATTCAGTGTAGGGCGTTTGCTCTTGGAATGTGACCGGTGCCAATGCGCGAGTCTCAACATCGAAATAGGGGGTAAAAAGCTCATGGCAGCTTGCACACAGTTCCGAGGAAGAAATATGGTCGCTTTGTGTCTGGGTAAAGTTTGTCGCAGACTGCATTAACGCAGATTGGGAAGCACTCGGCACAAAGGGGCCATAAATCACGCGGGCATGGGAGAATTCATCGGTCGAACCATCAATGGTGTAGTGCCCGCTTTGACCTTCGCGTTCACCGAGGTGAACATTCGATATCTGGTGACAAAGCGTGCAAGAAACGCTGTCCAGCGCGAGGTTGTGATACTCCGTCCCCGGCTGAATTGCGCCACCCTCTCCGAAGACTTGAAGTACGTCACCGGTGGATAGATTGGCGGTCGTGCGTGCCATCGGCATATGGCAGGTCGCGCACTTATCTTGAATAAAGGCCGAAAAATCTGGATTGCTCAACACTTCGCGGCGCAACCCGGCACGCCAGTAGGGATCGCGCCCGGAATTGCCCATCATAGTAGCACGCCATGTAGTGTCAAACGAAATATCATTCCCATGCTCATCAAACATGTTGGCATGGCAGGCAGCGCATAACCCCGATGTGGCAAAGTACCGACCGTTTTCAGTGGGCAGCATCACAGCGGGTTCGGGGGTCGCTGTGGCATCTTGGGCGGCGGCGGTTCCAGCAAAAAAGAACAGGGATATGCCCCAGAAAGCGACACCTACAATGGCAAACCACCGGGGTGAGCGCAGACGGGTATATATTTCCTGTATTGGGCTACAAACCGTCATGGTGTTTCCTTTCAAACGCGAATAGTGGGACGAAAAAGCGCAACACATGTGATGTTGTGTTAAAAATCACATGATATATCACGATATAACACAGGCATCAACATCGTGTATGATGAACATCACCAAGAATATATGCCTAATGTCATCTATTGGTCTTGAAGCCACTCTGCCGCTAAACCACGACCCACCACGTTCATATAGGGCAGAATTCGCTCTGCTCCGGCAACACGAGCCGATCAAAGGGTTTCACCCAGAATAAAACGGGTTTTGAAAATCAACTTGTGTTTTTTGATTTTTCTTGTTATAGTTAACATCGTCTGTTAAATATAACAACAACTTCTAACATGGAACCGTTCAAAAACAGCGAACAACGCCGCGAACATATCTTGAACTGGCTGCGAGAGCATCGTGTCCTTTCAATTGATGATCTGGCAGCCCGACTCAGTGTTTCGATCATGACGGTTCACCGTGATCTGGAAACGTTCGTGAATACGGGTCTCGTTGAAAAGAGTTACGGCAAAGTGCGCCTGCGTGCCGAAAACCCGCAGCCCTCTCGCGGTTCGGTGTGTGGCATGTGCGGTTCAGCCGTTGCGGATCGCACCCTGTTCACCATTCATCTGCAATCGGGGAACATTCTCACGGCCTGCTGCGCTCACTGCGGCCTCATCATGCTGAACAACCAGACCGGCACGTATTCCGCGCTGACGAAAGACTTCCTTCACGGGCGCATGGTGAATGTGCTGCAAGCGCATTTTGTGGTGAACAGCCGCATTCAAGCGTGCTGCATCCCCAGCGTGTTATGTTTCGCCACCGCCGACGACGCTTCTGCCTTCCAACTGGGGTTTGGCGGGGAAGTGTGGTCTTTTGAGGAAACCGCCTCACATCTTTCGATGACGCATCATCACAAAACACACCCGAACGATGAGGCCTTATAGCCGGGTACGTGGTTGGGCCGCGCACAAGCGTGGATTTTAAGGAAAGGATTGGATTGTGTTGGGGAAATGGTTTAGCCTGATTGTGGTAATTTTGCTGCTGACTCTGGGCGTTAGCCTTGTTACAGCGCATGAGGAACATGCGAAAGTGGGGCCGGCTGTCACCATTCAGTTTGACGCGGTGGTAGGGGATCGCCCCGCCCGCTGTGGAATGGCTTACGAAGGTCTGGGAACCGGTGACAGCGGCGTGGTTTTGAATGACTTCCGCTTTTTCGTGTCCAACGTCCGGCTGGTGAGCGCCGCAGGTGAAGAAGTGCCTGTTGTGCTGACACAGGACGGGTTGTGGCAGTATGAAAATGTCGCCCTGCTGGATTTTGAAGATGGCACCGCCGGGTGCAGCGAAGCCGGCAACAGCGCCCTGAACAACAAGATTTCCGGTGAAGTGCCTGAAGGCGAATATACCGGGATCGTCTTTGACATCGGCGTGCCGTTTGAACTCGACCATCTGGATACGACGACAGCTCCCGCACCGCTCAATATCCCCGCGATGTGGTGGAATTGGCAGGTCGGTTATAAGTTCGTCCGTATTGATCTGATGACGCCGGAAGGGGCGCTGCCTGCGTGGTTCATTCATCTGGGCAGCACGGCCTGTAAAGCAGCGGATGGCAACACCCCACCTGCCGAACCTTGCGGCAATCCGAACGTCTCCACGATCCGTCTGGATGGGTTCAATCCCGCCCACAACTTTGTGGTCGCTGACCTCGCCGGACTCGTCGCAGGGGTCAACCTCAATGAGAACACTCCGGAACCGCCCGGTTGTATGTCTATGCCGATGGATCCTGACTGCATGACGTTATTTCCCGGTTTCGGGCTGAATATCGTAGAAGGCGTGACTCAGGTAGCCGATACCCAGTCCTTCTTCCGTATGCAGTAGTGTTCTGATAGGGAGGATACCCGCCGCCTCGGGTATCCTCCGTATTTAATCGTTACTGATAAGGGAGGATACCCGCCGCCTCGGGTGTCCTCCATAATCAGCAGTGTTCTAAAAGGGAAGGTAGCCGCCGCCTCGGATACCTTCCTTATTCAAAATTCGTGATCCTATGACTATCTTTTTTCTGCTCTCATCCCTCGGTCTTTTTCTAGCTGGTCTTATTCATCTATTCATCAGCCCTGACCACTTTTCACACGCACCCGCGCACGGCGCTTTTTTCGCCCTATCCGGTGTGCTGCAAGTCGGCTGGTCGCTGCTCGCCCTGCGCTCAGGGTTGCGTCAGCGCCGCTGGCTGCGGTGGAGTGGGCTGATTCTGTCCGGCGGAATGGTGGCGTTGTGGCTGCTGACGCAGTGGGTACAAACCCCGTTCGCAGATGCCCCGGAGCCGGTGGATTGGGCAACGCTCATCTGCAAAGCGGCGGAAGGGCTGGCCTTCGTCAGCCTGATAGCAGCCGTTTCGCGGAACACTGAAGCGCGGCGCGGCTCACAGGCGGCGGCGCTCCTGCGGGCAACCAGCACAGCAGGACTCGGCGGGTTGCTCGTCTGGGGCAGCGGGTTGCTGGTCACGCCGTTGTTCCCGAACCTGATTCACACCCACAACCACAGTCTCAATTTTGCTGTTTTCCCCAGCAGCGCCGCTTATTTCAGCATGGTGTACAGCGGCAAAGAGGCCGATCAATTGACGAGCGTGAGCAGCGCCCGCATCCAATCCATGACACTGCACGAAACCACCCTGACGGATGGCGTGGCGAGGATGGTTCCACTAGAAACCGTCACCTTCACACCCCATACCGTCGTTTCGTTCGCGCCGGGTGGAAAACACATCATGCTGGATGGGCTGGCGGGTGATCTCTACAACGGGGAAATCATACCGGTACAGTTTCATTTCGCATCCGGTCGCACCATCACCGTCCATTTCACCGTGTTGCAGGATGCACCCACCGGGCGCGTGAATTTCGCCAGCAGCGACGGCTTCCAGATCACGAATGCGTGGATGCGGGCGACGGTGAACGCCAACGGCCTGATCTCCCTCGCCGACGGGGGCTATGAGTGGCAACTGCCGCCGGGATTCCCGCTGCCCCGTGTGCCGGACAACAACCCGATGACCGCCGAAAAAGCTGAGTTGGGACGCTACCTATTCTATGACCAGCGCCTATCCGGTAATGGCACGCTGGCCTGCGCGGGTTGCCATATTCAGGCGCTGGCCTTCACCGATGGCAAAGCCGTCTCCAGCGGATCAACCGGCGATTCCACGCCGCGCAATTCGCCATCACTGACGAACGTCGCCTATAACGCCACCTACACATGGTCAAACCCGAATCTGCTGGTGCTGGAACGCCAGATTGTTATTCCCATGTTTGGCGAACATCCGGTAGAGATGGGCATCACGGGCAACGAAAATACGGTCATCACCCGTTTGCAGCAGGACGAACGCTACCAGCGCCTATTCGCGGCGGCCTTCCCACAGCAGGTGCAGCCTTTCACCTTCAACAATATCACGCTGGCACTGTCCTCCTTCGTCCGCACCTTGCTCTCCGGCAACTCGGCTTACGACCAGTACATGCGCGGCAATACCGCCGCTTTATCCGAATCGGCGCGGCGCGGGATGGATATGTTCCTCTCCGAAAATTTCGAGTGTCACCACTGTCACACCGGCTTCAACTTCAGCCTTTCAACGGTGATTGCCAGCACCACCCTCGATGAGCGCCCCTTCTTCAACACCGGCCTGTATAACGTGGGCGGAACCGGAGCTTATGCCGCGCCCAACAGCGGCATCTACGAGATCACCAACCGCCCTGAAGATATGGGACGCTTCCGCCCGCCGTCACTCCGCAATGTCGCCCTGACCGCGCCCTATATGCACGATGGCAGCATCACCACGCTGGAGGCCGTCATCCAGTTCTATGCCGACGGCGGACGCAACATCACCGAAGGCGAATTTGCTGGCGATGGACGAAAAAACCCCTTTAAGAGTGGTTTCGTTCCGGGCTTCACCCTGTCCGATCAGCAAAAAGCGGATTTTGTGGCGTTTCTGGAAAGCCTGACCGATGAGCAATTCACTCGTGATCCCCGTTTTAGTGATCCGTTCATCGTCAGCGGTTCGTAGCGCGGGAGTTCGGGCGGTTAAGGGTACGGCTGAAGGGCGAGGCCGCCAAGCAGGAGTTGCATATTCTTGAGGTTGTGCGTGTACAGCGGCACTTGCAGGCGGTGGGCTACCGAAGCGATCAGGCAGTCCTCCTTGCCGATGTGGTGGCTGAACTGGAAACGTTCCAACTGCGCCATCGCCCACCGTTGATCGTCCGCTGTGGGATAGAGCAGGTCGAACTGCACAAGCATCTCTCTCGAATGAGCTTGACTGGCTTTACTGGTCGCGCCAGCCATCACTTCCATCCATGTTGTCGAAGTCACGCCACAAATTAAATCTGCCTTGAACCACGCCAAAGCAGGCTTATAGCGCCGCAGCAGATGAACGATGACGGTAGTATCCACAATCGCATCCATCATCCATCCTCGCCCCAAATCTTAAGCTGCCGCTTCTGCCGCTGCGCCTTCACCCATTCTGTCGGGTCTTCGATATGCTCATCCACCAGCAAATCGAGTGGCGCTTCTACCGCCTCCAGCCATGCAACGATTTCAGCGCCCGTTTTGGGAATGCTGGATGAGGGTGCATCTGTGAGTAGCGCCTGCAACTGAATGAGCAAATCCTCTCGCTCTTGCGGCGTGAGTTTTTTCGCCTGTTCCACAATCTCCATAACCGTCATGGTCTGCATCCTCCATGCCCATCAGCCTGATTCTTCGGTGTCAATCGCCAGATTGCCCTCAGCAGGCGATTGAGCAGCGAGTGTTATCATTTGGAGTTCACGCTCAACAGATAAAGCTATCTGCGCGATCAGATGCAATCGCTCACGGGGGGGGTAGTTGGAGTACTTGCGCTAATATTTGTTCATACAGTTCAGTAGTCGTCATACCTTTTCACCTCCTCACCCCTGTTTTCAGTATACAACAACAGCCCACCTCAATAAACAAGATGAGTGTTGGTTTAATAGGGCTGTACAAATCCCGCGATTGCCGTTATCCTATCCGTGTTCGTGACAAATGAGTCGCGGCAGACCGCGCAGACAGTCCATTAGACTAGCTGTTCAGTAGGCCAACGTGAATTCCCGAAGTTTCGGGAGTTGACGTTGGCCTATTTTTATTTCATACCCAAGAGGGGGGTTGAGGACATGAGCAAGACACCGATCACAGTGGCGTATGGGGATGGCATCGGCCCGGAGATTATGGCGGCCAGCTTGCAGGTGTTGCAGGCGGCGGGGGCGCAGATCGACATCGAAGAAATCGTGGTGGGCGAGAAGATTTACATGGCGGGCAACACCGCCGGCATCGAACCGGCAGCATGGGACTCGCTACGCCGCACCAAGGTGTTCTACAAAGCGCCGCTGACCACGCCGCAGGGGACGGGCTTCAAGAGCATCAACGTCACCACCCGCAAGACGCTCGGCCTATACGCCAACGTGCGCCCCTGCGTCAGCTATTCGCCGTTCATCAAAACCAAGCATCCGATCATGGACATCGTGATTATCCGCGAGAACGAGGAAGACCTGTACGCGGGCATCGAACACCGCCAGACGGATGAGGTCTACCAGTGCTTGAAGCTCATCACCCGCCCCGGTTGCGAGAAGATCGTGCGCTACGCTTTCGAGTATGCGCGGCGCAACAACCGCAAGAAGGTGACGGCCTTCACCAAAGACAACATCATGAAGCTGACCGACGGCTTGTTCCACAAGGTCTTTGACGAGATCGGCGTGGAATATCCTGAACTGGAAAAAGAGCACTGGATCGTGGACATCGGCGCGGCGAAGATGGCCGACACGCCAGAAATGTTCGATGTCCTTGTGCTGCCCAACCTGTACGGCGATGTCCTGTCGGACGTGGCAGCACAGATTGCCGGCTCTGTCGGGCTGGCGGGGTCGGCGAACATCGGGCAGCACGCCGCCATGTTCGAGGCCATTCACGGCAGCGCCCCGCGCCGCGCCGGTCAGAACCTCGCCAACCCGTCCGGCCTGCTGCTGGCGGGCGTGATGATGATGGTACACATCGGTCAACCGGACGTGGCGGAGCGCGTTCACAACGCATGGCTGCGTACCGTCGAGGACGGAGTGCATACCTACGACATCTTCCGCGACGGCGTGAGCAAGCAGAAGGTGGGGACGAAGGAGTTTGGCGAGGCGATCATCGCCCGCCTCGGTCAGCAACCGCAGACGCTCAAGCCGGTCAGCTACGCCAACGGCGACAGCATCCCCCCCGGCGCGGCGGTCAGCGTGCGTGCCCCCGCCAAGAAGGACACGGTGGGCGTGGACATCTTCCTCGCGTGGGACGAAGCCGACCGCAATCCGAACGTGCTAGGCGAACAGTTATTGAAGGTCAACCATGACGGCTTTGATCTGGCGATGATTAGCAATCGCGGTCAGAAAGTGTGGCCTAAGGGCGCTGCCGAAACCTTCTGCGTGGATCACTGGCGCTGCCGCTACATGAGCAAGGACAACGCGCCCCTCAAGCACGGGCAGATCGTGGAACTGCTCGGCAAGCTCTCCGATGCGGGTTTCGACTTCATCAAGACCGAACACCTCTGCAACTTCGACGGCATTCCCGGCTATTCGCTGGGACAGGGGCAGTAAAGGATAGACACAGGGGGCGGCTGCACACCACGCGCAGCGTCCCCTCTGTCGTTCATACGGCGGTGCTAACGCGGGCGCGTCGCGTCCGTCCAGATCGGGCAAGCGCGATTAATCACCAACACCTGCCCGACCGCGATCCGGCTGCGATGGGTAATCTCCGGGTTGGACGCCAGCAAGCACGTCAAATCCACATTGAAATCGCAGGCGATGAAGTCCAGCAAGTCGCCCGACTGCACGGTGTACAGGTTGCCGGGGGCACTGCGTCCCGCGTTGTGGTCAAAGCGGCAGGCGAGGGCGGGTTCTGTCGTGGCACTCGCTGTCGTCATGGTGGTCACGCCGCCGCCGCCACCCTGACAGGCGGTGGTTATCAGCAACACCTGACCGGGGTAGATCAAATTCGGGTCGGCGATGGCGTTGCTATCCACGATGCACTGCACCGTCACGCCAAACTGCTGCGCGATTCGGGTCAGCCGGTCGCCGGCCTTCACCACATACGACTGGTCGCTCAAAGGGGTCACGGTGGTGGTGGTCGCGCCGCCGCCCTGATCGCCAGTGGACTCAACTGCCGCGCAAGCGTCCGGCACGAACAACCGGCTCAACCCTTCCAGTGTGGCATCCGCCGCGAGGCCGTTGGCAGTACGCAGGCAGTCCACCGTTGTCCCCGTGCGTTCGGCAATCGAGACGAGCGTATCGCTCTCGCCCACATCTACCATAACACCGGGAGTCTCTTGCGCGGCGGCAAAAGCTGCCCCCACAAACAAACACATCAACAGGATGATGAGACGGCGCAGCATCATTTTTCACTCCTCGCGCTATCCATGAAAGATAGATTGAGGATAACCGATACTTACCCCCGCAACAAATGCGCCTCATCCAAGCGCCGCATTCGGATTTGGGGGATATAAACCCTCATCCCCTACTCTCTTCCGTTGCGCGTCATGGCGAAGGGGGTAAAGCAAGCGGACACGGCATTCCTCCCCTCTCCTAGCTGTACTCAGCGGTTGGGAGAGGGGTTGGGGGTGAGGGCTGCCCCAATTTCCAAATGCGCCTCATCCAAGCGCCGCCCGCCCATGCGTGTGCGGTAGACCGCGCCCACTCCGATCAACCCCAGCAGCACGCCGCTCACCAGCGCCACCAGCCCGCCGAACGGCAGAAACACCAGCCCGTTCAACGCCAGCGTCAGTGTCATGCTGCCCAGAGCAGCGGTCATCAGCGGCGGCACAGTCTGAGCGCCGAACTTCCGCGCTATCCAGTCGCCCACCGCCGCCGCCAGCACCACCCAGCCCATCACCAGCGCCGCAACCAGCAGCACGAACAGCGCCGCCGCCGCCAGCAGCAAAATCAACCCTAACGGCGGCACAAAGGCCAGCACCAGCAGCGCCAACAGCCCGAATCCCGCCAACCCGAACAACGTCAAGCAGCCCGCGCCCGTCAAATAGCCGGGAGCAGCCCGCACCGCTTCCATCGCCAACCGCACACGGCGCGGGAAAGCCGCCGCCAGCAGCGCCGTCAGCCCCGCCAGCACGAAGGCCGACGAGAACGAGGCCAGCGCCCCGCCGGACGAAAATCCGCCTGCGCCGACCTGCGCCAGCGATTGCAACGCCTCGAAACGCGGCATCAAATCGGACTGACTGCACGGTGGCAGCGCCGCCACATCCACCCGCTGATCGTCCACCTGCCCGCCGCAAGCCGCGATTCGCCCGCTGATGTGCGCTTGCGGCCCCAGCATGATCTGCTCGGCTACCAGCGTCAGGTCGCCCTCAACCGTGCCGTTCACGGTGGCGCTATGCCCCATGAAGGACAGCGCCCCGCCGACGTGCGCCCCTGAACTGAGCATGAACGTCTCGCCCATCGCGGTCAGATCGCCCTGCACCTGCCCGTCCACCGTCACGCCTGAACGCCCGACCAGCGCCGCGTCGCCAAACACCCGCGCCGACTCCGCCAGCGCCGCCGTATCCGCCGCCACCACCAGCGATTGATCGAGCGTCCCCGTCAATTGATAATGGTCGGTGATGAGAATGCCTTCAACGAGGGCATCGGTGGTAGGAGGCGACTCCACCCGCCCGCGCACCCATGAGGCCAGAGCGAACGTGGCGAGGATAAACCCGCCGAGGATAAGAAAATTCCGCAGCTTGCTCATAGCCGTTTCCACAGATATAGGGTCGCCACGCTCCCCAGTGCGATCATCACCAGCGATTCAACCGTATCCAGCATGGACTTGATGCTGCCGGGATTGAACACCACCATCACGAGCAACAGCGCCAGCGCGACTAGCATCAGCGTGCGATTATCTATCCGCATCATTCTTCCCCTTCATCCGAATCCCGTTTTTGCCAGACTCGCATCAGCCAGAACAGTACCAGCGGCGCGACGGACAGCAGCAGCGCCGGCGCCACCGGATACTCGCTAACCACCTGTTGCGCCCCCTGCACGAAGCCATCCAGCACCGCCACCGCCGAAGCCAGCAGGTTCACAATTTGCTGGAGCAGCACGTTCAAAGCGGCAGCGCTCCCCGCCGCGCCCAAAAACAGGCTCAACCCGCCGATCAGCACCGGCAGCGTAATCAGCATCACCAGCGCCAGCCCCAACGCCAGCGCCAACCCGCTGATATGCGTCATCGGCTGCTGGACAGCCTGCGCCAGTTTTGCCATGATACCCAGCGCCAACCGCGCCGGAGCGCGTTCAAACGGGGCAGTCCGCAGCAGCGTATCCACCTGCTTCAGGCGGCTGAACTCGGCGGTACTTTCCGCGTCCAGATCAAGATGCTGGCGCTGTGCGTGCTGGCGTTCGGAATCCAGCGCCTCCTGCATCAGCCGCTTTCGCTGTTCATTCGCCATGCTACAAGCCCTCCATCAGCGGCTTACCCAAGCGGGCGGCCTGTTCGTCGCCCAGTTTATCCGCCAGCGCCTGACGGGCGCGAAACAGGCGGCTTTTCACGGCGCTCTCGGTCGTATCCATCATGTCCGCGATTTCCACATACGAATAGTCGTACCAGTAACGCAGCACCACCACAGCGCGATAATCCGGGCTGAGTTCGTTCAACAACGCCTGCACCGCCGCGCTATGTTCGCGGGTGAGCGTGGCATGTTCCGGCTCTGGCTCGTCGCTGCTCAACGCCAGCCGATCCGCCGTTGGCTCGTCATCCAACGACATCCATTGCAGGCGACGGCGGCGCAACCGGTCTATACAATAGTTGGATGCGATACTCAGCAACCACGTTTTGAATGGGCGCTGCGGGTCATAGCGTTGCAGGTTCAAATAGGCGCGTAAAAAGGCTTCCTGTGCCGCATCCTCAGCTTCTACGCGCTCCCCCAGCATCCGGTAACACAGGTTGTAGACCGAATCTTGATAGGCATAAACCAGATCGGCAAAGGCATCTTGGTCGCCCTGTAAGGCGGCTGTCACCCACTGCACAGTGTTCGGGTCAGACATGGCGAACTTTTCCCAACGTCGTCGCAGGTTCATCCCCTGCGCGGCTGCTTACGTGTATATACGCACACTGAACACATCGGGTTGCGCGGCACAACGCCACGCACCCCGACTCTAAGCATAAACCCGTTTCGCCCGATGGGTATCCGCCAGTTTTTGGGGGATTGGAAAGACTGATTGTTAGAAACCACTCATTTGACTAAAAACCGTGCAGTATGAACATGCTCATCCACCAAGAGCGCAAGATAAGCATCGTACAGATTAATCCTCTATAATCACCCAAAACTCGCTCTTGACGCATCTCGGAATATTCGATAATATTGCACTAATTGAGGCGATACGTTGTTACGAAATAGCACCTCGATTAGAGTACTTTCTGTTGCAGTGGTAGCTGTAGAGGAATCTGCGGTAGGATTACCTCTCGCTTCGGAAAGTGTTCTAATCGGCGTACTATTCCCGGATAGCGCACCGATGCATTGTTACGAAATAGCACCTCGATTTGAGCACTTTCTGTTATGGCGCAGTGGCAGCGCATCCAGTTGTAGCCTGGGGGGTCGCAGGTTCAAGTCCTGCTTCAGAAAGTGTTCTAATCGGCGTACTATTCCCGGATAGCGCATCGGTTTGAATCGGATGGACTGTAAGCAATAAATCACAGATAAAAAACCAGCGAAATCCTCGCTGGTTTTTGTTTATCCGGTCACAACGCCTTTCGTTTTTCCGTCGGCGAACGGGGGGGTCTAGCGGGCAGCTGCCAGTTCGCTCACGCTGCGAACCTTCAGCCGCGCCGCGCCGTCCGTCTGCCGCAGTTTCACGCGGGTTCCGTTCGCTTCGGCCTGCGCCAACCGCTGACGGGCAGCTTCGATCTCGGCGGGAACGTAGTTGGGCAGCCATTGTGCCTGCGCCACCAGCAACTCGTCCACCATCTGCCACACTTCTTCCGGGTTGCACACCGCCCCCACCAGCGGGTCGTGCAGCATGGCCTGTTTGAGCAGCGTCACATCGCCGCGTACCGCCGCCTCCATGCCCATCTGCTGCACGCGCACGCTGGCAGAACAGGTGGCGGCGCAGGCCAGCGGCAGATCGCCCACCACTGGCATATTGATTCCGTTATGGTCTACATAGCCGGGGATTTCGATCACGCAGCCATCCGGCAAATTGGAGATATGCCCCCGGTTGATGATGTTGAAATGCCCCCGGTAGATGCGTCCGGTTTCCAACGACTCGATGATGTACGAGCCGTGTTCGTTGCTGCGGTTGTCCTGCGTCATGGGCGGCGGGGTTTCGCTCAACCACTTCGGGTATTCCGTCTCGAACCAGCTACGCCCTTCGGTGCATTCGCGCAGATACCCGCCCGTCTCGCCGTTAATCCAGTGCGACAGGTCAATCCACTGACCGATTTCATCTACGCGCTTGCGATACCAAGGGACATATTCGCTCAGATGCCCGTTGGACTCGGTGCTGTAGTAGCCAAAGCGCCGCAGCACATCAATCCGCACCTTCTCGGTCTGGCGGTATTCGGGATGGTTCTCGAACAGTTCCAGCAGGCGCGGGGTTATGTCCATGCCGCGCCACTGCACGCGGGTGTACCACGTTTGATGGTTGATACCCGCCGCGATAATGTCCACCTCGCGCTTGGTGACGCGCTCCTCCGCCCCGATCAGCCCTTCTTTGCGTGCCCACAATTCGATGCAAGTCGCAATCTGCTCATGCCCGTGCTGCACGCCATGACACAGCCCCACCGTCCGCACGCCGCCGTACTGGTTGCAAGCCCATGTGTTCATCGCCATCGGGTTCGAGTAGTTCAGAAACAGCACATCCGGCTTGGCGACGGCGCGAATGTCGGCGCACAGACTCAGCAGTTCGGGGATCGTCCGCTGGGCGTACATCAGTCCGCCCGCGCAGATCGTATCGCCCACGCACTGATCTACGCCGTACTTCAGCGGGATATTCACATCCAGCGCGAACGCTTCCAGCCCGCCCTGCCGGATCATGCACACCACATAATCGGCGTCGGTGAGCGCCTCGCGGCGGTTGGTGGTGGCGCTGATAACCGCCGACAGCCCGTTGGCCTGAATATCGCGCTGGCACAACTGCGCCACCATATCCAGATTGCGCTGCGAAATGTCCATCAGCGCGAAATGCGTATCCTGCAATTCCGGCACCGACAGAATATCGCGCATCAGCCGCCGGGTGAATCCCACCGACCCCGCGCCGATCATTGCGACCTTGATTGCCATGTGTTTTCCTCCGTCCGAATGCGCTACGTGTTCAAAATAATGTGTTCGGATTGGCACTCATCCCCCGCCCTTCCGCTGCGCGTCATGGCGAAGGGAGTCAGAAACACAGATGCGTCTTTCACCCCTCTCCAAAGCGGTACTCCGCGTGTTGGAGAGGGGACAGGGGTGAGGTTTCTTCGCCTTACGCCCTTCTCCCTCAGAGCGAAAGGCGGGGGATGAAGGTTATCGTTACGACTTCGCCAGCCGACGATTATGGGTAAGTTCGTACAGCACCGCCATGACCACGACCAGCACCATCAGGAAAGGCGGCACCACTTCGAGGCTGGTATTGGCGGCCAACACGCCCGCCAGACCGGGCAGCACCCCTAACCCCATCCCCGCCGCTGCCATCTGAAATCCGATCGCGTTCGCCCCGTGTTTCGGCCCCAACACATCCTGCGTGTTCGTCACCAGCAGCGCGAAAATCGGCGCGAGCGCGAAGCCGTACAACGCCAGCCCTGCGAAACTGAGTTCCATCGTGGGATGCAGCCACAGCAACAGCCCGCCCACTGCCGCGCCCGCCGTACACAGGCGGATGAGCAAAGCGGCGCTCACCCAGTTGACAATCGCGCCGAAGAAGATACGACCCACCGTGAAACTGCCCCAGTAGATACTCACCCACAGGCCAGCCGTCTCCGGCTTCACATTACGCATTTCGGTGAACAGGCTGTACACCCATTGACCGGCAGTGCTTTCCAGCCCAGCGTAGGCCAGAAACAGGCCGATGCCTATCCACACCAGCGGCAGGCGCAGCGTTTCCATCGCTGGCACGCTCTCTGCGGCGGCGGTGGTCTGGTTCGCGCCGGGGCTGTCCCAACGAGAGCGCGTGAGCATAATCAGCGCGATCACGATCAGGAATAACACGACGATCAGCACATACCCCGAACGCCAATCCGCGCCGCGATTCAAAAGTGCTGTCATCACCAGAGGAGCCACCGTTGCGCCGATCCCGAAGCAGGCATGCAGCCAGTTCATCAGGCGCGGGCCGAAATGCGCCGCGAAGTAAATATTCAGCCCCACATCAAAGAAGCCCGCGCCCAAACCGGAGAATAGGCCGCAAACGACCATCGCCCCCCACGAAGGCGACACCACATATCCGGTCAGGCCAATCACGTTCAGCAGCAGACCGCCCGCGAACAACCACGCCGCGCCCAACCGGGAAATCGCCCGCCCGCACACCGCACTGGCAACCACATACCCCACCGTCACCGTCAGCAGCAGCAGGCCAATCGCATCTAACGACAGGCTGAATGTATCATTGATATAGGGTGTCACCACTCCGAGCAGCGCACCGGGCATCCCCAGCACGATGAAACCGAGATAGGCGATGATGACGACAATCCGGTCGTCGCGGTGATCACTATTCACCTGATCAATAGGGGTAGACACAGGACGCGGAACGAAGACCTGTAATACCAGAAAAACAGAGGCAAAGAGCGCGACCCAAAAACCAGCACCCACTAAGCCCGTTACATCAATCGGACTTTTACTGTTCTGAACAAAGAAGATGCCGTAGTAAATCAAGCTAATGATCCCTGCTAAACAAGCACCCCCTCTACTAATGCTTCGTGCTGAAGCATCCAACAGCCCCCACAAGGCAACCAAACCGCCTACGCCCGCCGCTATGGGAACTAACCACAGGCTAGATATGTCATTTTGGATGAGAGATTGCGCATCAGATAGTAATCTAACTCCCGTCTGACTCACTCCCAGCACATTCACCCACGGCATAACCAAGAAAGCGAGACCCATAACTATGGCACAGGCTAAAGCGATAAACTCGGCGACTGAAAATTTTTCACTCAACATACTCCTCCTCGACCGTTTCTAACGGATGGATTACAGTCAATTACATAGATCGTGACATGCTCGTCCAACTTTCCGAAGACGAAACAAACCACCACAGTGTAGCATTGCAATCCGAGGTCACTATTTTGGAAGTGCGTTTGTGCGAATTGAAAAATCGCTTGAACCGCCCTCCCCAAATACCCCGGAACGCCTCCACTCGGTACTCAGTTTGGCCATGAGGGCAAAAGCCAGATACTCGATGAACAGACCTGCGGGTGGGTTGTCAGATTGGCTGGTGCGCCTCCTGTAGCACAGATTTGCGCCATACCTCTGACACTTCAATCTCTTTCAACTACGTGAATAGTTACTCGCGGTGATTCGGGACGGCTTCAGCGGTCACTTATGGACTACCCTTCTGCTCGATATAGAGATATAGAATGGAACGTGTAGATTATGCCCACCGTTTGCGGTTTGGACAAACAGACCAGTTGGTGCGGAATCCATCAGCGGCGGGCGAAGGAGCATTCCACATGAGCGTAGCCATTGAAACGGAAGGACTGGTGCGCCGCTTCGGGACGCGCACTGCGGTCAATGAGTTGAGCTTCCGGGCGGAAGCCGGGGAGGTGTTCGGCCTACTGGGGCCAAACGGCGCGGGTAAGACCACGCTGGTGCGCCTGCTGAACGGCGTGCTGAAGGCCGATGCCGGACGCGCCCACGTCCTCGGTTGCGACCCACAAACGCAGGGCGATGCGCTGCGCCGCCGCAGCGGGGTGCTGACCGAAACCCCGTCCATCTACGAACGGCTGACCGCCCGCCAGAACTTGCACTTCTTCGGGACGCTGTACGGCGTGCCGGAGGCCGATCTCGCCCGCCGCACCGATGCGCTGCTGGAACAATTCGGGCTGCATGACCGCGCCGATGACCGTGCAGGCGGCTTCAGCAAGGGCATGAAGCAGCGGTTGGCGCTGGCGCGAACGTTGATTCATCAGCCGGACATCCTGTTCTTCGACGAACCCACCGCCGGACTCGACCCCGAAGCCGCGCAGCAGGTGACGGATTTGATCGCGCAGTACAGCGGCGCGGACGGGCGCACCGTGTTCCTGTGTACCCACAACCTTGATGAAGCCGGACGGCTGTGTGACCGCGTGGGCATCCTGAATCACGGGCGATTACTGGCGGTGGGCAAACCGGACGATCTGGGGCGCAACCTGTGGGATGGTCAGTGGGTGGACATCGGCCTAACCGCGCCGCCCCCCGCCGGACTGGATGCGGCGCTGATGGGCGTGGCTGGCGCGACGCAGGTGCAGATCAAAGGCGCGGCGCTGGCAGTGCAGGTGCGCGACGAGAGCGTGATTCCGGCGGTGGTATCAGCGGCGGCGGCGGCGGGCGCGCAAATCCTGCGCGTGACCCCCCGCGCCCATTCGCTCCATGACATTTACTTCAAACTGCAAGCGGAGGCCGAAGCATCATGAACTGGCGAACCATCCGGGCAATCGCCCTCAAGGACTGGCGCGAAGTGCGCGGGAACAAAATGGCGTGGGCACCCACTCTCATCGTGCCGCTGATCTTCTGCGTGGTGCTGCCGCTGCTCATCATCGTCCTGCCGGGGACGCTCTCCAACGGCGAGGCTGGCGATATGATGAAGGATGCCGATCTGGAGTTGTTTCTGGCGAACCTGCCACCGGCGATGGCGGCCTCTATCGCCGGACTCAACGAAAGCCAGACCATGATCGTGCTGCTGCTAGGCTACCTGTTCTCGCCGCTGTTCCTCATCCTGCCCATCATGACCTCCAGCGTGATCGGCTCGGACAGCTTCGTGGGCGAAAAGGAGCGCAAAACAATGGAGGCGCTGCTCTACACCCCCGCCACCGAGCGCGAGTTGTTCACCGGCAAAATGCTGGCGGCGGTCATTCCGGCGGTGCTGCTCACATGGGCGGGTTTCGCCGTGTACACGCTGGTGCTGAACAGCGCAGGCGGCGTGGTCATGGGGCGCGTGTGGTTCCCGCTGCCGCACTGGTGGGTGATGGTGTTGTGGGTCACGCCAGCGGTGGCGGTGCTAGGCATGATGGGCGCGGTGGTCATCTCGGCGCGGGTCAAGAGCTTCATGGAAGCCTACCAGAACACCGGCTTGCTGGTGCTGCCCGTCATCATGCTGGTCATCGGTCAGGTGGCGGGGTTGCTGTATCTCAGCGTGCTGGTGGCCTTCGGCATCGGCCTCGTGGTGTGGCTGATTGACGGCATCCTGCTGCTGTTCGCCCTGCGAATCGTCACCCGCGCCGCCCTGATGGGCGCGGACAAGGGGGCTTAAGCGCATATTCTCTCATCACCGTGTTATGCCATTGCAAGTAACTTCCGAAACACTGTGACGGTTAAGAAAATACATCGTAGCCAACACGGTTGATGAGGGTTTGCCATGCGCATCATTCAATGGGTGATCCGATTGTTTGGACTGAGCTTGCTCTTACCCCTTGTGCCGGTCAACGCCGCCGCCGCCGTGCTGGAAACGTTCGAGTCCGCGCAGGACACTTGGGTCGTCGCATCGGATGCCAGCGGTGGCACGGTCACGCGCAGCACCGCACAGGCCGCCGCTGGAACCGCCTCCGCGCTGCTCCACACGGGCGGCAGCGGACAGAGCGCAGCCATCCGCACCAGTTTCAGCAGCGCCGCGACTGGTCGCATCTGGCAGGAGCGCCCCGGCGATTGGCGCTGGCAGCGGACGCGGGTTTACATCCCTTCCGCCACCGTCAGCGCCCTCAGCGGCAGCGAGTATTTCACGCTGACGAGTTACTGGGTGAGCGCCAACACCAGCCAGTACGGGTGGCAGTTGCGCGTCACCTCCGGCGGGGCGCTGCGGGTACGCGGCGCGAACAGCAACGGGTCGCAACAGGAATTTCCGGCTTACGGCACAGTCCCCCTCGACCAGTGGTTCGACCTCGAAATCGGCCTGCACAGCCAGAGTGGTCAGGGCGTGAAACGCGCCTTCGCCTTCCTCATCAACGGCAATTTCTACGGCTGGTATCGTCAGGGCAAGATGGACACCGAAACCTATGATCGGTCAGCCATCGGCATCCTGAGCACCAACAGCCCGGACAGCCTGAACGTATACGTGGACGAGTGGCGCACCCACACCACCGGCAACTTCCCGGACGGGACGGACAACCGTTCCACCGCCTCGGTGCAGGAGCAAAACTTCCGCACCCTCAGCGGCGTGCAGGTGCAGTACGACTGGTCAACATGGCAGTATCAGCCCACGCTCCACGCGACCTACGGCCTGTATTCGCCCACCACCCGCTTGCAAGCAGGCCGTAATATTGACCGGATGCCCTCGGTCACAGATGGTTGGGGCGAGATTGAAATAGACTGGCCGAACGGCACACCGCCCACCTGCACCAACAACTATTGTTCCGCCATGATTGGCTTCCACAAAGAAGTCAACCGCGAAGAGAACCTCGAAGTCATCCCCCATGCCAACGCCAGCGGGGTATTCTCACTGTGGTTCGAGGCGTGGTTGGGCGGCACAGCACAAAAACTGGCAGAATGGCAACTGCCAGCAGCGGCGGCAGCGCCCGGACGCTATATACCCGAACCGGGTGACATCATCCGCGCCCGCTGGGAACAAATCAGTTGTACACAGATCAACGTCCGCGCCAGCTACTACGATGCCAGTGCCAACCTGTGGTATTCCGATATCATCAACAGCACCTTCAACGCCACCTTCGGGGCGATCAACTATCTGGACGGCAACCACACCGCCGCCTCAATCACCATTGACAGCCAGTATTACTCGATCCGGCGCTTCAAACTGGGGACGCTCGCCAGCTACCCCGGCAGTAGTAGCACTGGATTTGGGGTTGGCTGCAATGGACAGGAAGCCCCCACGCGCAACGCCACCACCGACACCACCCCTACTCTGACGTGGAATCCCGTCTCGTGGGCGCTCCGCTACGAGATTCGCCTGAGCGAGAGCAGCAGCTTCATGAATATCTTCTATAGCGATACGGCGATTCCCGCCAACAACACGACATGGACAGCCCCGATGACCCTTTCAGCCGGAACGTACTACTGGCAGGTGCGGGCCTGTAGCACCAGCACAGGCGGCTGCGGCGCGTGGAGCGCGACCGACACGTTGCAGGTGCTGTGAGTTTGAGGGACACTACAAGCAGCGTCACCATGAGGAACGAATATCATGAACGAACAGGATATGCTGACGGCAGCCCGCGCCCAGATTCGGGCGGAAGGCGCGGCGCTGCTGGCGATTGCGGATAAGCTGGATGACACCTTTGTGCAAGCGGTGCGGCTGGTGGCTGAATGCAAAGGCAAGATTATCGTGACGGGCGCGGGCACCAGCGGCGCAATCGCTTATCGGCTGGCGCATCTGCTGGCGACCTGCGGCATGACCGCCTTTGCCGTCCCCCCCGGCGACGCGCTGCACGGTCAATCTGCCATGATGCAGGCTGACGATGTACTCATCGCCCTGTCCAAAGCTGGCAAGAGCGACGACATCAACCGCTTCGCCCGCATCGCCCACGAACGCGGCGCGAAGATCATGGCGTGGACAGCCAACCCGCAGAGCGAACTGGCCGCCCTCAGCGATTTAGTCGTGGTGCTGCAAGTAGACAGCAGCGCCGAAGGCGAAGGCATGCTCCCCTTCGGCAGTACGCTGGCGGCGGGTGCGTATGGCGACGCGCTCACGCTGATGGCGAAAGAACTGCGTGGCTTCAATCTGGCAACACTGGCGCAAACGCACCCCCTCGGCGGCTCGAACGAACTGGCGCGGCAAAAGCAGGCGGGCGCACCTTAGCCGCCTCACCCCTTTCAGGAGTCAGTTGTTAAGATGCACCCCGGTTGCCGCATAAGCCGACAATGCAGGTGATCGGTCTTAGGTCAGCGGCGGCTTTCGACCACAGCCAACGCCTCGCGCATGACCGCCATGCCCTCGTCAATCTCGTCGTCGCTGATGTTCAGCGGCGGCAGCAGGCGGATGCAGTTGCTAAACAGACCAGCGCGGATGGCGATCAGGCCGCGCTTCAGGCATTCCTGCGCCAGCATGTTCGTCTCGTCCACCGCCGGAACCTTGCTCTCGCGGTCTTTCACCAGTTCCATCAACATCATCGGCCCCACGCCGCGCACATCCCCGATTAGCGGGAAGTCGTTCTGCATCGCCAGCATGTGCTGATGGAAACGCGCCCCCACCGCCGCCGCCCGTTCGAGGAAGGCGGGCTGGCGGATCATCTCGATGGCCTCGATAGCGGCGACGCAGGCCAGCGGGTTGCCGCTATACGTACCGCCCAAGCCGCCGGGGTGCGCCCCGTCCATGATTTCGGCTTTGCCTGTGACCGCCGACAGGGGCATCCCCGCCGCCAGCGATTTCGCCGTGACGATCAAATCCGGCACAATGCCGTAATGCTCAACCGCGAACAGCTTGCCCGTGCGCCCGAATCCGCACTGCACTTCGTCCGCCACGTACACGATGCCGTGCTGCGTACACAGGTCGCGCACGCGCTGGAGGAAGCGCGGCGGCGTGGCGATGAAGCCGCCTTCGCCCTGCACCGTCTCCAGCACAATCGCCGCCACCGCCGAGGGGTCAACCTGCGCGGTGAAGGCATATTCCAGACGGGCAATCGCATCGTCCACATAAGCGTCTTCGCTCATGCCTGCCGGACGGCGGTACAGGTTCGGGAATGACAGGCGGTAGATTTCCGGTGCGACCGGGCCGCAGGTCTTTTTGAACAGGC
>CAIPFY010000074.1 GCA_903864435.1 uncultured Chloroflexota bacterium | reverse complement strand
TGCTCGAACATCCTCGGTTGGCGCAGTTCCACTTGGCCCATACGGGATTGCGAAATATTCACCTTGATTATTCACCGCCTCAACAAGACGATTTTCGCTCCATACGCCTTGCGACCAGCGCATCAGGAAATCACTACCTCGTAGCCGACGAGGGTTCAGCAGAAAATCAAGCCAAGCTAAGTCAGGAACCCCGCGTAATTCAAAAGCGATTTCTTCCCTAGCTATACTGAGTTCAGTTTCAAATGGGTGAATATGATTAGGCACTAGCCTACCCCCACAAATCAATTAAAAGTTACGTCATTGAGGGAAGAAACATCAAGATTCAGAGCAGGATTTTTCAAAACCGTTTGCAGAGCATAACCTCTACATCTGTATCACGCTAATCAGGCGAATTGTATTATATTTTGAACCACCCCGCTAATGGATCTTCCCTTCCCCACACAATTCCCATATTCGGAGAAGGGCGGGATGGGGTTAGAATGAAAAATGAAATAAAGATACGGTGTGACCCCTAGGATACGACACCATGACCACAGTGACCGGACGCGAACCACGCCTTTCTGCCACCTACACGCTGAAGGGCAAGCGCCTGCTACCCCTCAAGCGGCTGGCGAATCTGCTCGAAGTGCTGCCCCCCGCCAGTGTGCCGCTGGCAGTAGCCGCCGAAGCCTTACGCAGTGACGCCTTCTACGTGCGCTATGCCGCCGCCCGCATTCTGAACCAGCGCGGCGATCGGGCGGCGCGGCTGGTGATGCAGCAGGCGCTCAACGAGGGGAACGCCCCCACCCGCGCCTCGGTTGCCCGTCAGTTGTACGGCTTCTCGTGGTTCGCCATCGAGCCGATGATCCAGCAGGCGCTACGCGATACGGACGTGCGGGTGCGCGAAAACGGGATGTATGCCCTAGCGGACGCGCACGAGTTGAGCGCCTATCAGTTGATGGCGCGGGTACTGCGCGACGAAGCCGACAGCGTGCGTGCCGCCGCCGCGTGGGGCTTGCGAAACTGTCAAGACCCGGTGACGATCCCTGTTTTTGATGCGGTGCTGCTGGCGAACGATCCTGAAGTGCGCATACAGGCGTTGGAAATCCTCGGCACAAACGGGCTATCGCAGGCGCTGCCCCTCATTCGCGCCCACCTGCACGATCCCGATATGGATGTGCAGTACGCGGCGGCGCTCAGCCTGCTAGAAGTGGCGGGCGAGTCGTGTCTGGCGGAACTGGCGCAGCTCATCCAGCAGCACAGCGGACAGACGCGACAAGCGGTGCTGCGCGGGTTGTTTCACGCCACCAACTACCTGAAGATCAATCTGGTGACTCATGCCGCCAGCGGTGCGCTGGTGAATGCGCTGGAAGCCGCGCTGACCGACCCGCTGCCCACCGTGCGCGAGGCCGCCCTCTGGCCGCTGGCGTGGTTGCCGATTCCCCGCGCCGCCGACCTGTTGCGGACGGCTTATGAACGCGAATCCGACCCGGTAGTGCAGGCGCAATTCGTCAAGATCACCGCCAGTTTAGGCTCACCCGCCGCGTCCGCCATCGTCCACGCCGCCCGACAGAGTGAGCATGAAAACGTGCAGGAAGCCGCGCAACAAGCGTTGTCCGTCCATGCGCTATAATCCGGTTTCCGTTCGGATGCCAGCCGGACACCGGCTGCGGTAGGGACCACTGATGACCATTCACCTGCGCGAGTTGCGCCGCACCGTGCCGATGGAGTCGCAGGCGAACGCCTTCCCCTTCACTGTGCCGGCCATCCGGTCACTGGAAACGCTGCATTTCGAGACTCCGGTCACATTTCTGGTGGGCGAGAACGGCAGCGGCAAGTCTACGCTGCTGGAGGCACTAGCGGCGGCCACCCATCTACCTGCCGCCGGTGCGCACGAAATGGGCGCGGACGAATCGCTGGCGGCGGCGCGGCGGTTGGCCGGTTGCCTGAAACTGTCGTGGAGCAAGCAGACGCGGCGCGGGTTGTTCCTGCGCGCCGAGGATTTCTTCGGCTATGCGCGGCGGCTGTCTGCCATCCGCGAAGGGCTGGAGGCGGACTTACGGGACGTGGATGAGGAATATGCCGATCGTTCGGAGTATGCCCGCAGCCTCGCCAAGCTACCTTACCACAACGAACTGCACGCGCTGAAGGAACAGTATCAGGGCGACCTCGATCAGCGGTCACATGGCGAGAGTTTTTTCGCCTTCTTTCAGGCGCGGTTCGTGCCGGACGGCCTGTACCTGCTGGACGAGCCGGAAGCGCCGCTGTCGCCGCTGCGTCAGATGGCGTTCCTGTCGCTCATCAAGCCGCTGGTGGAGCAGCAGCGGGCGCAGTTCATCATCGCCACCCACTCCCCGATTTTGATGGCCTACCCCGGCGCAACCCTCCTCAACTTCGACAGGCAGCCCATTGCCCCCGTCGCCTATGACGATCTGGAACACGTCCGCCTGACCCGCGATTTCCTGCGCGATCCCGAGTCGTTCCTCAAACATTTGTAGGCACGAACGCCGCGCTCCCACGATTTGAACAGGCAGCGGAAACCGCCCTTGAGGACGGATCGCAAGATCAAATCACCCGAAGAATTTCGCCCGTCTACCGTCAAAATATCGAATTGTTGCTAATCTCGCAACGTGTTAAACTACGCTCCCGACTGTTTTGAACTCAAAAGGAGTGAACAATGAAATTGTTTTTGCGTATCGGGATCGTCGCTGTGGTGGCGCTCATGCTCGGTCTGCTGACCGTTGCAGCGCAGGATAACAGCGCCTTGATCGTCGCCACCCAGATTGATGATGTCATCACCTTCGATCCGGGCC
>CAIPFY010000073.1 GCA_903864435.1 uncultured Chloroflexota bacterium | reverse complement strand
GTCTGGACGCGATTGAACCCGCGCTGCAAGCTGCCAGCCGCTTCGAGGGCATCAAAGGCGTGGTCGTCACCGATTAGGATGCAAAACCCTCACCCTTTATCCCTCTCCCTCAGGGTTGAGGGAATTAAGAGTCGTGTAGCTTTATTGCACCCCTTCGCCTTGAGGGAGAAGGGGATGGGGGATGAGGGTCATTTGGGGATGTACGCTTGCGGGTCGCGCTGGAATGCCCCCCGGCAGACCGGACAGCAGAAGTAATAGGTTTGCCCGTTGTAGACCGCGCTGCCGAAAGCCTGCTCCGGCTGAAGCAGGGCGCTGCATACCGGATCGCGCACTTCGCTGCCCGGTTGTTCGCGCTCTCCGGTGGGGATGCTGGCTTCCAACCGTGTGCTGCTGCCCGGTGTGCTGTTCACGCGCAGCGTCCCGCCGTATTCGGTCAGCCGTTCCTGTATGCCCACCAGCCCGAAATGCCCATCCATCGCCAGCGTGTTCAGGTCGGGCGGCGGCGTGAACCCGCGCCCATCATCCTCGACGGACAGCACAATGCTGTGCGGCTGATACGACAGACGCAGGCTGATGTGCGATGCGGCGGCATGGCGGCGGGCGTTGTTCAGCGCCTCCTGCGCGGTGCGGAATAGCGCCAGTTCCAGCGTGGACTCCAGACGGCGTTCCGTCCCTTCGATGTGGATGTTCAGCCCCGGATGACGGGTGTTCGCCAGCATCCGCAGCGCCGTCGCCAGCCCCAGTTCATCCAGCGCGGGCGGGCGCAGGTCGGCAATCATGTCGCGCAGGCTGGCAGCAGTTTGCGCGGTCATCGTGCGCGTGCTGGAGAGCATCTCGCCCACCGCTGCCGGTTGCGTGTGTAGCGCCGCCCGCGCCAGATCGAGGCTTTGACCGAGCGCGACCAGCGCCTGCACCGTGTCGTCGTGCAGTTCATGGGCGAGGCGCTGCCGTTCGCTTTCCTGCCCGCGCACCAGCGCCCCGGCGTAGGCATGGCTCTGTGCCTGCGCCCGCTGCACATGACCGGCCATCGCCAGCATCGCCCGCCGCAGCGACTCGATCTCGCTTACGCCGTTGCAGGGGTGTTCCAGCGTGCCCAGTTCGCCTTCCGCGAGGCGCACCGCCCCGGCGGACAGGCGGCGCACAGGCCGCCACACGCGCCACACCAGCCAACCGTTGGCGGCCAGCGACACGAGCAGCAGGGCGAATAGGACGCTTGGCATAAGCCCTCCGGTTTTTCTGGTCAGTCGAGTTTAATCCAGCCCTGTGCCAGTGCCGTCGTCACGGCTTCAGTGCGGGTGGTCACGTTCAGCTTGGCGTAGATACTCTGCAAATGCCCCTGCACGGTGCGATCCGAGATGAACAGCGCCGCGCCGATCTGCTTGTTGGTCAGGCCGTGCGCGGCTTGCAGCAGCACATCGCGTTCACGTTCGGTCAGGGCGCTGGCGGTGTTGTGCATCAGCGCCGGGTCGAAGGCGCTGTGTCCCTGTGCCACTTCGCGCAGCGCGGTCAGCAGTTGGCTCAGTTCGGCGGTTTTCAGCACGTAGCCGTCCGCCCCCGCTTCCAGCAAGGCGCTCACATAGGCCGGTTGGTCATAGGCCGAGAGGATGAGCAGGCGCGTCTCCGGTAGTTCATGGTGGATGCGGCGGGCGGCCTCGATGCCCGTGAGTTCGGGCATGTGAATATCCAGCACCACCACATCCGGGCGCAGCGTCCGCGCCATCTCCACCGCCTCGCGGCCATTGGTGGCCTCGCCCACGATCTCGATGCCTTCGCTTTGCAGGTACAAGCGTGTTCCCTGCCGGACAAGGTTGTGAT
>CAIPFY010000072.1 GCA_903864435.1 uncultured Chloroflexota bacterium | reverse complement strand
TCAGGAATACTGCATTGACCGCGCCTACTGGGAAAACCTGCGCATCGAACGCGCCGCGCTAGGCGAAAACGTGAGCGTGATCGGCGCGGGGTCGCTGGTGGTCACGCAGGGCGGCATGTCCGATGTGGCAGAAGCCGCTGCACGAATGAGGGCATAGGCACATTTCTGCGGCAATACGTCGTTCCGTTTTGAAGGATAAATCGTCATTTTGTCCGAGGAAAAAATATGGGGCAATCTGCGTTGATTGCTGGTCGCTACGAAAAACTTCAGCAAATCGGTGTCGGCGCGATGGGTACTGTATTTCTGGGGCGTGACCGATCTACAGGCGAAACAGTTGCCGTCAAAGAGTTGAAGCCGGAGATCGTGCAAAACGACCCGGACATCGTGGTGCGCTTTGAGCGCGAGGGGGAAACCCTTCGCAAGCTCAATCACCCCTGCATCGTTAAGGCGCTGGACACCATCCACGAAAACGGATTCCACTACATCATCATGGAATACGTCGAAGGCGGCTCGTTGCGAGATCGGCTGGAAGAAACGCCGAAAATGCCCGTCCACGAAATCCTGAATATCGCGCTGGACTTATCCGACGCACTGGCACGCGCCCATCGGCTCAAAATCATCCACCGCGACATCAAACCTGCGAACGTGCTGATCGCCACCGATGGCACGCCGCGCCTGTCGGACTTCGGTATCGCCCGCATCGGGAATGCCTCGCTCAACACCCGTTCCGATGTGATTATGGGGACGCTGGCCTACCTGCCCCCCGAAGCCCTACAGGGGCAGCGCATAGACGAACGTGCCGACATCTGGTCACTGGGCGTGATGCTGTACGAGATGCTGACGGGCGTTCGCCCGTTCGATGACGAGAGTCCCGGCGCGGTGCTGTACAAAGTCAGTTACGGCGACACGCCGGACATCAGCATCTACCGCAATTACACCAGCATGGGGTCGTGGGGGCTGGCTGGCCTGATCTACTGGATGCTCGAAAAGAACCGTGAGCGCCGTCCCAAGAACGCCCGCATGGTGGGCGCGGTGCTGGAGCATCTCATGAACGATGCCTCTCTGCCGCCGCTGTTCCCCGAACAGAGGAACGCGCCACCCACCGAACTCCCGCCTGCACGAACGGCACAGGCCATGCGCGATTACACCTCGCAAATGCTGGCCGCCGATGAAGCGCCCGATACTGCCCCCGCCGACATAGGGATTCTGACCTTCGCGCTACCCGATGCAGACGAAAAAACGGTCTCTACCCCGCGTATAGACACGTTGCCACACCCACCCGCCGCCCGGCCACCGCCACGCAGGAAAGCAACGCCCGCGATGATCGCTGGCGGGCTGGCGCTGGGTGTGGTCATCATCGCGGTGCTGGCATTTGTGCTGATGGGGATGGGTGGGGACGCGCATCCCCTCCCCCAAGCCCATCTGCTGACCTTAGCCAGTCAGGTCGCGCCCGTCGCGGAGGACGAACGCATGGTGCTGGTCGCAAGGCTGGAACATCTCGGCGGGACAGAGCGTGATGTCCAGCGGTTCATCGTGAGCGATTTGCAGCAGCAGTTCGAGAGTCAAGCATCCCTGACCAATATCCGCATTCGCACCTTTCCCGAAACGATCCGGGACAGCGAAACCGCCAAACAAATCAGCCAAGCCGCCGGAGCTGATGTCATCGTGTGGGGCAACTACGACGACAGCAT
>CAIPFY010000071.1 GCA_903864435.1 uncultured Chloroflexota bacterium | reverse complement strand
GCCTGTTCCATCAGCAGCATCGCACAAGAACTGGTTCGGTTCGATACCCAACTGCTGCAAAATGCTGAGATTTCGGGTGTGGAGTACCAGCAAGGCGCGTTGCAGGGCTTTGAAGTGCGCGAATACTTGCTCGAAAAGTGGGAAAGGAGGTGTGTCTATTGTGGTGTAACAAACGTAAAGCTCGAGGTAGAACATATCATCCCCAAGTCTCGGGGTGGATCAAATCGAGTCAACAATTTAACTTTGGCCTGTCGTTCTTGCAACGAAGCAAAAGATGATAAAACTGCGTTAGAGTTTGGGCATCCTGAAATTCAGAAACAAGCCAAGTTACCGCTGAAAGATGCCGCCGCCGTGAATGCGACCCGTTGGGCAATGTTCAACCGTCTGCAAACAACAGGCTTGCCTGTTGAAATCGGTACAGGTGGACGCACGAAGTTCAATCGCGTCACGCAAGGCTACCCGAAAGCCCATTGGATTGACGCAGCTTGTGTGGGCGAGAGTGGTGAGTGGATCTATCTCAATCCAGAACAAGCCTACTTGCACATTAAGGCGACTGGACACGGTTCAAGACAGATGTGCAGAACCAACAAGTACGGTTTTCCGACTCGACATCGGTTACGCCAGAAGCAGCATTTCGGTTTCCAAACAGGTGATATGGTCAAAGCGATTGTCCCTGCTGGAAAGTATGCTGGAACGCATATCGGGCGCGTGTCTTGCCGCGCAACAGGCAGTTTCGACATCACAACTGCCACTGGAAAAGTAACCGTAACGCACAAACATATCAAGACTATCCATCATTCCGATGGGTACAGCTATACGAAAGGATTAGGCGCTATCCCTCCCCGCACCTAAAGGTGGGGGTATCTCGCGCCGTTTTTTGATGACTCTCACGCTTCTCGGCCTCGGCCCCGGCGATATTGACGATCTCTCGCGCCGCGCATGGCGGACGCTCAAAGCCTCCCGCAAGGTGATTTTGCGGACGGCGCAGCACACCTGCGTTCCCGACCTGCCGCAGGTGGATGGTGAGGAACCGATTCACTATCAAAGCTGCGATGATCTGTACGAAATGATCCCCGAATTTAAGAATGTGTATACCGCCATCGTGGAGCGTGTGTTGACCGCCGCCCGCGCTGGCGATGTGGTCTACGCCGTCCCCGGCGACCCGATGGTGGGCGAATCGACCGTGCCGCGCCTGCTGGAAGCCGCGAAAGCCGAGCATATTCCGGTGGAGATCGTCAACGGCATCAGCTTTGTTGAGCCGGTGCTGCGGGTTGTCGGTCATGATGCGCTGGACGGGCTGCAAATCCTCGACGGAATCGCGGTGGCGGCGCTGCACCATCCCCCCATCAATCCCGATTATCCGGCGCTGCTAGGGCAGGTTTATAGCCGCACGGTGGCCGCCAACGTCAAGCTGACGCTGATGAACCAGTATCCCGATGATTTTATGGTCGTGCTGCTGCATGCCGCCGGCACGGATACCATGCAGACCGAAACGCTGCCGCTGTACCAGATTGACCGCAGCCCGCACATTCGCCACATGACCACGCTGTTCGTTCCGGCGCTGGGCGAGATGAGCAGTTTCGAGCAGTTTCAGGAGATTATCGCGCATCTCCGCGCCCCGGAAGGCTGCCCGTGGGACAGAGAGCAAACGCACCAATCCTTGCGGCGCTACCTGCTGGAAGAAACCCATGAAGTGCTGGAAGCGTTAGACGAGGATGACCCGCAGGCGCTGTATCAGGAGCTAGGCGATCTGCTGCTGCAAGTCGTGCTGCATACGCAGGTGGCGATTGACGAGGGCGAGTTCAAGATGACCGATGTGTTGCGCCACATCAACGCCAAGCTGATTCACCGTCACCCGCACGTTTGGGGTGATGTGGCGGTCAGCGGCGCGGGCGAAGTGCTGGCGAACTGGGACGTGCTGAAGAAGCAGGAACATGCCGCGCAGGGCATCCGCCGCGAGTCGGTGCTGGACGGCGTGCCGAAGGGCTTGCCGGCGCTGATGCAGGCTTACGAGTATCAATCCAAAGCCGCTAAACCCGGTTTCGACTGGGAAAAGATAGACGATGTGGCGGCTAAAGTGCGCGAGGAGCTAGAGGAAGTGCTGACCGCGCCCACCGCCGCCGCCCGCGCCGAGGAGATTGGCGATCTGCTGTTCGTGCTGGTCAACTGGGCGCGTTGGCTGAAGATTGAGCCGGAGACGGCGCTGCGCGAAACCTGCGCCAAATTCAGCCGCCGCTTCCGTTACATCGAAACCACGCTGGCGGCACAAGGCCGCGCATTGACTGACTCCAACCTTGCCGAGATGGACGGGCTGTGGAACGAGGCGAAAGCGAAGGGACTGTAACGGCGGAGGGCGTGTGAAACCCCGGAAAATCCTGCATCTCGATCTGGATGCGTTCTTCTGCGCGGTGGAAGAACAGCACGACCCGTCCCTGCGCGGAGTTGCGTTCGCCGTCGGCGGTCAGCCGGATCAGCGCGGGGTGGTGGCGTCGTGTTCGTATGCCGCCCGCCGCTTCGGGGTGCGTTCCGCCCTGCCGATGGCGCAGGCCGTGCGCCTGTGTCCCGGCTTGCGCATTGTCTCCTCGCATTTTGACCGCTACGGGCAGGCTTCCAGCCGCGTTATGGCGATTCTGCACGACCTGACCCCGTTCGTGGAACAAATCTCGATAGATGAAGCTTTCCTCGATGTGACGCTGTTGCCCGAACTCGCCGGGGTGCTGGCGCGGCGCTTGCAAGCCGCCATCCGCGACCAGCTTGATTTGCCCTGTTCGCTGGGTGTGGCGACCAACAAGCTACTCGCCAAAATCGCCACCAATCGCGGCAAGGACAGCGCCCCACGCGGTGATTACCCGAACGCCATCCAGATTGTCCCGCCCGGTCAGGAGGCTGCGTTCCTCGCGCCGCTGCCGGTGCGCGAACTGTGGGGCGTGGGGCCGAAAACGGCGGAACAACTGGCGCGGTTGGGCATCGTCACCATTGGCGATCTGGCGCGGCGGCCTGCTGACGAGATGGCGCGGCGCTTCGGCAAGACGGGCGCGGAACTGGCAGAACGGGCGCGGGGGATTGATGAGCGTCCGGTGGAACCGGAGAGCGAAACCAAGTCGGTCAGCCGCGAGACGACTTTCACCCGCGATGTGCGCGATGGCGCGGCGCTCAAGCGCACCCTGCGCACACTCTCGGATGAGGTCGGCCACCGCCTGCGTAAAGAAGGCTTGCGCGGTAGCACCATCAAGATCAAACTGCGCTGGGATGATTTCACCACGCTCACCCGCCAGACCACGCTGGAACAGCCCACACAGCACGACTCGACTATCTACGATACGGCGGCGGCGCTGTTCGAGAAGCACTGGCCTAAAGGCCGTCCGGTACGTTTGATTGGCGTGGGCGTGAGTGGCTTCGAGGAAGCGGAAACGCAGATGGGGTTATGGGACGCGGGCGCACAGGCCGAACAGACCCGCTTAGAGTCGGCGCTGGACGCGCTCAAAGAACGGTTCGGCGATCGCATCATCCGGCGGGGGAGCGACCTGTTGGACAGCGACAGTTAGGCGACTTCGGCAGCCATTTCCCCCGTGTCTTCTGTCGTAAAGGCCGAGAACACGGATACCTTCTGGGTGACGGGCGCGGTCAGCATAATGAGGTCGCGCTTGACCGCCCATTCGACACCCATTTTGAACTCGTCATCCAGTAGCCCCAGAAATTTCTGTACTTTCTTGGGGTCATCCACTTCGCAGTCCGGCAGAGTCTTGAGATATTCACAGATCATCCGGGCGAAATCACTGGCTTTTAGGAGTGCCATCGTTGCCTCCGCAATGCTTTCTTACGCATTACGGTAGCACAACCCCGCCTGCTAGAACCTTGAGGTGGCCGGTTTCGTTTGTTTTTCAGATTTCCTTAACGCTTCCTGTCGGGGCGTGCGGTCAGTTCGCCTCATGGGGCGCGTCATCCCGCGCTTCCGCGAAGGCGGTGATGCGCATGAAGGCACGTTCCTGCGGCGTCATATCCACCGGATACTCGGTGTCGTCGTAGGCTTCGAGGATGCGGTAGCCTTCTTTGATGTAGCCCCGGATGGTGTGCAAACTGATTCCCATTTCGTCCGCCGCCAGATGCGCGGGCATCCCGTCCAGTACGCACAGCTTGAGCGCCTGCCGGATGCGGTCGGTCAGTTCCGGGAACTTGCGCATTTCCGGCAGAATGTTGGCGTGGAAAACGCGATGATTGAAGCGGTCGGCACAGGCACGCGCCACGCTCGCCGTCACGATAAAGTCGCGGCTGAGGCAGTACACAATCGCCCATGCGATTTGCAGGCGCACTTCTTGTTTGAGTAAGAACCCCGACGCGCCGCTGTTCGCCGCCATCTCGATCAGTTCGGGGTCGGGGGTTTGTGCCAGACAGATCACGCGGACGCCTTCGACCTGCTGGCGCAGGCGGGTGATGGTATGGTGCAGCACGGCAGCCCCGCCGATGTGTTCGGCCTCCAGCAGCACGATGTTCGGCTGTTCCGCCAGCGGGGTTTTGCGCAGCATGTCCCACAGTTCATTCAGGTTTTCCGCCAGATCGGTGACGCGGGTGCGCCGATCCCACGCCAAAAAGCTGTTGATCGCTTGCAGCGCGAAGAAGTCGGTATCCACGACCACGACTTTCAGATTGAAATCATGAATACTGGGCATGTGCGTCTCCTCCATCCAGTCCACCCGCCGCAGGCTGTCTATTCTTTCTCGAATCGCACGATCACAAGGGCTGAAAGAATTATCAGACTTCCGACGATTTGGACAATGGTCATTCGCTCGTTCAGGAAAATATACGCCTCCACAGCGGTCATCACTGGTTCGGTGGAAGCGATCAGGCTGGCGGTGCTGGCTGGCAGATAATTCATGGACGTATTGTACAGGCCAAAGCCGAGTACGGTGGGGCCAAAGGACAACAGAATGAGGATGAGCCAGCCGTCCAAAGGCAAATTCGGCACGATGGCCTGCGCCGATCCCGCTGTGCCGGGGATGCCGGGTAGCAGGTTGAACAGGAACGTGAACATGGACGAGAACGCGAACGAATACAGCAGTGAAGTCCAGACGTTCAGCTTGCGCCGCGCCGCCTGCTTGCCCATCAGGTTATAGCAGGCGAACAGCACGCCGGTGATGATGCCCGTACTCACGCCTAACGGGTTCAAATTCCACATGGCGGGGTCGTAGGCGTTGGACACCAGCACACACCCGACCAGACTGAGGACAACGGCGACGATCTTGGGCAGATGCAGCTTTTCCTTGAGTATCCAGTAGGCCAGAATCGCGGTGAAGCCCACCGAACTGTAACCCAGCACGGTAGCCACCGCCGCGCCGTTGGCTTGCACCGAGAGCGTCCAGATCGAGTTGAACAGCGCCAGAATCAGCCCGTAAAAAGCGTAAAAGCGCAGATGCGCCCACCCCGCGCCGATCAACGAACGCCGCACCCCGAACAGCGCGGGAACCAGCGCCACACACACCAGCACGTTTCGCCAGAATGACAGTACCAGCGGCGGTAGGCCGTAGTGCGTGATGAGATAGCCGATCAAGATGCCGGTGGTTGACCAGATCGTGACCCCGACGATGGCGATGAGGTAGCCTCTGGTAAGCTGTGACATGACGTGTTCAGGCAACTCCGTAGGCGGCAGATAGACGATGCTATGTTACACGGTGTTGCGGGGAAAAGACAATCGGCGGGAGGATACGGGTGCATTCGGGTTTAGGGGCGAACCTCACCCTTTATCCCCTCTCCATCACGCGGAATACCGTTGTGGAGAGGGGAAGAAATGCAGTTCCCCTATAGAGACGGGGTGAGGGGAAAATATTTACCCTTCAGGGCGGTCTATTGAATCGCGCTGCCTGCCGAGAGGGCGATGCCGCGCTGCTTCGCCACCTGTGCGGCGTAGTTGTCGGCGCGGTAGGCGGCAATCGGGTCAGGGTTCAAGCCCTTTTCCACGCGCACCTGCGCCAGCAGCGGACGCACATCGGTTTCAAAGGCTTTCACATACACCTGCTGCGCCCCTAGCACAACACCCGCCGCTTGCAGTTCCGCCAGATGGTTCCAGTCCACGATCAGCGCCTTCGCATAAGCGGTCTGGCAGTTCAACACGCTCAACAGCATGGCTTCCAGCTTCGGTTCGATGTTGTGGCTCTGGTCAATCATGTAGGCCACATCTTTCGCGCCTTCGCCTGCCCCCACCAGTTCGCAGTAAATCTCGAACAGTTCAAACGGGTTGTTCGTCCCCACAATCAAATCATCATCGGCATAGCGCCGCGCATTGAAATGGAACCCACCCAACCGTCCCTCGTCCAGCAGGAAGGACACAATCTGCGCGATGTTCGTCCCCTGCGCGTGATGACCGGTATCCACCAGCACCTGCGCCTGCGGGCCACATTTGAGCGCCATCGCGTAAGCCGTGCCCCAGTCCGCCAGATCGGTGTGGTAGAAGGCCGGCTCGAAGAATTTGTACTCAATCAGCATCCGGCTACCTGCGGGTAGGTGCTTGTGGGTTTCGACCAGCGCGGCTTCCATGCGGCGCTTGCGGGCGCTCATGCTGTCCTGACCGGAATAGTTGGTGCCGTCTGCGAACCACAGACTGAGCAGGTTGCTGCCCACTTTCGGCATGATCTCGCAGCACTCGACTATGTGCGCCAGTGCTTCTTCGCGGACGGAGGCCGACGGGCTGCACACGCTGCCTAACTTGTACTGGTCATCCTGAAACAGGTTGGGGTTCACCGCACCGATGGCGATGCCCTTAGACCGCGCATATTCGCCTAGCGCCTTATAGTCATCCACTTTGTCCCACGGGATGTGAATGGCGATGCTAGGGGCGACGCCGCTGAGTTTGTGGATATAAGCCGCGTCGTCCAGCTTTTCGTAGATGTTGCGTGCCGCGCCTTCCCATGCGAACACCTTAAAGCGTGTGCCGCCGTTGCCATAACCCCACGACGGGGTTTCGATGTGCTGCGCCTTGAGCTTGGCTTTTACGTTTTCGACGTTCGTCCCCTGCGCGTTCAGACGTTCGGCTAACCGTTCATAGTCAGGTTTATAGTCCATCGTGCTTTCCTTTCGCAAAAATGCGGTAGAATACTTTTACATTGTTATTTCTTTGCTTTCATTCGCTTTCAGTTTATATCTCGCCGGGAGGAGTGTCAAACACAATGGTTCCTTCGGGGCGGGGTCTAAAAAGAGGCGGCGCTGCCGCCAGAAAAGTACGTTTGTTATGGCAGACCAGCTTTTTGTAGAAGAACGTCGCCGCGCCATTCTTGATCTCCTCAAACGTTTTGGTCGGGTAGCCGTCAAAGACCTGAGCGAAAACCTGAACGTCAGCGCCGTCACCATCCGGCAGGATTTGCGGGTGCTGGAAGAAGACGGGTATCTGGAGCGCACCTATGGCGGGGCGGTTCTGCGTACTGCCGCCACCACGCCGGAAGTATCGTTCGACATTCGCCGCGAGTCCAACCGCCCCGAAAAAGAGGCCATCGGGCGGGCGGCGGCGGCGCTGGTACAGGAAGGCTACAGCATCGCGCTGGATGCCAGCACCACCGCTTACGCCATGACGCCCCATCTGAAGCGGCTGAACGATCTGACCGTTGTCACCTATAGCCTGATGGTGGCGCTGGCCTTTCTGGATGCACCACAGGTGAACGTGATTATCCCCGGCGGGCGACTGCGGCGCGATTCGGTGTCGGTGGTCGGGTCGCCTTCGCATCTGCCGGAAATCAACCTGAACATTGGCTTTTTCAGCGCACGCGGATTCTCGCTGGATGTGGGCTTGAGCGAAGCCAACCCCGAACAGTCGGCCATCAAACGCGGGCTGATCGCGCATTCGCTGGTGCGAGTCGCCATTCTGGACAGCAGCAAATGGGGACAACTGGCACCCTATACCTACGCGCACATACAGGATTTCTCGCAGGTGTTCACGACAGCCCGTGCGCCAGTGGACATGGTGACGGCGGTGCGTGATCTAGGCGTGACGGTGACGCTGCTGCCCTCCACCTGACGCGGCCCACGGTTCTTTGTGCGGGATAGGGGCGTTTAACGTGGCGGCGGCGCTGCGGGCAGTTGGTAGCCGATACACACCGCGATCGTCGTGGCGATCAAGTCCATCTGCGCGGTGGTCAGAATGCCCTTTTTCTGGGCGAAGCGCAGCGTGGAGACAGACTTGATCTGAAATACATTGGCGGCTGAATCGTTATCGAGGTTGTTGGTTGAATTGGCGATCAGCTTCACCATCCAAAAATACTGGTTCGTCTGGAATTTGGGCTGCCATGACGTGATCGGCACGACAATCGCCAAATCCAGATAGCCCAACCCCGGCATACTCATCACCACAGCGGGGCGAGTCTTGTAGATTTCGCTCCCGGTGGTGGGCAGCTGCGGGTACACCGCAGGCGGTGTCGGCGTCGTCACGGGAGAATTGAAGTTCACCCACCAGATTTCCCCACGCAGGGGACGGGCGGGACTAGCAAGCGGCATCGTTAAAATCCATCTCATCAAAAGCGTCAAACGTCTCAAACTCATCCCCGGCGGCACGCGCAAAAGCCTGCCCCATCACCCGTTCCCGTTCTGCTTCCGGCATGGCGAGCAAATCGTAAATGGTCAGATGTTCGGAACTCACGCTCACGGGGAGCGTTTCCGTCCATTCCGGGTACACGCGGCGAATTTGATCCGGGCTAATCAAACCTTCCGTCACCGCATGATGCGCCATCTGTTCCAGTTGTACCGGCATTTCGTCGGCGATGTAGTCCACCGGCTCCTGCTTGCGCCAACCGCGTTCGCCCAGCTGGTAGTGCAGGTTGTTCGCGTAAGCCTCGGTGATGATGCCCACATCCTTCGCACGGAAAATCCATGCCGACATACTCAGGCCGTATTTGCGCTTCAAAATGCCCAGTTCATCCCAGTTCAGGCGGGTGCGCCGCGCCCCTAGCTCATGCACAGCGCGTTCAGCGGGGACGAGCAGCGCGGCGGCGAAGCGGTGCGCCAGCCGTTCGGCCTCGCGTTCCGGGACGGCGCTGGTGTTCATGACCAGATGGCCTAATTCGTGCGCCAGCGTGAAGCGGCGGCGATCGGCATTCATGCGCGTGTTGATGACCGTGATCGGATGCTGACCGCACCAGCCGGATAGCCCATTGAACGCATCAGTGGACTTGTTCCAGCCGACCACCACCACCTGATGATCTTCGGCGGTCTGCACCAGACGATCTATCGGATGGGCATCCAGTTCCCAACACGCCCGCAGTCGTTGTGCGGCCTGTTCAGCCGCCTCTCCCGAATCCACTGCCACCACATCGGGCAAATTTGCCGCCGCATGGGGATACAACAGCGACTGTAGCTCGATGTGCAGTTCGGCTACATCCGCCGCGTAGGACTTAACCGCTTCCTGTTCGCGGGCGGGCAAGGACGAATGGCGGCGGAAAGCCAACCAGTTCACGCCCAGCGTCGGCTGATGGGTGAAGTAGGAAGTTGGTACGCCCAGAATACGCGCTGCCAGCAGCAGGAACGAAGCCGGTGGGGTGCTTTTGTTCTTTTCGTATTTCGAGATGACGGCTTTGGTGGCAGGATGCCCTGCGGCGCTGAGTGCCTCCGCGAGATGGTCTTGAGTCAATCCTGCAAGCAGGCGTGCCTGTCGAATCCGTTCACCGAACATCGCTGGCCTCCTTTATGCTCGTTGACAAGTTTAGTTGAAATCGCCTAAAAGTCAACGGTGAAATCGAATGGATGTTCTGGTGAGCAAACGAACAAGGGTATCTACCCCCATTTTGATGACCGATTCGCGCACTTCAGGTAATATTAGGGCAAGCTGTGTTATAAGGCACAGGCGGATCGTTCGTACTACAGCATTTTGAGGAGAACAGAGATGATGCAGAGGATGGGGAAGCGAACAATTCTGGTGAGTGTGTTGGTGCTGCTGGTCACGGTGCTGTTTTCGGCGGTGAGCGTGGCGCAAGACGCGCCTGCGCTGCCCGAAGCGGTGCAGTCCGGCATGGCTCCGGTCAACGATATTCAGATGTACTACGCCACCTATGGCGATCCGGCGAATCCGGCGCTGGTGCTGCTGCACGGCGGGCTGGGCAACGCGGATTATTTCGTCAACCAGATTCCGGCCTTCAGCGAGAACTACTACGTCATCGCCGCCGACAGCCGGGGACACGGGCGCACCACTATGTCCGACCAGCAGATCGGCTACGCGCTGATGGCTTCGGACGTGCTGGCGCTGATGGATTACCTGAAGATTGATACCTTCAGTTTGGTGGGCTGGAGCGATGGCGGCATCATCGGGCTGGATATTGCCATCAACCACCCCGAACGCTTGATTAAGCTGGTGGCCTATGCCGCCAACTACAACCCGTCCGGGTTGATGCCGGACGTGGGCACCAACGAACGCTTCAACAAGTACATCGAGATGGCGGCGGGCGATTATGCACTCCTGTCGCCCAACCCCGACAACTTCGAGACGTTCTTGAACAACATCAGCAACATGTGGGCGACCGAACCCAACTACAGCCAAGACCAGATGAAGGCCATCCCCGTGCCGACCCTGTTCATTGACGGGCTGGAAGAAGAAGCCATCAGTCCGGCGCATGATCTGGAAATGGCGGCGCTCGTCCCGAACTCGACGCTGATCCTGATGAGTGGCATCGGTCATTTCGCCATGTGGGACAAGACCGAAGAATTTAACCACTACGTGCTGGACTATCTCGCCCGCTAATCAGGGTCGCCAGCGGGGTAACACATTGCTGTGTCGTTTTCAGCGCCCCCTACAGGGGGTGGTGCGGGGTTTTCAAGGGTAGGTTCTTACTGGGAAACCCTCAGCTCCCGTCCTTCCGTCGTGCGTCATGGCGAAGGGGGTAAACCGCATTTCCTCCCCTCTCCTATAGCGGTACTCCGCGTGATGGGGAGGGGAGGTTGTGTGGCGCTGTTTGGTGAGCAGAAGCCGTTCGGTGGGGTATAATCCCGCGCAAATAGTGCGTGAGGGTATCCCCAATGGATTTTGATCTTTCCCCCGAACAGCGCATGTTTCAGCGTGCCGTTCATGATTTTTGTGCTGCCGAAGTGAAACCGTATGCCGCGCAGGTGGATGAAACCGGTGAGCTGCGCTGGGAAGCCATCCGCAAAATGCGCGACCTCGGCTTGACGGGGATGCAGGTGCCGGAAGCCGATGGCGGCGCGGGGCTGGATACGATCAGCATGGCGATTGCCACCGAAGCGTTGGGCTGGGCGTGCGGGTCTACTGCGCTGTCGGTGGCGGCGCACAACGGCCTGTGCTGTGCGCCCATCGCCAACTGGGGAACGCCGGAACAGAAGGCGCGATACCTGCCGCGTCTGCTGAGTGGCGAGGTGCTAGGGTCGCTGGCGCTGACCGAACCGGGGGCGGGGTCTGACCTTGCCGGCGGGGTGCAGACCAGCGCCCGCCGCGACGGGGACAACTGGGTGATTAATGGTCATAAAGCGTGGATCACCAACCCGCGTTACGCGCCGGTGGTCGTCACGCTGGTGCGGACGAACAAAGAGGCCGGCACACGCGGCTTTTCGATGCTGCTGGTAGAACCGGGAACACCCGGCTTCACCATCCACCCCGCCGAGAAAAAGATGGGGCTGAACGGCTCCACCACCCACATGCTCACCTTCGAGGAGGTGCGCGTTCCCGCCGATGCGCTGCTCGGCGCGGAAGGGCGCGGCTTCCCGCAGACGATGCAAACGCTGGATGGCGGGCGCGTCGGCATCGGGGCGCTCGGCGTGGGGCTGGCGCAGGCCGCGTTCGAGGCGGCGGTGCGTTACGCGCAGGAGCGCCGCGCTTTCGGTAAGCCGATCAGCGAACATCAGGCGATTCAGTGGATGATTGCCGACGCCGCGCTGGAGATTGAGGCGGCGCGGCTGATGGTGTATCGCGCTGCGTGGCTCAAGGATCAGGGGCGCGACTTCAGCAAAGCGGCGGCGATGGGCAAGCTGATGGCAACCGAAGTCGCTGAGAGGGTGGCGCGGAATGCCATCCAGATTCACGGCAGCTATGGGTACAGCCGCGAGTATCCGGTGGAGCGCATCTACCGCGACCAGCGGTTGATGACCATTGGCGAAGGCACAAGCGAGATTCAGCGCCTTGTGATCGCCCGTCATGTGCTGCGCGAGATGGCGCTGTAGTCCACCGGGTCGCCGTGCGAACGCAACCGCTTCCCGTAGAGACACGACTCGCGTCGTGTCCTTTTGGGGCGGGGCGGCAGCGGGTAAAGAAGCAATTGGGTGCAACTTTGCATCTTCAATAGCATGAATCGTAAAAACAGATACAATGGTTTCTAGATTATTCCTTTACAAGCAGGGCGCTGCGCATGGTTTCCGACAAACAACTCAGTTACGAAGCGGTACTGGATGGTATGGGGCAGGGTGTGCTGATTTTCGACAGCCACGACCGCCTTGTGGCCGATAATTTGGCTGCCCGTAACATGCTCGGTGCCGATTTGAAGCTGATTCGCGCTTCCGGCTGGAAGGCCGCCGCCGCCCTGTTCAACACCCGCATCACCGACTCGGAAGCAACTGCCGAGGCAGCGCGTGAACAGGCGCAGGCTTCTGCCCGTCCGGTGCGTTTCCACATCTACCGCGCTGGCGAGTATTTCCCGTGCTGGGTGGCCGCTGTGCATGGCGCGGTGGGCGACTCGTTCACGATGGTGACGCTGGAAGTGCCCGACTGGTCGGCGCTGACCGAATTGATGGATCGCTTCCGGGACGAAGTGGAACATTCCGCCACCGCCACACAGGGGCATACCTCGCTCATTCTCAAGAGCATGAAGGTACTCAAAAAGGGCGAAACCGTCGAGCAGATGGGCAAGCGCATCGGCGGCTTTGTGCAGTTGATCGCCACCCATGCCCACCGTATTGAACGCCTGATGGCACTGTTCCAGCGCCTCGAAGAAGTGCGTACCGGCACGCTGGTTGCGTTGGTACACGACGAACAGCGCAAGATTAACCTGAACGATTTTATCGAGGACTTTATCGAAGGGTTGGACGAGATCACGCTACTCGATCCAGAGAGCGAAGATCAGGACTACCGTTCGCGCATCACCACCACCATCCCCGACAATTTGTACGTCTACGCCTCGACTCGCCGCCTGACCGCCGTCTTGCACGACCTTCTGCGGAATGCTATCATGTACAGCCTGAAGGCCACGCCGGTATTCATCATCGCGCAGCCCTCGCCGCAAGGACAGGGTGTGCAAATTGATGTGGTGGACGAGGGGTACGGCATCCGCGCCAAAGAAGCCGAGCGCGTGTTTTCGCCCTTTGAGCGTTCCCGCCAACCGCAGATTATCGGTGAATTCGGTTACGGCCTGAGCCTGTATCTGTGCAAATACGAGATTGAGGCGATGGACGGCAAAATCTGGTTCCAGAGTGAAGAAGGCGTGGGTACGACCTTCAGTTTCAAGCTCCCCCTCTGGCGCGAAGAATTTGCGTCGTCCAGTTCTAGCCAGCGTTAAACCTACGCCCCCGCCGCCCGGTTCCGGTTCCAAAACGCCGCCCGCCGCCGGTTCGGGATGGCGTTTTTTGTTTCAGGCCGAAAATGGACAGGTGCGCGGACGGTGTACGGAAAGGCAGATGCGATGACATCCTTATCATTCATGACCCATGAGGTGTTTGATGGCCTCATCCTCCTCATTATCCTCATCGGCTTGATTGCCGCCGCCCTGCGCCTGCGCGCCGATTTCACCCGTCCTTTGCCGGGGGATCCCCCCGCGTTTCTGGATGCCGAAGATACCCAACCGATTCGTAAACGATAAGCGCCTGCTGAAGCCACGCCAGATTGGAGAACAAACATGCTCGATATAAACCTGATCCGCGAAAAGCCCGACTGGGTGAAAGACCAGATTCGCAAGCTGAATGATGCCCCCGCGCTTGCCCGCGTGGACAACATCCTTGAGCTAGACCGTCAGCGCCGCACCCTGCTGACCGAAGTGGAAGCCATTCAAGCGGCGCGCAACCGCCTGAACAAGCAGGTGGGCCGTCTGCGCGGGGATAAAAGCCTGAGCGCCGAAGCCCGCGCCGCTACCGCTGCTGCGGCCAGCGACGCACTGGAACGTGCCGACTATGCCGCCGCCGTCGCCCTGATGGAAGGCGAACAGGCCGCGCCGCCCACCAGCCTCAGCCCGGAAGTCGCGCTGGAAAGCCTGATGACCGCGCTCAAAGGCATGGGCGACCGCGTGAACGCCCTGAATGAGCAGGTCAAAGAGGTGGAGGGACGGCTGGACGAGCAGGTGCTCTGGTTGCCGAACTTGCCCCACGACAGCGTGCCGGTAGCCGAGAGCGAAGCCAGCAACATCGCGTGGCCGCCCGAAGGCGAAATTCGCACCTTTGATTTTGAGCCGAAAGCCCACTGGGATTTAGGCCCTGCGCTGGACATTATTGATTTTGAGCGCGGTGTGAAGATGGCCGGTTCACGCGCTTACGTGCTGAAAAGCTGGGGGGCGCGGTTGCAGCGGGCGCTCATCAGTCTGTTCCTTGATTCAGCGCGGGCGAAAGGCTTCACCGAGCTGTATCTGCCGTATTTTGTAGCCGAACCGATGATGTACGGCGCGGGGCAGTTCCCCAAGTTCCGGGATGTGGTTTACTTCGACCCGGACGCCGAAGTGTATATGCTGCCCACCGCCGAAGTCGCCATCACCAACCTGCACCGCGACGAAATTTTGGACGAGGCGCAGTTGCCGCTGTTCTATGTGGCGCATACGCCCTGTTTCCGCCGCGAGAAGATGAGCGCCGGACGGGATGTGCGCGGAATCAAGCGCGTCCACCAGTTCGAGAAAGTGGAGATGTACAAATTCACCACGCCCGAAACCAGCTACGCCGAACTGGAATCACTGGTGGAAGCCGCCTCGGACATCTGCCGTGCGCTCAAGTTGCCGTTCCGCCGTCTGGAGATTGTCACCGGCGATCTGGGCTTCAGCGCCAGCAAGAAATATGACATCGAAGTGTGGTCGCCCGGTTGCAACGAATGGCTGGAAGTGTCGTCATGTAGCAACACCGAAACCTTCCAAGCCCGCCGTTCCAATATCAAGTATCGCCCGACCGAGGGCAAAAAGGCGCAGTTCGTGCATACGCTGAACGGCAGCGGACTGGCTACGCCCCGCGTGGTGATCGCCATTCTGGAGAACTACCAGCAGGCTGATGGCAGCGTGGTCATTCCTGAAGTGCTGCGCCCCTACATGGGCGGCGCAGACCGCATCCCCGCGTCGGTCTAATCCCCAAAATCGCCCCCTGTCTCCTGATGAGATGGAGACAGGGGGTTTCGCGCGCCCCACAAAACTCCTTTGAAGTTTCAGTGCCCCGAAGGGCTGTTGCTTGGTCGCAACGGGCGCATGTGATTTACATCAACCCTGATAGCAAGTGGTTTCAGTGCCCCGAAGGGCTGTTGCTTGGTCGCAACGTCCGGGACGCTGGTTCACCCACGCAAGTGGGTGTTGTTTCAGTGCCCCGAAGGGCTGTTGCTTGGTCGCAACGGCGATGGTGGGAGG
>CAIPFY010000070.1 GCA_903864435.1 uncultured Chloroflexota bacterium | reverse complement strand
CGCACCTAAAGGTGGGGGTATCTCGCGCCGTTTTTTGATGAAAATCGGGGTGATCTTTCCGCAAACCGAAATCGAGGCACATCCGGCGGCGATCCGGGATTACGCGCAGACAGTCGAAGGGCTGGGGTATGACTATTTTGAGTTGTACGATCATGTGCTAGGCGCGAACCCGGAACGCCCCGGCGGCTGGAACGGGCCATATACCCACCGCGAAACCTTTCACGAGCCGTTCGTGCTGTTCGGCTATCTGGCGGCCCTCACGCGCCGCCTCGAATTTGTGACCGGCATCCTCATTTTGCCACAACGCCAGACCGCGCTGGTGGCGAAACAGGCCGCGCAGGTCAGCCTACTGGCGGGCGGACGGCTGCGCTTGGGCGTGGGCATCGGCTGGAACGCGGTGGAATACGAGGCGTTGGGCGAAGATTTTCAGGTGCGCGGGAAGCGCATCGAAGAACAGGTGCAACTGCTACGCGCCCTGTGGAGCCAACCGCTGGTGACTTTTGAAGGCACATTTGACCGCATTCCCGATGCAGGCATCAACCCGCTACCCCCTGTCCCCATTCCGGTATGGTTCGGCGGCGATGCCGATGTGGTGCTGCGCCGCGCTGCCCGTCTGGGGGACGGTTGGATACCCAACACCAAGCCGTATGCCACCCTCAAGGCGCAGGTGGAACAACTACACGGCTATCTGCGTGCAGAAGACCGCGATCCGGCGGGCTTCGGGCTGGATATTCGCATCCATGCCAGCCGCACGCCGCAGTCCAGTTGGGCAGCAGAAGCGGCAGGCTTCGCGGCGCTGGGCGCGACGCATGTGTGCATCAACACAATGGGCGCGGGTTTCACCACACTCGACCAGCATCTCGACACGCTACGGCGATTCAAAGCCGAAGTCAGCTAAACCACATCCGTCGTTCAAAAACAGGCAGGGAGCAGCAGAACTTGAACGAGCAACCGATCACCCTCATAGTCTATGGCACGTCATGGTGTGTTGACTGCCGCCGTTCCAAACAGTTCCTTTCGGAGCAGAACATCCCGTTTCGATGGATTGATGTGGATGAGAATCCAGAGGCTCTAGCGTTCATCATATCCAAAAATGGCGGCAAACGTTCCGTTCCGCTGATCGTGTTTGAGGATGACTCATTTCTGGTCGAACCCACCAACGAGGAGTTGGCTGCCAAACTGGGGTTGTGAACCCGTTCGTTGCACACATGCCCGAACGGGGACTGGTCGGGGTAGCAGCCGTCCCGACCATGCGGGGTTTTGCACAGGGCGCTAAGGCTTGGTAGCCAGCCCGTCAAAGATGGTCATCGCTTCGCGCAGGAATTCCACATCTTCCTCATAGTAGGCCGCGATGTAGATGTCTTGCAGCGTGAAGGTCGGTTTATGCGCCTGATCGAGCAAAAACTCCTTCACCCCTTTCACCAGCGAAGGGATGATCTCGTCCGAACGCCTGCCGCCATGCCCTGCCCCGAAAATCGGGATGATGATGCTGCTAATGGGCTGGTAGCGGCTTTCGCTGGCTTTCTGTTCAGCCAACTGCGGCGTGCGTTTGGGCGATACGCACCCTTTCTTGCTGTTCACCCCTTCCACCGTTTGCAGCGCCTTACGCACCAACCGCTTGATGCCGCTTTCGGTCAGGGTGCTTTCCAGTTCGCGGTCAACCCCTTCGCCGCGTGCCGACACGGTGGCGATATGGAACAGGTAGCGGGTGTTGTTGTAACTGCGCAGGCGACTGGGCGGGTCGGATAAGCCGGCGCTGGTGATGATCGCCGTCCCCAACCCCACCGGACGGCACTTGCTCTCGGTCTGAGCGATCTGCTGATTCAATTCGCCCTGAATGGTGTCCTCCAGCATCCGTTCGGCCTCATCCAGACGGGCGCCGTAATAGCGTGCCAGCGCCGAAACCGTCTTGATGTCGAACACCCGCGCCATCTGCATGAAGTCGTTCTCGCTGTTGACGATCACATCTATGTTCTTGTGCTCGAACAAATCACCTGCCGCCAGATGAACGTTACAGGAACGCGCCGGATCGTGCGGGGAAATGAAGGTGTAGGACAGCGCCTTCTGGTTCGAATCGGCTAAGCGCCGTTTTTCGCCTTCTTGCAGGATGCGCAACCATTCCATCTGCGCGAGGCGGGCTTTGGCCTTGTTGTCCTCAATCGCGTCGAACAGTTTTTTGTATTCGTCCTCATCCCCGCGCACGATTTTGACATATTGCACATAGGTGAGATCGAAGGATTCCAGCGCCGCTTTCACATCGAATTCTTCGCGGATAACCACCGGAATAATGGGAACCCGCGCTCCTTTCGCCACATCCACTTCACGGCGCACCCAGATCGATGCGGTGGTCTTTTCCGCCAGCAGCAGCAGGAGAATATCGCTGCGGGTGATGTTCTCGTAAATCTGGTCGTTCCAGTCGCGTCCGGCTTCGAGGCTGTGGGTATCCATAAACAGATCGCGCTCGTTGTCCCAGCCCGCTTGCACCAGTCTGCTGCGAATCATGTTCGCCGTCTGGGTCAAGCCGTCTTCAAGACCTGTTTTGTAGCTGATGAAAATCCTCGGTTTGCGCTTCATGACCGCCCTTGCCCCTTTCAAACCGCACCACTCCGCGACAAGGTTGATTCTATAGCCGAACGCCGCACACAACCAATGCCCGAAAAATGGGGGTTTGACTGTTTGCTGAATAATGTGGCAGCGAAATTTGTCATTTTGCAAGAATTGGGATGACCTCAACGTGCGAGGGGTTAAAGTCTGTGTTATTCTAGCGGTAGCACAATTTTGTGCGCCGTCGCTTTCGACATGATTCGGAACCAAGCGCGATGATTGGACGTAAACTCAACAACCGCTACCAAATCGAAGAACATCTGGGTGATGGTTCAACTGCCACCGTCTATAAGGCGTTGGATACGAAGTTGGGGCGGCAGGTGGCGCTCAAAATACTGTTGCCACACGTCCGCGAAACCACCCGCAAGCGTTTCTTTCAAGAAGCTACCGCCGCCGCACAGCTCAATCACCCCGGAATCATGTCCATTTATGATCTGGGCGAAGAAGGCGATCATCATTTTCTGGTGGTCGAATATGTCGAAGGGGCGTCCCTGTCGGCCTATGTGCCAACCACGCCGGAGCAGGTGGTGAACCTCGGCAAGCAGATTGCCGACGCGCTGGAATATGCCCATGAGCGCCAGATCATCCATCGGGACATCAAGCCCGCCAACATCAAAGTTACGCCGGACGGTCAGGTAAAGATCATGGATCTGGGGTTGGCGCTGCCCAAAGAGGCCACCCGTGTGACCGCCGATGGCATGGTGATCGGCACGCCGGCCTATCTCTCGCCGGAACAGGCGCAGGGCTTACCGCTGGATTTGCGTACCGATATTTATTCGCTAGGGATTGTGCTGTACGAGATGGCTACCGGTCATCTGCCGTTCGATGCGGACGAGATTCCGGCGCTGTTGCTGCAACAGGTCAAGCAGCCCCCGCCGCCGCCGCGCTTGATCGTGCCGAATTTGCCGGTGGAACTGGAGCGCGTGATTCTGAAAACGCTGGAGAAAAACCCCAGTCGCCGTTTCCAGACCTGCGATGCGCTGTCCAGTGCGCTGCAATCCGTTCAGTTCGGTGTAGTACCCGCGTCGTCTACAGCGATGAATGCCCACCGCGTCACCTACACGCAAACCGGCTCATCCACGCCCCGGCGTAGCAAGCCCACCATCCGCATTCTGCTGGCGGACGACCATACTATCCTACGCAAAACGCTGGCGAGTTTCCTCGAATCCCACGATGAGTTTGTGGTCGTGGGCGAAGCAGGCGATGGCGACACCGCCCTTCAGCAAGTGCTGGCGCTGCTGCCGGATGTGCTGCTGCTCGATCTGAACATGCCGGGAAAAGGCGGCCTCGAAATTCTGCCGATGGTGCGTGCCGAAGCGCCGAATGTGAAGGTACTCGTCCTGACCGGACGTGAGGAAGACTGGTACATTATGCGGGCCATGCGCTCCGGCGCACACGGCTACGTGCTCAAATCGGGCGATGAGAACGAACTGCTGGAAGGCATCGTGAAGGTGACGCAGGGACAGATGGTGTTGGGCGCAGGTGTAGCCGAGAAGATTGTCGGCGGCATGGTGAACAGCACCAACAAGGCGCTGCTGAACGACACCGAACGCCACGTTCTGCTGCATGTGGCTGGCGGGCTGGAAAACCCGGACATCGCCCGTCATCTCGGTTTGTCGCAGGGCGCGGTGATTGAAACGCTGGCGCGTTCGATGAACAAGCTGAACGCCAAAGATCGCTTCGAGGCGGCGCTAACCGCGCTGCGCGAAGGGTTTATAGACCTGAACGAACTGCACGACCTGTAGGCGCACGCGGCTGAAACAAGCAAAAAAAGGGGCAGAGTGATGAACTCTGCCCCTTTTGCTGTGTACAGTGCGTTATGCGTAAGCGGTGGTGCGGCGGTTCTGAGGAGTCAGCCCGCGATGGCGCGACCGGATTTCCCACACGCGCAGCGCCGCCTCGCGCTGGATGCGGAAATCGAGCTTGGACTGCCCTGCTTTGCGATCCGGGAAGTAAATCGGCACTTCGGACACTTTGAAGCCCAACCGGTGCGTGATGTAGCTCAACTCCACCTGAAAAACATAGCCGTTGCTTTTCACCCGATCCAGATCGAGGCCGATCAGGGTTTGGCGCTTCCACAGGCGGAAGCCGCCGGTGGCATCCCGCATGGGCAGGCCAAGGATGGTGGGGATATAGATTGCGTTGGCGAACCCGCTGAGCGCCTTACGGAACCAGCCCCACGTCTCATCCACGCTGCCGCCCTTCACATAGCGCGAACCAATCACCATATCGGCATGGGCCGCAGCGGCGATCAGTTCGGAGATGTATTTGGGCTGGTGCGAGAAATCGCAATCCATCTGAATGATATACTCGGCATCAATGCGTAGCGCCTGCTTGAATCCAGCGATATAAGCCGGCCCCAAGCCCGCTTTTTGTGTGCGATGCAGCACCGTCACACGCGGTTCCCGCGCCGCCCATTCATCGGCCATCTGGCCGGTGCCATCCGGTGAGTTGTCATCCACCACAAGGACGTTCAGGTTATCCACCGGAAGCGCCATTAAAGCGGTGAGCATCTGGGGCAGGTTTTCTTTCTCATTATACGTCGGCAGAACAATAACGGTCTTTGGCATTGGAAGATTCCCTTTCCTTCGCCTGTAATCCTACCTAATTGTGCCTTGCAGCGTCCAAACAAAAGCAGGTAGAGTGGAATATGCTAGAGGGTATGAAAATTTTATGAAAGCGTCAATCGGGAGAATCGCGTTATGGGCAGCATTTTGACGTTGGTGGGGGCAATCGCCGAACGGGATGCGCTGCGGGCAGCCGGTCGCCGCGTGGTTTTTACCAACGGTCATTTCGATCTGCTGCACGTCGGGCATCTGGACTATCTGGAAAAGGCGCGGGCGCTGGGCGATGCCCTGTTCCTCGGCCTGAACGGGGATACCAGCACCCGCCGCTTGAAAGGCGTAGGCCGTCCGCTGGTGCCTGCCGCCGAACGCGCCCGTTTGCTGGCGGCACTGGAGCCGATCAGCGCGGTGATCGTGTTTGAGGACGACACTGCCGACGGCCTGCTGCGGGCGCTGCAACCGGATGTGTATGTGAAGGGCGGGGATTACGCCCACAAAGTCCTGCCGGAGCGCCTGACGGTGGAAGCCTACGGCGGTCAGGTCGCGCTGATTGACTATTTGCCGGATCATAGCACCTCCGCGTTGATCGCCCGCATTCGTGCGCTACCCTGATGTCACCGGTTTAACAGCGCGTTCAAGCGAACGCCGGTGTTGTAAAAATACTCGTTCGTCGCCCCGCGTGAAACTGGATGGCGCACGATGGCGAACAGCGTGTGTTCGGTGCGGGCTGTCCACAGGCTTTCGATCTTCTCGTCCGGCTGGAACACCTGCACAGCGATATTGGCCCACCACTGCGCCGCCGCCACGCCGTAGAAAATAATCGCACGCGGACGCAGGGTGCGAATCTGGCGGCTAAGGTTAGCCGCACGTACCCCGCCAATGGTTCCGGCGTAGAGCGAGCGCGTTTGCAGATATTCCAGTTTGGAAAACTTGGGATAGAGCCACGTCCGCAGCGAAGGTGACGGCAGCGGGAACAACTCCAGCAGGGCGGTTTCGCCGCCGCGCCGCCCGAAGGACTCGCTCTGATAGCGTTTCACATCGTCCAGCGAAGCCGGCACGCCGGGGTGGTTGAGCGTCAGAAACAGGCGCACCAGTTTGCTCCATGTGGGCTGCATACTCACCGGCGGCTGAAAATAGGCGGTTGCACCCAGCGCCAGATGGTACTCGCGCAGGTCTTCGAGGGCTTCACCGCCCCGCGCTGACCACAAATCCAACCGCTGCTGGATTTCGGCCTGCGCCGCCCCGCCCCCTTCCTCAATCCCCACAAACCAGATGGCAGGCTGGACGCGAGAGCCAAATTCGCCATAGCCATAGAACGTACTCATAAACGTTTCGAGTAAGCTGTCGTTCAGTCTGCTGCTCACCGCATCATCCTTTCATCAGGGGAACCATTATCAACCGGGTAGTGTGCCGAGAAGCGTGGCTTCGGACACTTTTTCGAGGCGGCCTTCAGCCGGATAGATTTTCCATGTGCCGTCCGTCTGGCGGCTGGTGAAGATCACGGCGCTGTTGTCTTCCGTCCATTGCAGCGGTTCCAGATAGTTGTTGATCGGGTCGGTCAGCGGCGACTGGGTGAGCGCCTGCAAATCCGCCCGCATAAACACTGTTCGCACCGACTGTTGCGGTCGCCCGAAATCGCGCACCTGCGCCAGCGCATACACAGCCTGCGTCCCGTCCGGCGAGATCAGCACCGAACCGGCCTGCGTATAATCGCGCAGGGTTTGCGCCAGAATAACCTGTTTGACCTGTCCGGCGAAGTTGTAGAGATGCAGATCAAATCCGGTCAGCGCGTCGTTGACCTTCAGCCGCGCAAAGAACCCCGCCCCGAAGCCAGCCCCGCAGAAGCAACCCGGCTCGTCCGGCAGGTAATCCCATAACCCCGTGCCGATGTCCAGCGCGATCAGGCCTGCATACTGTGGATAGGGCGTGAAATCCCCGATGCCATCCGGCTGAAAATCCATATACAGGATGGTGCTGTCGGGGCTGAAGGCCACCGGCATAGCGCGAATCCCGTTGCGCGGGCCATCGTTCAATACCGGACGGGGGTTCGTGCCATTCAGAAACGCTACCGTCGTGAGCGTGGTCAGGCTTTCCGGCTGACCGTCCGTCAGCGTCCATGCAATCCGCGTCGCATCCGGCGAGAGTAGCCAGTCCAAGCGGCGGGTGTTCGGCCCCGGCTGGATGAACGGATGAGCGCGCAGGCTGCCATCAGGAAACGCCTGTCGCAGCGCGTTGCTGGAAGGGTCGAAGTACAGCACCGAATCGCCAGCAAGGGTGTAGCGTTCGCCGCGCACATCCACCGTTAGCGCCTCACCGGTCTGGTGGTTGATGAAGGTCAACTGGTCAGCGCCGTCCGCGCCTGTACCGCGCTGCAAAAAGACCTGATCGCCATTCAATGCGGCACGAGCGCGGGGCGCAACAGCCGCCGAAAGTGCCAGCAGCACCAGCAGGAAAATGAAACGGCGGCTCACAACGCCTCCACCACACGCGGCAATATGTCACCCGCAGGGGCGCTCAACCACACATCGGCATGCGGGGTGATGGCGCTCTCCACCGGATTCACTTCGATTACAAACGCGCCTGCGGCTTTGGCTTCCAGCGGCAGATGCGCCGCCGGAACCACCACGCCCGATGTGCCGACCACAAGGCACACATCGGCGCGGGCAGCGGCGGCGTGCGCGGTTGTCAGTGCGGCGGGGGGCAGCATTTCGCCAAACCACACCACGTCCGGGCGAGCTGGTGCGCCGCAATACGGGCAGGGCGGCGGCGCAGACTCGGCCTCGGACACCTCGATAGGCAGTTCAATATGCGTAGGTTCGCCCCGGCAGGCGGCGGCGCATTTGCTGCGGGCGATGTTCCCGTGCAAATGGATAGGGGCGCGGCTGCCAGCGCGTTCGTGCAGATCATCCACATTTTGCGTGATGAGGACAGCCTGCGGTTGGCGGCGCTGAATCTCCGCCAGCGCGTGATGACCGGGGTTGGGCTGTGCGCGGCGCACGGCAGCGCGGCGAAAGGCATACCATGACCAGACCAGCGTCGGATCGCGCCGGAAAGCATCCGGCGTCGCCAGTTGCGCCGGATCGTAGCGCGACCACAGCCCTTCCAGCGAATCGCGGAAGGTGGGGACGCCGGACTCGCTGCTGATTCCCGCGCCGGTCAGGATCATCAAACGCTGGCTGACACGCAGATGATCGGCGACTTGCTGGATGAGTGTTTCAGTAATCATGGTGACGCAAAGATGTCTTTTTGCTATGCCCGAAAAACGCAAACGGTATCCACCGTTTCTTATGCCGTGATTATACCGTGAAATGAAGGATTGGGTTGGGGGGGGGCGGCGGCGGTTGCAATCTAACCCGCCCATTTGCAGAAAGTCTCTTAGCGATCTTTTAGGAACTTCTCAGACTTCCTGACACCGAAGCCTATATCATCATGAAGATTGAATCGTAATGGACTTTGTGTGCTTCGGATGGTCAAGCCTTTTTCACTCTTGCTGATGTTCCTTGCGTGCCTCGCTACTGCGTGTGGCGCTGCTTTGCCTATCGAACCGCCCACCCGTACCCCACTGATCGTCCCCACGCCTACCGTCAACAAGGTGGCACGGTTGGAAATCGAGATGAACGGCGTGCGCCTGTCCATCGAAACCCCTGCGGGATGGGAAGGGCGTACCACTGGCGACGGCTTGATGCTGGCGGAACATTTCGACCCGATGGACGATGCCGCCGGGGACGATGTGCAAATGCACCTGTTCGTGCATCCTACCAATCAGTTCCGTGCGCCGCAGGACACGACCGTGAATCCTGCATGGGATATGCTGAAGCAGGTACAGGCCAACCCGAACTATATGGGGACAGCCAAAACCACCGAACCGCAACCGTTCAACTGGGACGGTCACGACTCGGCCTATTATCTGGTGAACGATGGCAGCGGTAGCGTGTCTATTTTGCTGGCAATGCTGGTACGTGATCCAATGGTGCTGGTGGTGAGCAACATCAGCGCCCCCCTTTCGCGCCATCAAGACATCCGCCCGTTGCTGCCGACGTTATTCCAAACCCTGACGATCAACGGGCAACCCCTCAGCCTGACCGTGCTGGATAGCTTGCCCGATCCGCTGGTGTTTCCGCAGTAAAGCCCCGCCCTCTGCCCATGAAAGATTGAGGGAGATTGAGCGTGTGTGCAGGACGCTTTTGCCAATTTCGGGCATTCTCGGCTAAACTGAGATCAGTTCTGTACGATGTGCTTTCAGCGGAGGCAATGATGACCATTAAGATCACATGGCTGGGACATTCAGCATTCGCGCTGGATGTGAATGGACGCACTGCTTTGCTTGATCCATTCTTGACCAACAATCCGCTGGCGGCGACCAGTGCGGACGACCTCGCTGCCGAGATTATTTTTGTGTCGCACGGTCACGGCGATCATGTGGGCGATACCATCAGCATCGCCCAGCGCACCGGTGCCAAAGTAGTCTCCAATGTGGAAGTTTGCAACTGGTTGAGCGGTAAAGGCGTGAAGCATACGCACGGGCAAAACAGCGGCGGCGGCTACCTGCACGACTGGATTCATGCCCGCCTGACAGTGGCGTTCCACAGTTCGTCCATGCCGGATGGCAGCTATGGCGGTTCGCCCAACGGGTTTGTGTTCACCACTTCGGGCAAGCGCCTGTACTTCGCGGGCGATACCGCCCTGTTCAGCGATATGCAGTTGATCGGCGATCAGGTGATTGATGTGGCGTTCCTGCCCATCGGGGACAACTACACGATGGGGCCGGATGACTCGTTGCTCGCCATCCGTTACCTGCGCCCGCGCTTCGTCATCCCCATGCACTACAAAACGTTCCCGCTGATTGACCAAGATGTGGCGGCGTGGGCGAACCGCGTGAACAGCGAAACCAATTCCACGCCGATTGTACTCGACCCCGGCGCGACCTATACGCTGGTGTAGAGAATCCCCTATCCCCCAACCCCTTGCCATACTTCCCCTCTCCAAAGCTGTACTCAGCGTGATGGAGAGGGGACTGAGGGGTGAGGTTTACCCCAAAATCACGGTCTTGTTGTTGTACACCAGCACTTGATGATTCAGGTGGTAACGGATGGCGCGGGACAGCACCAGCTTCTCGACATCCTTACCTTTGCGGATCAAATCGTCTACCGAGTCGCGGTGGTTCACGCGCACCACATCCTGCTCGATGATCGGGCCGGCATCCAGTTCGGCGGTCACATAATGGCTGCTCGCGCCGATGATCTTCACGCCGCGCCCGTGCGCCCGATGGTACGGTTTCGCGCCCACGAACGCCGGCAGGAACGAGTGATGGATGTTGATGATGCGGTTGGCGAAATTGGCGACGAACGTCTCCGACAAAATCTGCATATAGCGGGCCAGCACCACAAAATCGGGCTGAAGCTGTTCCAGCAGCGCCAACTGCGCCGCCTCTGCCTCGCGCTTATCCTCCTTGTTCACCGAAATGACATGGTAAGGGATGCCAAACTTCCCCACCAGATCACCCAGATCAGGGTGATTGCTGACGATGGCGGGAATGTTCACGCGCCATTCGCCGGACTGCCAGCGGTAGAGAATGTCGTACAGACAGTGCGCCTCTTTGGAGACGAACACCACCATGCGCGGAATCTGGTCGGAGAAATGCAGTTCCCACGTCATCGCAAACGGTGCGGCGACCTGCTCGAAGGCAGGCGCGATGGCCGCCGCGTCCAGCGTGAAGCCGCCCAACTCCCATTCCACCCGCATGAAAAAGACATTCTCGGCAGCGTCCACATGCTGATCGAGATGCAAAATGTTCCCGTTGTGGCGGGCGATAAAAGCCGTAACCGCCGCCACCAAGCCCTGACGGTCGGGGCAGGAAATCAACAACACAGCCGAGTGGAAAGGGGATTGGTTCATCGTGCGGGTTTGCTCCAGTGAAAAATAGCACAAGCGGATGGCATTATACATTATTAGTGACAAGAATAAAGACAGGACGCCCTTTAAGACCGGCGGCTTTTCCAATAATTGAGGATGCGTAAAGGTTTGGTAACTTTTCATAAAAAGCGGCTATAATCTTGGTCAGATTAAACCCATACGGGACTGCTATTTTTGCAGTAAGCTGAAATAGTAGTTCGCCCGCCAAGTGCGATCACTATAAATGTTAGGTGTTATTATGATAGACACAGACCCTGCAAGACTGAAGATCAGCCACCGCAGCCGTCGTTCAGGTCTCAAAATCGGCTTACGCAACATCTCAGCAAGTTGGGATGCTCCCTGCGTGACGCCTGCGTTTGACAACGCAATTATTCACACCACCTTCTGCATCAATCTTTGAATCGCTGAACGCAGCGCCTTCCCCCTAGCACCGTCTAAGGGTATTTTCGTTTACCTGTTAGACAAGGGTGAAACGGCGGCGTTTTATTTTGGCGTACCTAGTGCCCGGTAAGGACGGACATGACTGATTTTATGTTTCAACAGTTGATTAACGGTGAATGGGTGGAAGCAGCCAACGGCGGTACGTGGGCGCTGACCAACCCGGCCACCGAAGACGTGATCCAGCACATCGCGTTTGGCGGCGCAGCGGACGCCGAAGCCGCCCTCGAAGCGGCGGCGCGGGCGTTTCCGGCGTGGGCGGGCAAAACCCCCTACCAACGCGCCGACGTGCTGATGAAAGCCGCCACATGGATTCTGGAACGTGCCGAAGAAATGGCGGCGATCACTACCGAAGAATGTGGCAAGCCGCTGTCGGAATCGCTGGCGGAGTGGCGCAGCGCCGCCAACTACCTGATCTGGAATGCCGAGGAATGCAAACGGGCTTATGGGCGCGTGATTCCGGCGCGGCTTCCGGGACGGCGCATTCAGGTCATCCAGCAGCCAATGGGCGTGGTCGGCACGATTACCGCGTGGAACTTCCCCGTGTACAACGTGGTGCGCTGCTGGGCAGCGGCGCTGGCGGCGGGCTGCACCGTCGTCGGGCGGCCTTCGGAGTACACCCCGCGCTCGGCGATGATGCTGGCGCAGGCGCTCCACGAGTCCGGTATTCCGGCGGGCGTGCTGAACTGCATCAACGGCGATCCGGCGGCTATCGCGCAGGTCATGATGAAGGATGCCCGCCTGCGCAAAATCAGCTTCACCGGCAGCACCCGCGTGGGGCGGTTGCTGATGGACGGCGCGTCGCAGACCATCAAGAAGCTGTCGCTGGAACTGGGCGGCAACGCGCCGGTCATCATCTTCCCGGATGTGAATGTGGCGGAAGTCGCCCGCCTGTCGGTGATCTGGAAGTATCGCAATTCCGGTCAGGTGTGCGTTGCCCCACAGCGGTTCTACGTTCACAACCGCATCGCGGACGAATTCACCGAACACGCCGCCGCCGCCAGCCGCGCCCTGAAGTTGGGCAACGGTCTGGCAAAAGGTACGGACGCGGGGCCGCTGATTAACGCGGTGCAGCGTGACCGCGTGGAAGCACTGGTAGCTGAAGCTGTGGCGGCGGGCGCTGAAGCCCTGACGGGCGGTTCGCGCCCCGACGATCTGCCGCGTGGCTATTTCTATTCCCCTACGGTTCTAACGGGTCTTTCCGACTCCATGCGGATTTCCCGCGAAGAAATTTTTGGCCCGGTAATGCCTATTATCCGATTTGAAGACACAGAGGAGGTACTGTCGGCGGCGAACGCCACGCCCTACGGGCTGGCTGCTTTCGTCCAGACGAACACTATGAACACAGCAATCCGTATGTACGAAGGACTGGAATTCGGGATGATCTGCGTCAATGACTGGCTCCCGGCCACCCCCGAAGCGCCCTTTGGCGGCGTCAAGCAGAGTGGGTTGGGACGTGAGTGTGGTATTGAAGGTCTTGAAGAATACATGGAATCCAAGACCGTGTTCTTAGGGGGAGTAACAACATGATTACCACACAGACCATACAGGTCACTCCTACTCAGCCTAAGTTCGCCCGTCCGCTGGCGAATATGCAGCGTCTGATTTTCCCGACGCTGAAAGCGGAAGAACTGTTCGTTGAGCCGCATTACAAACGCCACATCGAATTATTCCCTCAAGGGCAATTCACTGCCCTCGCCCACGCCCATGACAAATGGGTTGTGGTCGGCTCCACCTGCACCTTCCGCATAGACTTGGCCTTTGCCGAAAAGCCGCACACCTTCCTCGAACTGATTGATGAAGGCTGGTTCGGCAACCATAACCCCAACGGTCAATGGCTGTATGGCGCGGATATGAGCGTCCACCCGGATTACCGGGGACTCGGCATCGCCAGCAAGATGTACGATGCGCGGCGCGAACTCGTCCGTAAGCTGAACCTGCGCGGCGAAATCGCCAGCGGGATGCTACCGGGCTACCATCGCCATCGCCATCAGATGAGCATCGAGCGTTATGTGGAACTGGTGACGCAGGGCGAACTGACCGACCCGACGCTCACGCCGCAGGTTCGCAACGGATTTAAGGTCAAGCGCGTTCTCTACGATCACATTACTGACCCGCGTGCGGATAACTGCGCGGCGCTGATCGTGCGCGAGAACCCTTATTACGGTGCGGGGCATTAGGCCAAAAGCCACGCCGTTTGAAGTGTAGT
>CAIPFY010000069.1 GCA_903864435.1 uncultured Chloroflexota bacterium | reverse complement strand
TGAGGCGTGTTCTGGAAGGCTATACCGGCGCGGCGCTGAATGGCTACAGCACCCTGACCGAAAACAAAGATCAGACCACCTTCACCGTGATTTCCATCGGGCAGGCCCCCGACAAACGCATCGTGGATGCCGGACTGATCGTGGGGCGGGTGGGCGAACGCATCATCATCGAGCGCGATGTGAACGACAAACCGCTTGTAGAGGCGCTGTTGCAGGCCGGGGTGGCGCGTTCGCAAATCGTGCTGGCCTATGCAGGTGAATCCGTTGAGCATACAGTCGCCTAACCCCACCCCCTTCCACACACGCACAGCGCAACCTGCCGATGTCGCCTACCTGCACGAGCTATCGGCGCAGGTGCAGGACGCGCTCACCCGTTCCGGCAGCCTTCAGGAGTTCGGCCCGATTCCGCTGCCGGAAGTGGAACAGATGGTGCAGCAGGGCTACGCGCACCTCGCGCTGCTGGACGGGGCGCGAATCGGCGGCGTGTTCCTGCAACCCCTCCCGCAGGAATTGGCGGCAGAATGGGGAATCCCCGTAGAAAATCGCTGGTTCTTGAGCAAACTGATGATTGATCCGGCGCGGCGCGGCAGCGGCTACGGCGTGGCACTGGTGCGGGCACTGCAAACGCAGGCCGCCGCGCAGCAGCGCCAGATTGTGCTGGACTGCTGGGCGGGCAACGTTAAACTGCGCCAGTTGTACGAGGGGCTAGGCTTTGGTCTGTGGGGGGTGTTTGCCGAAGGCGACTATCAGATTGCCGTCTACGGCTGGGCGCCAACCGATGTTGTGTTTCGGTAGATCAACCCTATGCGTATTCTAACCATCCTTGATTCTTCGCCGGACGATGGTGCGAGATAATCTGAATCAGAAATGATTTTGGAAACGTGGAGGCACAACATCATGTCGCGGTGGATGATCGCTCTGGGCTTGGTTGTGACGCTGCTCATGCTGACGGGTGGCGCGGTTTCGGCGCAACAGGCAGTACCAACGGCGGTGCAAATCAACAACGCCGAGAACGGCTTCTTAGGTGGCGACATGCTCCACTGTTCGCCAGATGGCTGTGTCCTGCGGAACAAAGACGGTATTGAACTCGGTCACTACGATAACAGACTCCTAGACACTTATTGGAATGGGAAGCTGATAGGCGACATTGACTACGCTCTCGCATTGTGCGCGAGGGATGCCAGAAACCACTCGATGCGCTTCAAGACCAATACGACCTATTATAGTAATAAAAAGTTCAGTATGGATACATCTTTGCCTATGGGGACGTATGGGCCGCTGAGCCTGTGGGCAGTGTACAACGGCCCGAATGCCACCCCGACGTGTTCGCTGCAACTCAACGGCTACACTGAACCGGGCAAACCGGTGCAGTTCACATTCACCACGAATACCGATGGCACATTCAACTCGTTGCCCGTGCCGGCGAAAGATGCACCTGCGCCTCAAAATGGCTTCCCCGGTTTCGGCTAGGTTACGCCAGTCGTCCAGCATATCCGTTCATCTTCACTCCGTCCCCCTCAACTCGCACGATTGAGGGGGACGGTACTTTTAAGCTGCTGGAATGTGTTCTGTTTTGATTGGAACAACCAACCCCGACAATCGTGGAGGATTTGCCGAACTGCTGGGCGGGCAACGTGAAACTGCGCCAGTTGTACGAGGGGCTAGGCTTTGGTCTGTGGGGGGTGTTTGCCGAAGGCGACTATCAGATTGCCGTCTACGGCTGGGCGGGTTAGCGCACCAGCATCGGTTCGGCTTCGACCAGATATTGTTCGCCAAAATCGCGCACGGCTTCGATGATGGTGTACAGCGCATGACCGCGCTCAGTCAGCGTATATTCCACACGCGGCGGAATCTCGGCAAAGGCGTGGCGAGTGAGAATGTTGGCCGATTCCAGCATTTTCAAGCGATTGGAAAGCGTTTTAGGACTCACGTTGCCCAGTGACACCTGAAGTTGACCGAAGCGTTTGGGGCCGTTCATCAGGTCGCGGACGATGAGCAGCGTCCACATATCGCCAACCAGCGCAGCAGCGCGAGCAATAGGGCATTCTTGGAGATGATCTTCCATAGCGTTCAACATTCCTGTGTGCTGAATCGTATAGCATCCGAGTGTAGCATCATCCCAAATGGCCTGTATATTGACATTCGTCACTTTTTTAGACGTTTATGCCATGACTTCCGATATGACAGTAACTAAGCTAGGCGGTCAAATCGAGCGACAGTTTCCAGTGCGAACGTCTGCGGCGCGAAATCCAGCGGCTGTGCATAAACCAGCCGGTAGCCCTGCGCGGTCAGCCGTTTGGCATCCCGCGCCAGCGTAGCCGGATCGCCGCTGACATACACGATTCGCCGCAGCCCCAGCGCCACCAGCCCGTCCAGCGCCGCGCCGCTTAACCCTTCTTCGGCAGGCGGGTCTACCAGCGCGACATCATACGCGCCGTCCAACGCTTCCCACACATCCTCCACCGCGCTCTCGATCACATCCACATGGTCAAAATCACTGGTGTTGAAATCGGCATCATCCACCGCGTCCGAGTCGTCCTCGACCAGCGTCAGCCGCCGCGTATGCGGGGCGAGCAAGGCGCTGAAGAAGCCCACGCCGGCGTACAGTTCCAGCAGATGTTCGCTGCCCGTCAGTTCCAGTGCCGCCAATACAGCCTCTGCCAGCGCCGGTAGTTGACCCCGATTGGCGCGGAACGGGCTACCCGCTGTGACGCGGAAGGTGCGCCCGCTGACCGTGTGCTGCCCGTGTAAATCGCCAATCAGGTTGACGGCCTCGCCATCACTCAGCAGCAGATTGATGCTCATCGGCAGGTCGGTTTCCAGTTCCGGCGGCAAATCGTCCGCCATGCGCAGGATCAGCATGGGCGCGTCATCGGTGCGGATGAAGGTCGCCTCCTCGATTCCGGTCACTTTCTCCAGTTCCAGCGAGTCTTTCAGTTCCAGCAGGTCAGGATGCAGCACATGGCAGGCGTTCACCGCCACCGCAGGCACGTCCGCGCCTGGTGCGAAGCGTGCGCCGGGGAAGCCTAAGCGCCCATCGGCTGTGCGCACGAAGGTCATGTACTCGTTGTAGCCCCATTCGGCAGGCGCAGCAATGAGGGGGCGCACCTCGGCATCCGGCAACCCGCCGATGCGCTCCAATTGGTCGGTCAGCACATCCTGTTTGAGCAGCAGTTGTGCGCCGTAGGCGATATGTTGCCAGTGGCAACCGCCACATTTGTGCGGCCCAAAGAACTCGCAGCGCGGGAATACGCGGTCTGCCGAAGCCTCCAGCAGGGTTAGCCCTTCGGCGAACAGGGTGCGGCCTTTTTCCGTCACCACCTGCGCCATCACCGTTTCGCCGGGGATTGTGTAGGGGATGAACACGGTGCGCCCTGCGTTGCGCCCCAATGCGCTGCCGCCGTTCGCCATCGTTTCCAGCGTGATTTCGATGCTGTCGCTCATGCTCGCCTTCCTTCGTGTTTCGTTCGTGCTTCAAATGCGAATGCCCCATTGCACAGGGGCATCCGTGCTGAAGATTGTATCGTTAGTGGTCTGTGCCGCCCAACCGATGCTAGAGCTGGGTGCATTCGGGTTTTGGGGCAATCACCCTCAACCCCCTCCTTCCCTTCACCGTTATTGTACGGTCTTTTCAAGATACAAGGGGACAGAGGGTGAGGTTCTTCAAAACCCTACCCTTGAAAGGGCTATCGGGGTGGGCGGTTTGTGGCTCGAATAGGGTGGCGTATGGAACACGGGGGCAAACGGTGATCTCAGCAAGGCGCACGGCGACTGCGCCCTGCTGAAATCATCCAATGATGCCCGGACGGGCGGTGAGCCTATCCATTCATCTCACAAGGGGTATTGCCTGCGGGCGGGTTAGTCCGTTCCGGCCTCGTTCAGGCGCTGCATCTGTCCGGCGCTCAACTGGAAGTTCAGCGCCCCGATATTTTCGGTCATCTGTTCCGGCGTGCTGGCGGCGATCAGCGGGATAATATCGCGCTGAATCATCCAGCGCAAAATCACCTGATTGACCGTCACGCCGGCTTCCTGCGCCACCGTCCGCAGCATCGCCAGCCGTTTGTCGTTGTCGGCGCTCACCAACCGATCCGGCAGGCTGCGTTCCGGGCGAGTGTACGCGCCGCTTTGCAACGCCGAATATGCCAGCAGCGTCATGCCGGTGCTGCGGCAGTAATCCAGCAAATCCTCGTTGGCGAACACCTGCGGCGCGGGGCTGGTGCCGGGGCGCAACGGCAGGTAGGTGTAATGCTGCTGGATGCAGGTGAACTGCGCCCACTGATGCGTCTGGCTCACCCACTTGGCCTGTTCCAACCGCCACGCCAGATAGTTACTCGCGCCCACATAGCGTACCTTGCCGGCCTTCACCAGCTTATCGAACGCTTCGAGGGTTTCGTCCAACGGCGTGTTGCGGTCATCCACATGGGCGTAGTACAGGTCAATCGTTTCGATGCCCATGCGTTTCAGGCTCTTGTTGCACTCCTCCTCGATCCAGCGGGCACTGAGTGTGATCGGCACATCGGCATAGCCGAAACCCACTTTGGAGGCGATGAACAACTGCGAACGGTTGTTGCGCTGCCGCATCCACTCGCCCATCAGGGTTTCGCTCTCGCCCCCGCGAAAGCCATCCACCCACCACGCATAGATGTTGGCGGTATCAATGAAGCTGCCGCCCGCATCCGTATAGATGTCGAGCAGGCGTTCCGAGTCGGCTTGACTGTTGCGGCTGCCGAAGTACATCGCGCCCAGACACAGGGCGCTCACCTGCACATCCGCCAGACCGAGTTTATGGGTTTGCATAGATCATTCCTTTCCGGCACAACAGAGCCGTTATTGGTCGCGCATCCAGACGCGCATTTCACCGGGTTGACGGTTCGCCCACAGGCTGTAGGGAATCGCTTTGAAGGCCACCGGATTGCTATCGTATTGCAGGGCGCTCTGCGGCTGATACAGCCCGTTTTGCCAGCGCGCCGGCTCGGCGCGGATGGCCTCGCCCGTCACCACACTCACGCCGTTGAACAGACTCTCGTCTATGCTCGCGGCCAACCGCGACCCACGCGGGATAATCAAGTTGGCGAGGTTGCCGCCGTTGTCGGCTTCTTCCAGCGCGTACACAATCGGCCCGCGCTGAAGCGCCACGCAGCCCGCGTTGTGGCGCACGTTGGGGTGCGACACGATGCGCTCGACGGGCATGGACAGGTTCAGTTCCACCGTGTCACCGCTGCTCCACAGCCGATCCAGCAAAGCGTACCCGCGCTGCACGTTGGCATCGGCGGTCTTACTGTTCACACGGATGCTATAGTTCGCGCACCAGTCGGGAATACGCAGCGCCAACCGGAACGATTGCGGTTGGTTCAGGTGCAGCGTCAGGTTCACTTCGCCGTCCCATGGATAGCGCGTCTGCTGTTCGATCTGCACCGCGCCAGCCGCCAGCGGGGCGCTCATCGTGCCTTGCCCGTACAGATGCACATACACCGTGTCGGCATTGTGCGACAGGAAGTATGTCCCCACGTTGGCGACCACCCGCGCCAGATTGGGCGGACAGCACGGACACTCGAACCATTCCACGCGGCGGTAATGCTTGGCGGTGTTGATGCCGCTGAAATGGGCGTGGGGGTTCACATACGGATACGAGGTCAGCGGGTTGGCATAGAAAAAGTCGCGGCCTTCATACGAAACGCCGGCCATCGTGCCGTTGTACAGCGCCCGTTCCATTACATCGGTATAGCGGCTGTCGGGGTCAATATCGAACATGCTTTTCGCCCAGAACACCAGCGCAATCGCGGCGCAGGTTTCGGCATAGGCGCTCTCGTTGGGCAGGTCATAGCCGAAGGTGAAGCCCTCGTTGGCGTGCGCCGGCCCCAGCCCGCCGGTGATGTACATCTGCTTGCTGGTCAAATCGTCCCAGATCACGCGGCAGGCATCCAGCAGGGTGCGGTCGCCCGTTTCGGCGGCGATGTCCGCCGCGCCCGTGTACAGGTAGGCGGCGCGTACCGAGTGTCCGGTGGCGGTGTTTTGCTCGCGCAGCGGTTGGTGCGCCTGACAGTAGCGGTAGCTGGTCGCCCAGAACTTTTTCGGGTCGTCGCCACGTTCTGCCGCTTCGATGTCAAAAAAGTTCGGCTCTTGACCGCGTTCATCCACAAAATACTTCGCCAGATTCAGGTAGCGGCGTTCGCCCGTCGTGCGGAACAGCTTGACCAGCGCCAGTTCCACTTCGGGGTGTCCGCAGTAGCCGTGCCGCTGCTGTTCGCCCGGCCCGAAACGCGCATCAATATGGTCGGCGTAGCGCGTCAGCGTATCCAGCAGCGTGCGCTTCTTCGTGGCCTGATAGTAAGCAGTGGCGCTTTCCATCAGATGACCGGCGTTATACAGTTCGTGCCAGTCACGCAGGTTGCGCCACTTCTGGTCGGGTTCGATCACCGTGAAATAGCTGTTCAGGTAGCCATCCGCCAGCTGGCCTTCCTGAATGCGCTGGATGATTCCGTCCGCCAGTGCTTCCAGTTCGGG
>CAIPFY010000068.1 GCA_903864435.1 uncultured Chloroflexota bacterium | reverse complement strand
CGGAAAATGAAGCGGCTTAACACTGCTGCCGTTTCAGTGCCCCGAAGGGCTGTTGCTTGGTCGCAACCCTGTATGGCTTTTATTGTAGCACAGGTCATCTTTAGCGCAAGCACCAAAATTAACGCCAAATTGAGCCGTTTTTACGCCCCGTTTTTTGCCAGCGTAACCTCTTTTTGCTGTAACAATTCGTCATTCTGCGAAACTCGATTTCTGCTGAAAAAGGGGGGGGAGTTTCGCAGAATTACAAAACACATTCTTCCCTCAATAATTTCTTTTATTGCACGAATCGCAAACACAAAGTAAACCTAAAAAATAACGTAATATCGCTACTAATTCGAGTTTCGCAGAACGCCCATTTTCGGGGTGTTTTTCAGCCTATTGACACGCGAAGTCGTTTTTTGCTACCGTGATGACAGATGTAGGCCGCGCCTTCGCTGCCCAACTGCTTTGAGGATGCCTCATGACGACCGCCGTTTTTCACCTGCCCGCCCCCCGCCCCATTTTGCCGGTGGATGATGCCCGCACCGTAGCGCGTTTTTTTCAGGCGCTGGCTGACCCCACCCGTGTGCGTCTGCTGAAGGCGCTGGCGGAGGGCGAATGGTGCGTGAGCGACCTGACCGGGGCGTTGGGCATGGATCAACCGGCGGTCAGTCACCAGCTCAAATACCTGCGCGAGATGGGGTTGGTACGCTGGCAGAAGCACGGGCGGCATGTGTATTACACGCTGGCGGACGCGCACCTGCGCGATGTGCTGTTCAGCAGCCTCGCCCATTTGGAGTGCGGCTGACCTTCCCCCGCCGCCCCTTTCAAGATTCAATCTCGATAGTTTTTACGGGAGACAGACGGACACGGCTCGCCACGAATCCCCGTGTTGCTCCCCTCTCCAGCGGTAATCCGCGTTACGGAGAGGGGTTGGGTGTGAGGTTCTTGCCCCCTCTCCTTTCCCCTCCCCATGTATGGGGCAGGGGTTAGGGGTGGGGACTCTTTGGGGGCTTGGTTCTCTGCCTTACTCGCCCTGCAATTGCAGCACCATGCGCACCTGCGACACGCCGTCGGCGGTCACGGTTGAGGTGATCGAGGCATGGTTCACGGCGGCGATCAAATCCGCCACCAGCCCGTTCACACGCTCGGCGGTCATCCCCGCGCCGAACACCTGCTCGGCGGGCGACAGAGTCGGGCGCGGCGTGGGCGTGGCGTGCGTGCTGCCTGCCCCATCCAGTTCCGTCACGATGTTGTTGAATACGTTCCCGATGGCCGGCCCGACCAGCATAAAGCCGGTGGTCAGCCCCATGCCGCCCACCGTACCCACCGCGCCTTCGCCGTTGGTGTACCACACGGTTGACGTGTTCGGCAGGAAATATGCCTGCGCGGCGGTGAAGGTGGGGTCGCGGCTGAGGATGCCATCGCCGGTGAGGATCGTCTGTGCTGCGGAACGGGTGGCGACAAAGAAGATGTGGTCGTTCGCCCCCAGCGCCAGTTCCAGCGACAGGCTCAGGCCGGACGTGGCGGGAATATCCACTTGCAGGAGCGTAACGGGCGTGCCGCCAATGGTGTCGTTGCTGACGCTCACGCCTTGCCCGTTGGTGGCGGCCTGCTTGAGCAGCAAATCCAGCTTGGTCGCCAAGCCCTGCGCGGCGGCGGGGTCGGTGGCTTCAAACACAAGGCCGAAATCCAGCTTGCCCGTCAAATCCACCTGCCCGTTCAGCGCCCCGTTCAGAATGGCGAGCGCATCCGTCCGCATGAACAGCGCGAAATCGCCCGTCATCCAGTTCAGCAGGTCTTTCTGCAAATCCAGCCCCATCATGCGTAAGCCCATGCTCAACTGATCGGCGGGGTCGGTGGTCGTGTCCTGCGAGGTTTGAAGGATCAGGTTGAGCAGGTTGCCGTACAGGTTGTTCAGGTCGGTTCCCTGAATCACGGCGCTGGCGTTGGAGGGGATGTACTGCGCGAAGGCCAGATCAACGGCAGGCGCGGGCGCGGGATCGCCGCTTTTGCCGCGCAGTTGAACGCTGTCAATCGTCAGCACCGAGTTGTCCAGCACCGTCAGCCCGATCAGCAGCGCCCCCGCGTCCTTGAACAGCAGCGCGGCCTGCTCGTCGGTCTGCGGGATCACCCCCGGCAGGAGGTACAGCAGCGCGTTGTACGAGGCGGCGGGCAGCGCGTTCACTGCCGACACGAACGACGCGGCGCTGTTCAGCGGCGGATCGGGCGGGGCGGGCGGGGTCACTTCTTCGGGGTTCGCCGGAAGCAGGAACAGCGCCTCATCGTTCAGGAAGAACACGCCGTCGCCGCCGGGGACGCCAATCTGTGTATAGTCGCCCACCGTCTGCTTGACCAGCGTATCCGGCGCGATCTTCTCCAGATAGGCTTCGGCGGCGGCGCGATCCCGCACCTGCGCCACGATCATCCAGTTGTCGCTGATTTGCGAGTCCGGCTGACCGGGTTTCGGCCAGAAGCCGTAAGCGACATCATCGCCCAACCATGCGAACACTTCGCTCAGGCCGGTGTTTTCTGTCGCCAGCGCCGCATCCAGCACGCCGCGCACAGTGGTGGGCTGACCGGGCGGGATTAATTGCGCGAGGGGCAGCTTGGCAAGCTGCGCGTCCACTTCATCCAGAAAGGCCGGATCGGTGCGGAAGGTGATGAACACCGCCGTTTTAGCCGGGAAATAACGCGCAAGGTCGGGCGCGGTTTCCGTTCGGGCGGAGGCCGGCATGACCACCAGCGCCAGTAAAGCAGTGACCAGTAGAACAATCCACTTTCGCATGAACGCAAACTCCTTTGTCAAAAGGCCGAAGGATCACGGTCACTCTCTATCGTATAGCGATTCTGGTGATGCGCGAACACAGAATCGGGATGTCGTCAGGTTTTCGCGGGGTGCGCGGGCCAACTGCCGGATTGTCTGCCGCACATCGGCATTCTACAATCGGGGCATTCACAATCGGAGACACCTTCATGCGCCATCCTGATCTGCCGTTGGACTGTTTAGAACCGCTGCCAGTGGTATATCGCGCCGTTATCCCGCCGGACTATAAAGACCGCATGAACCACATGAACGTGCGCTGGTATATGGTGCTGTACGACGAGGCCGGCGATGGGCTGTTCACGCTGTTCGGGCAAACGCCGGACTATTACGCCAGTCAGGGGACGGGCGGCTTTGACCTCGAACATCATGTGAACTACCTGAACGAAGTCCGCATCGGTGATACCGTCGCCATCCGGGCGCGGCTGCTGCGGCGCACCGCCAAACGGCTGCACTACATGCTGTTCATGGTCAACGAGACACGCGGCCTGCTGTCCTCCACCTTTGAATGCGTGAACTCGCACGCCGACCTGCGCCTGCGCCGCACCTCGCCGTATCCCGACACGATTGCGGCGCGGCTGGATGACCTGATCGCCGCGCACAGCCGCCTGACGTGGGTCGCGCCGGTCTGTGGTGCGATGAACGCCTGAACAGCGCGGCCTGCTCGACCTCTTGACATATTGACAATCATCAATATATAATGGTCACAAGATGAGAGAAAGCCGCCATGCGGCTTCTTTTTCCGGTAAACGTATTGATACCTGTCAATATAAAGAGGTGGAACTATGACCGATTCGATCATCGCCATTCACGACATTGTTCAAGAACGCTATGGCAGCATCGCCGCTGGCAGCGGGTCATGCTGCGGGGATGGCGCGTCGTGCAACACGCTGCTGTACGACAATACCCTGCTGGAAGGGTTGCCGGAGTCCGTCACCAGCCTGTCGCTGGGCTGCGGCGATCCGGTCACGGTGGCCGGTCTAAAAGCCGGAGAAACGGTGCTGGATTTGGGCAGCGGCGGCGGGATTGACTGCTTCCTCGCGGGGCGGCAGGTGGGGCCAAGTGGTCATGTCATCGGCGTGGATATGACGCCGGAAATGCTGGCGAAAGCCGAGGCCAGCAAAGCGCGGATGGGCGTGACCAACGTCGAATTTCGCAAAGGCCACATCGAGGCGTTGCCGGTGGAGAGCGATACTGTGGACGTGTTGATGTCCAACTGCGTCATCAACCTGTCGCCGGACAAAACCGCCGTGTTTGGCGAAGCCTTCCGCGTGTTGAAACCGGGCGGGCGCATCGCCGTCAGCGACATTGTGACCGAAGGGGCGGTCAGCCCTGAAATGCGCGCCGACATCGCCAAATGGGCGGAGTGTGTGACGGGCGCGATTGATGTGAACGAGTATACCGGCCTGCTGCGGGCGGCGGGCTTCGAGGCGGTTTCTGTGGTGGACAAAGCCGATGCGGATGCCATCGTGGGGCGGCAGGACGGGATGCCGCGCCTGTTCAGCGCCCGCGTGACTGCCCGCAAGCCGGTCTAAGCGCAACATAAAAGACCATTCCCTGTTCGTATGGGAATGGTCTTTTGACCGGCGTTGTTTCGACTACTCCGAAAACACGTTCCGCGATTTTGTTCGAGACTTCAAGAATCGGTTAAATTTTTTCTGCTTTCATCAGTCCATAGGCTATCGCAACGACGAGGCCGATGATTTGAAGCCATCCCCAGATCAAGAACCCGCCAATCGCTCCGATCAGTAGGATCGCGCCTACTGTTTTGCAATCGCTGCCCCGAACGACCCGGTTGCGGGTAATTTTCAACTCCTGCTGCCGGAATGCAACCACCCCGCCACCGATCATCAGAATCATCAACAACATGACTTTTTCCTCTCATTGGTAATTTTGCAAATAGAAGTATTTTAAGTTTATATCATACATCTCTTTTTTAGATAACACAACAAAGGGGTGCATTCGGATTCCCGGTAACGCGCACACATCGTCCAAAAGTCCCCGGTTGTACTCCCGGCTCGTTTGAAGGGGGCTAAACGGGCCACTCCTTCGCTGGTGGAGTGACCCGTGCTGACAGACTTAGACCATGCTGCCAAGTGCTGACCACACGCACAGCACACCGATGGCTACTAGCACCACCGCCTTTGAAAACGCGATTCCCATCCCTGCCGATTCTCGTATCTGAAGCGCCTCGCTGATCGCCTTGCCATACAGCCCGACCAGCCCGAACGGAAGAAGGATGAAAAACTCGCCAACGATGCCGGAGAGCCTTCCGCCTCCTTTATAGGTGATGAGCCACAGCATCCCCACGAACCCGATCAGGATGAGCGCACTCGGCAGTGCTGACCGATAGGCCAGATGCTCGATTTTGCCTCTGCCGCCCAGCACATGGCTTGCTACAACCTGCGTCAGCAAGACATCCATCATGAACAGAACCACACTGGCGGCACAGTAGAGAACCCCGGCGAACAGCATAAAGCCGGTGTCGAGATGCGCCCGATCAATCTCCCCGATGAGTTCCAGCAGCGGGCTGGAGACGATCACGATGTAGGTGAGCGCGGCCGCACCGAACATGGTCAGCATCGCTTGTGATGCCGGATGGAGTGGATAATTAAGCGATTGAGGTTGAGAGGATTCGGCAGATGGGCGTTTGTGACGCTGAACTATTCGGCTGGTCATGTCTGTCTCCTTGCTGATCGTTGCGACCGTTTAACATGGAGTGCGTTGTGTGACCCGGCTTTCTTTATAGTGTATGTCGTTTTCTTGAAATATACAATTTCATATATGAACATCCCCCTGAAAATTCGGAACGGCGGCAAGATTGCGTTAGAATAAAGCGTGACATTGGCGGCAAGAGCAGCCTAGAAAGGGATGATGCTATGGCGCACAGCGAGAGCAGTTTTGTTTCGGCGGTGGACGGCCTGAAGATTTTTACCCAGTCGTGGCTGCCGGAAGGTGATCCGCGTGCGGTGATCGTGCTGGTACACGGGCTGGGCGAACACAGCAGCCGCTACGGGCATGTAGCTGCCGCTTTCAATGCCGCCGGCTATGCCGTGTACGCGCTCGACCATCGTGGTCACGGGAAAAGCGGCGGCGAACGCGCTTATTTCGCCGCGTTCGATCATGCCGTATCCGACCTCAAGCAATATGTGGACAGTGTGAAGGCCGCGCAACCGGGCAAGAAGCAGTTCATCTACTGTCACAGCCTCGGCACGCTCATCGGCCTGAGCTACGCGCTGCGCTACGGCGCTGATCTGCGCGGCATGGTGGTTTCCAGCACGCCGCTGGAAGTGGAGTCCCATACGGCAAAGCTGCTGGTGTGGGGGGCTTCGCTGCTGAACCGCATCGCGCCCAAAACGCCGATTGCGTCGCTGCCGCCGCAGTTCCTTTCGACTGATCCGGCAGCGGTGAGCGCCTACGAACAAGACCCGCTGAACGATCATCAGAACCCGCGTGCCCGCATGGGCTACCATGTGATGCACGTCAGCCGCGCCATCAAAGCCGGTATGAGCAGCCTGAAGATGCCGCTGTTCATCATTCACGGCGGCGACGACAAGATTTGTCCGCCTTCCGGCAGCAACACGCTGCACGGTGGCGCGGGTTCGGCGGATAAGACGCTCAAGATTTATCCGGGACTGTATCACGAGATTCACAACGAAAAAGTGCAGAGCGCCATCCTTGCGGATGTGGTGGCGTGGTTGAACGCGCACGCTTAGGCTGTTCGCGCCCCTTTCCACCAATGTGCTAAACTCAGATTCTATCCTGTTCTCAGGATAGATCGGTGAAAGGGGTGCGCCATGCCTGATCGCCAGCAGTTGGAGCAGGCCATCGCCGCGCAGGAATCGCTGCGGGTGATGCTGGGTGATGCGGTGGTGGATGCCACTGTGGTTATCCTGCGCGAAAAACTGGCCGAACTAGAACTGATCGCCTCGCCCGAACAGCGCAAACTGGTCAGCATCCTCTTTGCCGACACGGTAGCTTCGACGGCGCTTTCCGAACGACTTGACCCCGAAGATGTACTGGAAATCATGGATGGCGCACTCCGCGCCTACACCGATGCGGTGGGCGAGTACGGCGGCACGGTGGCGCGGCTGATGGGCGATGGCCTGCTGGCCTTCTTCGGTGCGCCCGTCGCCCGTGAAGATGATGCGCTGCGGGCGGTGCGCTGCGGGCTGGCGATTGTGCGGGCGGCGCATCATTACGCCAGCACCGTCGAGGAACGCTGGAGCGAAAAAGGGTTCGCGGTGCGTGTGGGCATCAATACCGGTCTGGTGGCGTTGGGCGAAGTGGGTGGCGCGTCCGGTTCCGAGTGGACAGCGATGGGCGACGCGATCAATCTGGCCGCCCGTTTGCAGAGCGCCGCCCCGTCGGATGGCATCCTGATTTCCCACGACACCTACCGCCATGTGCGCGGTCTGTTCGAGACGCGCACGCTGGAACCGATGCGGCTGAAAGGCAAAAGCGAACCGGTGCAGGGCTATCTGGTGGAGCGCGAGAAGCCGCGTACTTTCCGCGTGAACACACGCGGCGTAGAAGGTATCCAGACGCGCATGGTGGGGCGCGAAGCCGAATTGCTGCGGATGCAACAGGCTTTCGAGTGGACGATGGACGAGAGCGAAACCCAGATCGTGAGCATCGTGGGTGAACCGGGCGTGGGCAAGTCGCGCCTGCTGCGGGAATTTGATGCGTGGGTGGATGATCGCCCGGAGAGCGTGCTGCATTTCACCGGACGCGCCACGCCGGAGATGGCGAATATTCCTTACGCGCTGTTCCGCAACATCTTCACCTTCCGGTTTGGCATTCAGGACAGCGATTCCGCGTCTACGGTGTGGAACAAGTTGGAGCGCGGCATTGCGGGTTTCATGGGGGCAGATAGCGCCCGCAAAGCGCATATCATCGGCAACCTGCTCGGCTTCGATTTCTCCGCGAGTCCGCATCTGGTGGGGGAAGAACCTTACCAGCTCACCCAATTCGGCCTGTACTACATCACCGAGTTTTTCGGCAAGGCGGCGGAAAAAACGCCAACGGTGATGCTGCTGGATGACATGCACTGGGCGGACGACAAATCGTTCAACCTGCTCAACCAGTTGTTGCGGATGAAGCGCGGGTTGCGCCTGCTGATCGTGTGTATCGCCCGCACCGCGCTGCTGGAGCGTCGTTCGCTGCCGTGGGGCGATCAGGACGATTTTCACACGTATATCGAACTGGAATCCCTGACGCCGGAGGGCGCACGCGAACTGGTGTGTGACATTCTGTGCCGTGTGGAGAATACCCCGGATTCGCTGGTGGATACGATTGTCACCACCGCTGAAGGCAATCCGTTCTACGTGGAAGAAGTCATCAAAATGATGATCGAGGACGGCGTGATCGTGAAGGGGGATGAAGCATGGCATATTGACGCCTCGCGCTTGCAAGAAGCCCGCATCCCGCCCACGCTCACGGGGGTGCTGCAAGCCCGTCTGGACGCGCTGCCCCCCGCCGAACGCACCCTGCTTCAGCGGGCTTCGGTCATCGGGCGCATTTTCTGGGACAGCGCGGTTTCGTTCCTGCAAGCCGAAGGGGAGCAACCGGTGTCGAACCTGTGGGAAACGCTGGAGTCGCTCAAATCGCGTGATCTGATTCGCGCCCGTGAGCAAACCGCGTTCGCCGGCACACAGGAGTACATTTTCCGGCACAGCATTTTGCGGGAAGTGACCTACGAGAGCGTGCTGCGCCGGTTGCGTCGGGTGTACCATGCGCAGGCCGCCGACTGGCTGATCCAGCAAAGCGGCGACCGTGCGGGCGAATATGCCGGACTCATCGCCGATCATTTTGACCGTTCCGGTCAGCCGCAACGCGCCCTGACCTATCTTGCCCGCGCCGCTGAACAGGCGCTGAACATCAGCGCCTACCGCGAGGCGAGTTCGCTGGCGGTACGCGCTTTGAACCTGCTGGCTGAGGAGCATGTGGAACACGCGCTGTTGCACGAAGCCCAGCTTAAATCGCTGCTCGGACAGGCTTACCGCAGTTTGAGCGATTACGTGCAGGCGCAAAATCTGTATCAGGAAAGCCTCGCCCTGTTCATGAAAGTGGATGATAAACCGGGCATCGTGCGGGTGCTGTATGAACTGGGCTGGTTGGTCGGTTCGATCATGCGCCATTATGACGCAGGCGTGGACTATTTCCAGCGTTCGCTGAAGATCGCCCGCAGCAGCGGCGACCAGCGCGGCATCGCGTGGGCGCTGAACGGCTTGGGCGCGATGGCGCATCTGGAAGGCAAACACGCCGAGGCCATCACCCGTTACGAGGAAAGCCTGTCCATCGCCCGGATGATTGGCGACACGGCGCGTACTGCCGGGGCGCTGAACAACCTCGGTCTGGTGAAGGCCGAGCTAGGCCATTATGACGAAGCGCGGCAAGACCTTGAGGCCAGCCTCGCGCAGTTCCGGGCAGTCGGCAACCGCGCCGGGGTCGCCAGCCCACTTGCGAATCTAGGCAACATTTTTCGTTCGCAAGGGCAGCATGACGAGGCGCGTCAGTTTTTCATGGACGCGCTCACCATCTACCGCGAGATTGGCAACCGTTCAGGCGTGGCTTCCACGTTGTACGGGTTGGGTAGTCTTGCCCGTTTGGAAGGCGAATACGAATCCGCCAAGAACATTTTTGGCGAAACCGTCAGCATTTCGCGGGAAATTCGCTATCCGGTGGGAATCGGTTCCGGCCTCGAAGAACTGGCGTTGCTGGCGCGGATGCAAGGCCAGTACGAGGTGGCATGGCGCTATCTGGAAGAGTCGCTCAAGATCGCACAGGAGATTGATCAGCCGGTGGAAATCGCCAATGTGTTGCTCAATCAGGGGGCGGTCAAACGCGCATGGGGCGAATATGCCGCCGCCAAGACGCTGATCGAACAGGGGTTGGCGATCAACCGCGAGGAAAATAACCAGCGCGGCGTGGCGCGTTCGCTGTATTTCCTCGGTGATGTGGAGTTAGCGCTGCATGATGAGGCCAACGCTGTGCTGCACTATCAGGCCAGCCTCGATATTTACCGGGGGTTCGACAACCGCACCGGAATCATTCTGTCGCTGGGCGGGTTGGGCGATTCGGCGGTGATGCGCGGCGATTTTGCCGAAGCACGGCAGCGGTTGTACGAGGCGTTCACCGCCGCGTCATCGGTGCGCGATACGCCGCTGACGCTGTGGATTCTGTCGGGGATCGCGGGGCTGCTGGCGCAGGAAGGCCAGAAAGAGCGCAGCCTTGAGATGATCGGGCTGGTGCTGAACCACTACGCTTCTCCGCAGGAAGCCCGCGACAAAGCCGAGTCCGTCCTGCGCGGGTTACAGCCCGAACTGGATACCCCGCCACTGAGCGCGGCGCTGGAACGCGGGCGCGGGCTGGCGAAAGGGGCGGATAAGCGCCGTCTGGGGCTGGACGAGCAGCGATGGGTGAGCCTGCTGGCGTGACCGCGCCATGCCCCTACGGGTATAAGTAGGGGTGTTCCGGTTGCGGCACGACCTCGATGCTGTCCGCCGTCAGAATCGGCACGCTATCTCCGCGAAAATCCCCGACCGCGAACGTGCCTTTCACGCGAATCCATGTGTCCGCCGTCAGTGTGCCGGAGTCCGCCGAACGTACCGCGAGGCCGATGGCGGCAGCATCCGCCACGCAACAACTGACCGTGAAACGCGCCACCATGAAGGTGTCCGGCGGGAAGGTTGGTTCGCGGTAGACGAAGCCCACCACATCGGCTTGCCGTCCGTTAAAGCTGCTCAGATCGTCAGCGTCGTTGAACGAGCGCAGCCAGTCCAGCACATTCCATTTCAGCGGGTCGGTGGTAAAGGTGGAGGTGTTGGTGACGGAAGCCGCGTTCAGGCTGATGTTGCCATCCACCGCCGATGATCCTAACGGGCGCGACGGGATGAGCGTCCCTAGCAGCAGCGGCACCGCCGCCACCGCGATCACCTTCCACGACAGGCCGCCGTGATCGTGGTCATGGTCATGATCGTGGTCGTGATGCGCGTGGTCGTGGTCATGTTCGTGGTGGTCATGACGGATGCGGCGCAGATCAAGCAGGCTGCCCACTGCCAGCAGCAGGAACAGTCCCACCGCCACACTGGTCAGCCACGCGAACCGCTGATTGATGTAGTTGCTCAGGTTGCCGCTGGCGATGTTGTAGCTGAAATACAGCGCCAACCCGATGAGCAGCGCCAGCTTCAAAGCCGCGTGCAGCGTGGGGGTATTCAGTGCGGGTAATGCGCGGGATGTGTGCGTGGTTTCCATCGGTATTCCCTTCTGTTCCCTCTAGGGTGCTAATCCGCCCCGACTGCCGCATAGCGATTAATGCGGAACACATGCGACTGATAGGGCGCGAGGTCTACGTACAGACCGGGCGAATGCAGCGAATGGCCGGGGCGCGTGTAACGGCTGTCGTCCATCACATCATGCAGCACCCATGCCTCGCTATCAATCAGCGTCCACGCCCACAGCGAGACATGCCCGCGTGACTGTACGCCGCTGACATTGACCACGATCAGCCGGAAATCGTCGCCTTCGCCATGCCACCCGTAGGCGATCAGGTTGTGGTGCGAACCGTCGTGATGACCGGGGTTCACCTCGAACAAGCGCCAGTTGCCGTGCTGGTAGATGGGCGAGCGCGTTTCGGTCAGCAGGCGGCGGTAGAAGGCCATCAGGGTTTGGTCGGGCGCTTCATCGGGAGCGCGCCCGATCTGCACCGGCAGTTTGACTTTACGGGCGCTGAATTGCCCATCGTGCAGCAGCGTTGCGCCCGGTAGCGTGCAAACCAGCACGGCAGCGGGGCGGCTGCGCTGTACACCGAAGGCGGTGGTCGCCCGCGCCTCGTCGTGGTTCTCGATGAAGCGCACCAGCTTGCTCTGGTACTTGAGATCAGCGATGAGGTGCATACGCGCATCCCCGTTATGGCCTTCGCGCAGGCGGTCATACAGGCGCTTGTCGTAGCAGTAGTCGAAGCCCAACCCGTGCAGGCGGTACTCCATATCCCAGTACACTTCCGCGATGAACAGAAATTCGGGATGCGCTTCTTTGACGTGCGGGATGATTTCCGCCCAGTATTCGGTGGTCGGCGCAGCGCCCACCACGCCGTTCCATGTGCGCGAAAAAACCTCGTTGAGCATGAGCATCGCCATATCGCAGCGCACCCCGTCGCACTGGCTGGCAATGTCCAGCAGCGTATTCAGTGCGGCGCGGCGGGCGCTGGGGCTGAAGGCGTTGATCTGCGCGGTGTCAATCCAGCCGGAGAAATGCGGGTCGCGCCCGTGTGCCACCACCAGCTTTTTGCCCATCGCGTCGCGGGTGCTGAAGAAGTCGTCGGGGCGCTGCTCAAGCAGTTTGGGCGTGCCGAGCAGCATCCGGTCGGTATGTACGCCCACCCACGCATGATCGGTCGCCACATGGTTCGGCACATAATCCAGCAGCAGTTTCAGGCCGTGCGCCGCCAACCGCTTGCGAAAGGCCGCCAGCCCGTAGCGCCCGCCCAGCCATTCATCCACCTGATACGAGCCGACGGCATAGGCCGAACCCACCACATCGTCCTGCTTCAAATCGGGCAGGGCGGGTTTATATTCGTGGGTGTAGCGCAGGGCGCTCTGGCGGGCAGCGGCGCTGCGCGTCCAGATGCCCATCAGCCAGATGGCATCCACCTGCAACGCGGCGAGATCGTTCAGCACTTCATCCGGCACGCTTTCCAGCGTGATCGGTTTGCGATACTTGCGGCTGAGTTCGTTCAGCCACACCCATGTGTTAATCTGGTAGATGAACGGTTTGCGCGGCCACGCAGTCACAACGACACACTCCTCATCTGACCGGTGTGCAGTGTGGTTGGATCGCGTTCCCACCTGTTTCAGCCAGTTCCATACCTGCATTCCTGTTTCCTTCTTATGCCTCACACAGTAGTCCTGTGCCCTCATCCCCAACCCTTTTCCCACCGCAGGGGCGAAGGGAGCAAGAGGGGAAAATGCGCCCTCATCCCGCCGCTATTTTAACGGCTCAGGGGCGGGAGGCGTGATAGTGCGTTTGAGAATCAGCACACCATTCGCTGCTTCTGTCGCCACCTGTACGGGAACAACCAGCGTCACGCGGTCAATGAAGCACAGGCTCTCGTTCACCGCCTCGCAGTAGTAAATGGTCAAATCGCCGCGCAGGGTGGCGCTGCCGGTTGCGAAGGTCAGCGGCAGGGTGATCGGGTTGGCAGGCGCGATCATGCTTTGTGCGCGATCCGCGTCCGCGATTTGCACCGCCGCGCCATCGGACGACCATTCGGCGCTGAACGGCGCAAGCGTGTTCAGCTTGTAGCCTTCGGGCAATTCGAGCGTGAGTTCGGCCTGCCCCGCGCCGGGGGCAACCGTCTGCGGCGGCAGTTCGAGCGCCTCGCCAGCGGCGCTGTTGCCGCCCACCACCGTCACCTGATCCGCGATTTGCAGCGCCGCCGGATTCGGGAAGCTGATCGTTTGCACCGTGCCAGCGGTTAGGTCAATCGCCCGTAGCACGCCGTTGTTGGTGTCTGCCACGAACAGCGTGCCGTTCGCGTAGGCCAACCCGCCCGGCTCATCGAAGGCCGCCGCCGCCGCGTCCCCGTCGCGGAAGCCGCCTTCGCCGCCCTGCCCGAACAGCGTGCTGATTTGCCGCTGTGCCGGGTCAATCTGCTTGATCTTGTTGTTGTAGGTATCGGCTATGTACAGCAGGCCGTCCGCGCCTAGCGCCACGCCTAACGGGTGCTGCAAGCGCGAATCGCCCGCGCCGCCGTCCTTGTCGCCAAAGTCGAACAGGTCATTACGCACTGTGCCGGCCAGCGTGGTCACGGTGCGGTTGGTGAGATCGGCGGCGCGAATGGTGCTGGATTCGCTGTCGGCGAAGTACAGCACCCCGTCGCGGTAGACGAGGCCGCTAGGCTGTGCCAGTTCCGCCGACTCGAAGGGGGCATCCAGCAGCCCCTCGCGCCCGCTGCCCACCAGCCACGACACCGTATCCGTCGCCAGATTGAAGCGCCAAATCTGATGCAGCCCCGCCATCGCAATAT
>CAIPFY010000067.1 GCA_903864435.1 uncultured Chloroflexota bacterium | reverse complement strand
TCACCGCCAGAATACCTAGTTTCGATCCGATGTGCTTCATAGTTCTTTCCTATTCCTCTCCAACATGGTCATGTCTGTCTGCGATATTTGAAGAATAGCAGGCAGTTGTGGAGAAGTTATGGAGATGACTCACGTCGGCTGAGTTTGTGTCCATGCGGCTTCTAGCACCGCTGTGAACGATCCCCATTGAACCGCTACCGCCGCTGGTTCGCCGCCCATGCGTCCGATATGTGCCAGCACCGCCACCGCCATTTGCCGTTCGCGTGCCAGCGTCAGGAACGGGCTGAGGGTGCGCCCGACGATATGTGCCCCGGCACGCCCCCAGAATAGCGCCTCGGCGGGGGTTTCCAGCCGATCACGGCTGACGCAGGCATACACCCCGCGCCGGAAAGGACGGGGCGCAACTGCAACAGCCGCCGACAGTAGCGCGGCGCGGCTGGCAGGGTCGAAAGCCGGGACTTGCTGCACATAGCCGCCGGCCTGTTCGCTGAAAAAGGTGTAGTGCTGCCCACGTGTGCCGTCTATATAGTCGTCGGGAATCAGCCAATCGCCCACCTCCAGCAGCGGCGACAGCGCCGCCACGTTCTCCGCCAGCCAGACATGCGTCACCCCGCGCTCATGCAGGGCATGAAGGGTGGCACGGGGATCGGCATAAGCGGGAGCGCAGGCGAATCCCCACGCCTGTGCAGCCAGCGGCGCGGATACGCCATACGGGGTGGGGTGCGCCTCGCCCGTCGGCGCGTGTTCGCATAAAACAGCCAGAGTCATAGCCAGCCTCCTTGCAGGACAATCATGCTGATTTTACGTCGCCCCCTCACCTGCATGGCGAAGGGAGTAAGAGTCCCCACCCCCGTCCCCGCTCCATACACAGGGCGGGGTGAAAGAGGCTAGGGGTTGAGGATAAGGGACTCTTGCCCCCTGCGCGGTTACGGTTTCGCGGGGGCAGGCGGCGGCGGCGCGGCTTTATCACTGAGCGCCTTCTCCACGTTGGGGATGCTCTCGCCCTTCAGCAGGCGTTCGGTGGCTTCAGTGTAGGTCGCGCCGGGATCAGCGCCCGTGCTTTCCGCCACCTGCTGAAACATGCGCCCCACATCCTTCGACTGACCGCTGTCCAGCACCGAGAGCATCTCGTTCGCCGAGAGGCGGCTGAGGTCGCGCCCCTGTCGGGGGATGTTCACCCGTTCGATGCGGCGCTCCACTTCGGCGCTGCCGCACTGCGGGCATTCGCGGCGGGCGGCGGGGTCGTAATCACGGTAGCTTTTGTAGAACTGGCTGAAGCCGTGTCCGCAGGCTTTGCAGCGAAAATCGTAACTGGGCATGATTCCCCTCGGCATTCACAACATCGTGTAGAATTCTAATCAATATGACTTGACCTGTCGCCCCCCATCCGCTGCCGCACCACAGCGGAAGGGGGGCACTACGAAAGCACAGACGATGAACTCGAACCCGAATCCGCACCCGTTAGGACAGCCGCCGCAAAAACGTCACCCGCTGGAAGAAGCGCCCCGTCCGGCAGCGCCGCCCAACGCGCCGCGCCAGCGCGTCACCCTGCACATCCCGTCGGTGAAGCCCAACGCCACCTACGTGCTGATCGGCCTCAATGTGCTGATCTTCGTCATCCGCGCCATCTCGCCCGCATGGGACGACAGCCTGTTCAATTGGGGCGCGAACAATCAACAGTTGGTGCTGGTTCAGGGAGAATACTATCGCCTGCTCAGTTCGATGTTCCTGCACGCTGGCCTATTCGACTATCTCGGTCACTACAACTTCACGGCGGCGCTGCACATCCTCTCCAATATGTACATCCTGTACGCGGTGGGGTCTTCGCTCGAACGGCTGATGGGACACGCCCGTTTCTTGATTGTGTACCTGCTCGGCGGGTTAGGCGGCGCGGTGTTGAGCGTGCTGCTCGGCGGCGCGGATAGCTACTCGGTGGGTGCTTCGGGGGCGGTGTTCGCCATCGTCGCCGGGGAGTTCGTGTACCTGTATCACCATCGTCAGTTGCTCGGCGCGGCGGGGCGGACGCGGCGCAAAAGCCTGATCGGGTTCGCGGTGATGAACTTCGCCATCGGGCTAATGACCACCCTGCCGGGCAGCGCGGTCGTCATTGACAACTGGGCGCATTTCGGCGGGATGCTGGGCGGCCTCGCGCTGACGTGGTTCATCAGCCCGATTCTCATGCTGCGTGCCCACCCGGATATCCCCGGCGAAATTCTGGGCGAGGACACCAACCCGCTGAACAAGCGCCTATGGGCTGTCTCCGCTTACGGGACGGTGCTGGTCATCCTGTTGTTCGTCGGGTCGCTGCTCACCCGCCGCTGAGGCTTTTTGCGCTTGCTCCAGTTGCCAGCGCAGCAGCGCGATCTGCTGCGCGGCTTCTTTGTTCTCGTGGCTCAAACGGGTGATTACAGTAGAAAAGTGCAGCAGGATGAACAGCACGAACACCATCGCCACCAGAAACAGGGCGCTCGGTGGGTAATAAATGCCCACGATGTTCGCCAGCACATCCAGCAGCGGGCGCGAGACGCTGAGGACGATCAGCACCAGTGCCGTCGCCAGCCACAGCAGCGAGTATTCCTCTTTCAGCTTGCGCCGCCGCACCAGTTCCAGAATGAACAGCAGCGCCGCCACCGATGCCCCCAACCCGAAAATCATCGCCCGATCCAGCATCGCACCCTCTCTTTTATCCCTCGTTCACAGCGTCGTATCGGGTGACCCGGCGAACAAATCGCCCACGCGGATCGAAATCCCCGGCAAACAGGCAAACGTCAGCGTATCATTTTCCCCGAATTTCTGTGGCAAGCCATAACGGTGATCGGCCTGAAGCGTGTACAGCAGCAGCAGGCGCTCACGCGGGTTCACCAGCGCGTATTCCGGCACGCCCGCCGATTCATACGCATCGCGCTTCACATCCTGATCGTAGCTCATGCTGCCCGGTGACATCACTTCCACGATCAAATCCGGCACGCCCATGATGCGGCGGTTGCGAATGATCGCGGCGCGTTCGCGCAGCACCACCACCAGATCGGGCTGTACCGGGTCGCACCCCGGCATCAGTAGGCCGATAGGCGCGAAATCGCAGTAAGCCCACCCGTTCGCTTCCGCCGGAACGCCCAGCAGCCTGTACATCTGCTTGATAATCCACTGATGGAAGTAACTGGGCGACGTAGACATATACAGCACCCCGGCAATAATTTCATAGCGGTTGCCATCATCGGGCAAATGCTCCCAATCGGCAGCCGTCCAATGTCCCTGCGGCGGGCCGATCACGGGGGCGGCATCGGTTGGTGTGACCAGTGTGACCATGCGCCATCCTCCATACCCATTCGCCCCTATTGTACCGCAGTTCGCCGCTGCGCCTCGAAAAATACCCGCCCCGCGAGTATAGTTGCACGCAGAATTAACCGTGAGAGGACGGATGATGCGTCGTTTCGTACCCGATTTAGGCGCGTTGGCGCTGTTGTTCGTGCTGCCGCTGGTGCTGTTCTGGGCGCAAACGGTGGGCGGGCGCACCCTCATCCCCGCCGAAAACCTGTACCAGTACGAGCCGTATGCCACCTACCGCGAGGTTGCGGGTGCGCCGTCGGTGCCACAGAACGCGCTGGTTTCCGATCTGGTGCTGCAAAATTTCCAGTGGAAAACGTTCATCCGGCAAAGCCTCGCAGCGGGTGAAATCCCGCTGTGGAATCCGCATCAGTTCGGCGGGATTCCGTTCCTCGCCGCCGGACAGCAGTCCGCCCTGTATCCGTTGAGCCTGCTGTACTATGTGCTGCCGCTACCCGCCGCCTATGGCTGGTTCACGGTGGTGCAGTTGTGGCTGGCGGGGGCGTTCCTGTACGCCTTCCTGCGCGGGTTGGGCGTGGGGCGCGTGGGCGCGGCGCTAGGCGGAATCGTCTACGAACTCAGCGGTTTCTTCGTCATCAGCGCCGTGTTCCCGATGATTATCGGCGCGGCGGCATGGCTGCCCCTGATTCTGCTTATGGTGGAATTCACACTGCGGCAGCGCCCCGCCCTGCGCGGACGGCCTGCCAGCATCCCTTGGGTGATCGGCGGCGGAATCGCGCTCGGCTGCAACATCCTCGCCGGACACGTCGAGATCACCTACTACGTGCTGCTCATCACCGCCTACTACGCCGGAGCGCGGTTACTGGTCGAAGGCTGGCGCAAACGCCACGAACGTCCTTTACGGGCGCTGGCGGCGCGGGCGGGTTGGCTGGTGTTGATGATGGGCATCGGGTTGGCGTTAGGCGCGGTGCAGTTCGTGCCGCTGTTCGAGTTCGCCGGCCTGAACTATCGCGACGGGCGCAGCAGTTTGGAGCAAGTGTTGGGCTGGGCGCACCCGCTGCGCGATCTGCTCCAGTTCGCGCTGCCCAACTTCTACGGCAACCCGTCCCACCACAGCTATGTGGATGTGTTCAGCGGGCAGACAGTAGCCGCGACGGTTAATGCGCTCGGTCAGCCGATCACCACGATAGACTGGGGCATCAAGAACTACGTCGAAGGGGCGCTGTATGTGGGCATCCTGCCGCTGGCGCTGGCGCTGTATGCGCTGGTGAATGCCCTCACCCCCCGTCCCCTTTCAGAACCCTCACCCCTAACCCCTCTCCCTCATGGAGAGGGGAAGAACGAGCCGCCCTACCGCGCCATCTTCGCGCTGCTCACCGCCGCCGCGTTGACCTTCATGTTCGGCCTGCCCACCTACGCGCTGCTGTTCTACGGCTTCCCCGGCATCAACCAGTTACACTCGCCCTTCCGCTGGATTTTCGCGGTGACGCTCGGTGTGGCGGTGCTGGCGGGCTTCGGCGCGGACGCGCTGCGCCGTCCGGCGGGTCGGCTGTCACGCGGGTTCGGGTGGGGGCTGCTGACGGCGGGGGCGCTCACGCTGGTCGGACTGCTGTTGTCGCGGCTGTTTTACGGGCAGGTTGAGCCGCTGGTGGAGCGCATCTTCCAGAGCATGGCGAAAGCGACTGAAGCCTTCGCCGATACCCGCATGTTTTACAGCTACCAGCTCACCAATGTGCTGATTCTGGGCGTGATGCTGGTCGGCGCGGGGGCGGTGTTCCTGCTGGCGCGGCGCGGGACGCGGGTGCGCGGCCTGCCGCTGTGGGGCGGTCTGGCGCTGGCGCTGGTCGGCGCGGATTTGCTGATCGCTTCGTGGGGCTTCAACCCCGCCAGCGACCCCGCCCTGCTGGACTTCACCCCGCCTGCGATTGAGTGGCTGCAAGCGCAACCCGGCGACTGGCGCTATACCACGCTGGACGACCCGACACAGCGCCCGCTGATGAACGCCAACAGCGGTTGGCGCTATGGGCTGGACGACGTTCGCGGTTACGAGAGCATCATCCCCAAGCAGATTGTGGATTTCATGCGTACCGTCGCGCCGCAGGTGCAGTTGGATTACAACCGCGTCGCGCCCCTGTACACCGCTTACCCGCCGGAAATGAACTTCGATCTGGCGGCGGCGCTGCAATCGCCGCGCTTCAACCTGCTCAATGTGCGCTATGTGATGACGCACAAAAGCACCGACTTGAGCGCCATCGTCCCGACGTGGACGCTGGCCTACGAAGATGAGGCCGTCCGCATCTGGGAGAATCCGGCGGCGCTGCCCCGCGCTTTCGTGACGAGCGTCGCGGCGGGCGGCGAACCGGCGCTGGATGACTCGCTGGCGCAGAACACGCCCGTCACGATTCTGAGCGACAGCGGACGCGAAAAGTTCCTCGATGTAGCGGTCACACCGGGCAGCGAGTCGTGGTTGGTGGTCAGCGAAACGCACCTGAACGGTTGGCGGGCGTTCATCCGCCCACGCGGCGGGGATGACCAGACCGAGCAACCGCTGGATACCGCGAAAGTGCTGGAGAATTTCATCGGCGTGAACCTGTCGCCCGCCGTGCTGGATGCTGCCTTCGCCAACCGCGACTCGCTGCCGGAAGCGCAGCAGACCGCACTGGCGCAGGGGCAATACACGCTGCGGCTGGTGTACAGTCCGGTCAGCTTCCAATTGGGGCTGTTCGCGTCGTTCATCGGCGTGATCCTCGCCATTTTCGGCGGCGGCCTGTACCTATGGCGCACCTTCATCGGCGGCGCGGTGCAGACCAGCGGGGTGCAGGTGGTGGCGCGCAACAGTCTCGCCCCGATCATCCTCAACCTGTTCAATCGCGGGATTGATTTCGGCTTCGCGTTCGTCATGCTGCGGATTCTGGGGCCGGAGGGGTCGGGCATCTATACCTATGCCGCCTTCATCTTCGGCTGGTTCGACATCTTCACCAACTTCGGCCTGAACGTCTACCTCACCCGTGAAGTCTCGCGCACGCCGGATAAAGCGTGGCGCACCTTCTACAACACCAGCGCCCTACGCTTCCTGCTGATGGCGGTGGGGGCGCTGCTGCTGTTCGGCTTCCTGACCGGTCGGCAGGCGCTCCCCGGCGCTGATCCGCTGACGCAGCAAGCGGTGACGGCTATCCTGCTGCTGTACATCGGCCTGCTGCCCAATAGCCTGAGTACCGGCATGTCGGCGCTGTTCTACGCCTTCCAGAAGGCCGAGTATCCGGCAGCCATCGCCACTGTGGCTACCATCTGCAAAGCGGTGTTCGGCGTGGCGGCGCTGGCGGGGGGCTTGGGCGTGGTCGGGCTGGCCGGCGTGAGCATCCTGACCAATTTCGTCACGCTGGGCGTGATGCTGTACGCGGGGCGGGATCTGCTGCGCGTCGGACGGGAAGGGCAACCGCAGCCTTTCCGCCCCGAACCGAAGCTGATGCGCGTCATGGTGGGCGAAGGCTGGCCGCTGATGCTCAACCATTTTCTGGCGACCATTTTCTTCCAGATTGACATCGTACTGATTCAAACGTTTCACGGCGATACGATGGTCGGGCAGTACGGCGTGGCCTACAAATGGGTGGCGGCGCTGAACGTGATTCCGGCCTTCTTCACGATGGCGCTGCTGCCGGTCATGTCGCGCTTGGCGCACGAAGACCGCCCCGCGCTCAAACGCTACTACACGCTGGCGATCAAACTGCTGGTGGGGACGGCGCTGCCGGTGGCGGTGGTGTTCACGGCGCTGGCCTACACGCTGACGGGCATCCTCGGCGGGCGCGAATTCCTGCCGGACGGCGCGATTGCCACGCAACTCATGATCTGGAGCATCCCGATTGGCTGGATCAACAGCCTGACGCAATATGTGCTGATTGCGCTCGATCTCCAGCGGCGCATCACCCGCGCTTTCCTGTTCGCGGTGGGATTCAACCTCATCAGCAACCTGATCCTAATCCCCATGTACGGCTACCGCGCCGCCGCCGTGACCACCATCGCCTCCGAACTGATGCTGCTCATCCCGTTCGCGCTGCTGCTGCGTGGCGCGATTGGCGCGGTGAACTGGGTCGGCCTGCTGTGGAAGCTGGTGGTCTCGACAGGCGCAATGGTGGCGGTGCTGCTGGTGCTGTCGCCAGTGCAACCGCTGCTGGCGCTGGTCGCCGGGGCGGTGGCCTACGTGGTGGTGCTGGCGGCGCTGCGCCCCCTCTCGGCGGAAGAATGGGAGCGCCTCGCGCCACTGCTGCCGGGTCGTTTGCGACGGCTGGTGGTGCGGGGGTGAGGATGCAAATGTTTCACACCCGCCTTGCGTGGTCTGCCGATGTCGCCTACCTGCACGAACTATCGGCGCAGGTGCAGGACGCGCTCACCCGTTCCGGCAGCCTTCAGGAGTTCGGCCCGATTCCGCTGCCGGAAGTGGAAC
>CAIPFY010000066.1 GCA_903864435.1 uncultured Chloroflexota bacterium | reverse complement strand
TCTTGCAGTCGGTCAAGCATCCGGTTGACCGAAGCGCCCAACCGCGCCAGCATCCGTTCTTCATGGCTGCGTCCGCCCGTCAGGTCGTCCGCCAACCGCTGACGCAGGTCGCCGCGCACCACATCGTCCAGAATGCGCACGTACTCATCCAGCACCCGATCAAAGCGCGGGCGGGTGATGCGGTGGATGAACACGCCAAACACCCATCCCATCAGCAGCGCCCCCAGCACCCACAGCACGAGCGACGCATTCCAATCCGCACTCAGCCCCATGAGCAGCACCGGCACAGCCGCCGCGACTGCCGAGGACAGCACCATTGGCGCCGTCCCGGATTCGGCCATACGCGCCATCATCGGCGGCGGCGCAGGCGAACGGTCATCCTCGATGGTCATATCTTTTCCCCCACAAACAAGCGGTCATCTTCACAGAGCAACGGTAGGTCAAGAACGATCAAGCGTTCCACCGTGATGCCGTGCGTATACGGCAGGTTTTCCACCGGATGCACACTTTCGGCAGGCAGTTCTTGCACCCCCAGCACCGTCCGCGCCAGTAGTGCCAGCGTCAGGCGTCCGGCACGCACCAGCAGCGCCTCGCGGGCAGGTGCGCCATCCAGCGCGGGGTCGAGTTCAAAGAAGCGGCGCAGGTCAAGCGCGGTGATGATCTGACCGCGCACATTCATCACACCGGGGTAATAAGGCGGCGCACCGGGGACGCGCACAAGGCGCAGGTTATCGCGGACGCCATGCACCAGCCCCACATCCACCGCATAACGTTCTGCGCCCAGTTCAAAGCTGAGGACAGGCCGCAGCACCGCCAGCGAATGATCGTCCTCCGGCAACGGTTCGGCATACTGACGGGCACGCTGGCGCAAACGATCCCGTTCGACGGCAGCGCCGCGTCCGGCATCTTCGGCGTGTAGTTCGTCCCATAGGGTTCGCCAATCTTGCGGTTCGATCATGCGTCACCCGCGCCCATCTCTACCCGTCAACCCTTCAGAATTAAAGTATACATCGAACAACGAACGCGAGGTCTTCATTCACGCATTTTTAGAACTTGACAAAGACGATTCCAGCCCCTATCCTGCAAACCATGAACGCACTAATACGATTCGCCTACGCGCAGAATACGAATACTAATACGGTCAACACCGGCCCAGCTGCGGGACTCGGGTGGCCGTTCATGACGGCTTAACCCTCAACTTCCAGCAGATCAAAACGGCCCGGTGTTCCACTTCACAGCAGGAACACCGGGCTTTTTTATTCGCAAGTTCGCATTAAGGAGTGTGCAGTGTGTTTGGAATGATTTTGACAGCCTTCTCCATCGGAATCGCCGTCGCCGTCCCACCGGGGCCGGTCATCATCGGCGGCAGTCAACGCGCCATCACCGGCGGCTTTCGCCACGCGCTGAGTTTCTTCGCCGGTTCGATGCTCTCGGACACCTTCTACGCGCTACTGGTCTACTTCGGCGTATCGGCGCTGCTGAGTGAGAGCATGGCCTTCCGCGTCGGCCTGTGGATTCTGGGCGGCGCGTGGCTGCTGAAAATGGGCTGGGACGCCATCCAGACCCATGTGGATATGGAAGCGTTGACGGCGCGTGCTGCTCAAAGCACACACTGGAGCAACTTTCGCGCTGGCCTGTTCATCACCCTGTTCAACCCGCTGACCGTCCTCAGTTGGATCGCGCTGGCTGGCAACTTCTTCGCGCTGTGGCACACCGACTGGCCGCCGATTGCCAGCGCCGGATTGATCGCGCTCATCATCATGCTAACCGGAATCCTGTCGTGGGCACTGTTCCTGTCGAGTGTTCTGAGCGCCATCCGCACGCGCATCCCCCCCGGTGCGCTCAAGATCATCTCCATCGGCAGCGGGGTGGTACTGATTCTGTACGGCCTGAGCGCGTGGTGGTCAGCCGTGACGTTGCTGCTGCCCCCCCCCGCCTGATGCCCTCTGCCGTACATCGCGCCCCTGTTCGGTGAATCGGGGCGCGGGTGCGCGTGGGTCAATAGGCTTATCGGCTAAAAAAACCGCGTGCGAAGAACCACAAGTTCGCGGGACGTTCCGCCAGACGGCGCATGAAATATGGATACCATGCCGCGCCAAACGGCACATACACCCGCACCAGATACCCCGCCGTCGCCAGTTCGTCCTGTCGCGCCGAACGAATGCCGTACAACATCTGGAACTCGTAACGCGCCTGCGCCGCACCAGTGGACTTGATCGCACTTTCGGCGGCCTGAATCATGGCCTCGTCGTGGGTAGCGATGCACAGGTAGCCGGGGGTCTGCAAATACTGCGCGGTCAACCGGGCATAATTAGCGTCCACATCGGCTTTCAGCGGGAACGCCAGATCAGCCGCTTCCAGATACGCGCCTTTGCACAAGCGAATATGCGCCCCTTCCGCACCCAGTTCGCGCAGATCGGCTTCGCTGCGCCGCAGGTAGGCCTGTATCACCGTCCCCACATTGTCAAACCCGTATTCGTCGCGCATGGTGCGGTAAATCCGCAGGGTGGTATCGGTGTAGGGCGTGTTCTCCATATCAATCGTGACCTTCACGCCCCGTTCTTGAGCGCGGGTCAAAATCTGGCGCAGATTGGTCACGCACAGGTCTTCGGCAATATCCAAGCCGAGATGCGTGAGCTTGAGCGATACACTGGCGCTCAATTTTTCGGCAGCAATCCGGTCGAGCATGGCGCAATAGGTACTTACCACTTCCACCGTATCCTCGGCGGCATGAACGCTTTCCCCCAGATAGTCCAGCGTGACCGCCAATTTACGGGTGTTCAACACTTTCGCCGCGCTCACGGCTTCGTCCAGCGTTTCGCCCGCCACAAAGCGCCGCGCCACCCGCCGCGCCACGCCCCATCCGGTGACAATGCGCCGCGCCCACATCGCGGTCGAAAAATAGAGAATCAGTCGCCTGAGCATGATGAAATCCCTTAGCGTAATAGCAGCCGTTTGCGGCTAATTGTAGCGGGATTCGCGGCAGAGGCGCAGTCCAAGCTGCACCTTGCCAAATTAGAAAATATGTTCTACCTTAAGGAAGTTAGCAGTGGTTCAATCTCAACCGATTCGAGCGTGAGCGATTGCTCATGGAGTGCGGGCGACACCCCGAACGCGAAGCGTCCCTGCGGGGTCACGATGGCGTACTGGTTGTCTATCCACACGATGAACCCCAACGGGCCGCGCACCGCCACCCGCGCATGATGAACCGGCTGTCCGTCCACCGCGAAATAAACGGACTCCGGCAGCCAGTCCAGCGTGTACTCGTGGAAATCGGTCAGCAGCGCCGGATCGAGTAGCGCCTCGCTCACCCCCAACGCCCGCTGTCCCACCGGCCACAAGCGGCGGTACAGCGCCGGAACGCGCATCAAAAGCAGGCCGGGGAGCGCGGCGGGCAGCAGCAGGAAAAACGGCAGGCGCAGCGCGTCAAACGTCGCCGCCTTCCAACCTGCGCCGGGGACATCCAGCGCCAGCCGCATATCGTTGGGCGGGGAGCTGGCGAAAAACCAGACGGCGCGGGGCAACCGGAAACCGCGTTCGCCGGGGACAAACGGATGATTCCAGAAGCCGAATCCGGCTGTACCGGCGTGCAACCCCGCGAAACAGGCGCGAATACGCAGCCGCAGCGGGGGATGCCAGCAAAAATCCGCCGGAGTGGTGTAATCACTGATCTGGGCATCGTGATATCCAGCGGCGGCAGGCGGCACCACCAGATGGAACCGTCCCGGCACATGCAGCGTTCGCCCGTCGCCGATAACATTGGGGCGCAGCGGCAGTTGCGGGGGAAGCTGGAAATCGGCGCGGGTGAGCAATCAGTAGCCCTTCTTGAGAAAAGCACCTGCTTAGGCTATGATAACCTGTGTAGTGAGTTTGTAAAACGGAGCGAAATCACCGTTGGATATTACGTGGTATGGACAAAGCTGTTTCCGCATCGTGGAACGCAACAAAATCTCCGTCGTAACCGATCCGTTCGCGGAGTCGTTAGGGCTGCCCGTGCCGCGCTTGAAGGCGGACGTAGTCACCATCAGCCATGATGAGCCGGGTCATAACAATGTCGGGGCGGTGAAAAGCGAATCCCGCGTCCTCACCGGGCCGGGCGAGTATGAGATTGGCGGCGCGTTCATCACAGGCATCGCGGCGAATTTCATCGCGGCGGATACGTACCGGCGCAACATCGCCTTTCGCTTCGACTATGACAACCTCTCGGTGCTGCATCTCGGTGATCTGGCGCATGTCCCCGATCAAGCGACCGTCGAAGAATTTGGCGAAGTGCATGTGCTTCTGCTGCCAGTGGGCGGCGGCAACGGCCTGCGTGCTAGCCAAGCCGCCGAAGTGGTGGCGCTCATCGAGCCGTATTACGTCATCCCGATGCACTACGCGCTGCCCGGTCTCCAATTGAACCTCGATCCGGTAGACCGCTTCCTAAAGGCGATGGGCATCAGCGCCGCGCAGGAAATAGATCAACTGCGAATCGCGGGGGCCGAAATGCCCGAACAAACGCAAGTCATCCTGCTCAAGCCGCAGACGCAAACTTAGGAGGCGCAGATGGCCGATTCGAGCAAGGATAACGTCAAGCTGCTCATGCGCTGGGACATCAAGCCTGACCGTGAGCAGGAATACTTCGAGTTTGTGGTGCGCGAATGGGTGCCGGGAATCACCCGCATGGGCATCGAACCGACGCAGGCGTGGTACACCACCTACAGCAGCACCAACCAGTCGCAGATTATGACCGAAGGACTGGCGGAAGACCTCGAAGCCATCCGCCGCATCCTCAAAAGTAGCGACTGGCAGCGGTTGCACGACCGACTGATGGAATATGTCAACAATTACGCGCAGAAAGTCGTGCGCGTCACGGGCGATTTCCAGTTCTAGGAGTCGCCCGCCTCATCTCTTTTGCCCGTTTCCAGATAGGGTTCCGCCAGCAACAGCGCCAACGCGCTGACCGCATCGTTAATCTCGCCTGCACGGGCGCGGCGTAGCGCCTCTGCCGCGCTGACGCGATGCACGCTCATCGCTTCGGTTGGCTCAGGTTCGGCCTGCCCCAACACGACATCCGTCGCCAGATACAGATAGGCATACTCGGTTCCGATGCCGTTCATGGCGCTGGCACGTAGCAGCAACCGCCATTCGGTTGCTGTGCCGCCGGCTTCTTCCGCCAGCTCCCGCTGCGCCGATTCCAGCGGCGTCAGGCCGTCCGCCACCCCGCCCGACGGCAGTTCCCACACCCATTCGCGCAGCGGGTAGCGATAGTTGCGAATCAGCACGATTTCGCCTGCGGGCGTGACTGGAACCGCCCACACCGCATCGCACTTCTCGACCACGTTGTACACCCCTTCGCCACCGTTCGGCAGGCGAATGCGATCCTGCCGCACCCGGTACCACGGGCATTCCCACGCGATGCGCGAGTCCAGCGGGGTGATCGGATGATCGTCCATCATGGTGTTCATCAACTCCTAGCTTCTGATCGTCCGCCGCCCCCGGATGCACACAAGCGTGCCCCCTGTCCTCAACCCTGAAAAAGAGGGGACAAAGGTGAGGGGTGAGCAACGGGTCAGACGGATGTTACCCCGCCCAATTCTCAACATATTCGTCATTCATCAGTGTTATTCGGCTGGAAACCCCTACTTTTAGGTACGGGGATGAAAGCCGAAACTCCTTTTTTGGGTTAAGTGGACGATAATCCCC
>CAIPFY010000065.1 GCA_903864435.1 uncultured Chloroflexota bacterium | reverse complement strand
CGTGAAAGGCGGTATCAAAGAACGATTCAGTCAGCTTCGGGCGATGGGTATCCGAACGATCATGATTACGGGCGACAATCCATTGACGGCTGCCGCGATTGCTGCCGAAGCCGGTGTTGATGATTTCATGGCACAGGCCACACCGGAAGATAAATTGCGCCGCATCCGGCAAGAGCAGGCGGAAGGGCATCTCGTCGCCATGACGGGTGACGGCACCAATGACGCACCGGCGCTGGCGCAGTCTGATGTGGGGGTGGCGATGAATACCGGAACGCAGGCGGCGCGTGAAGCCGGGAATATGGTTGATCTCGACAGCGACCCGACCAAGCTGATTGAAGTGGTCGAGATTGGCAAGCAGCTTCTGATGACACGCGGTGCGCTGACCACTTTCAGCATTGCCAACGATGTCGCCAAGTATTTTGCGATTATCCCGGCTTTGTTTGCGTCGTTGTATGCAGCCGTTCCGGGTGAACCCGGCCCGCTTTCGGCGCTCAACATCATGGGCTTGAGCAGCCCGCAGAGTGCTATCTTGAGCGCGACGATCTTCAACGCACTGATCATCGTCGCACTAATCCCGCTGGCGCTGCATGGTGTGAGCTATAAACCGATGCGTGCATCGGTTGTGCTTCAGCGCAATCTGCTCCTTTACGGGATAGGCGGCTTGATCGTGCCTTTCATCGGCATCAAGCTCATTGATCTGCTGATCACTCTGATCGGCCTAGCGTAAAGGACAAATGATGAGACGCGGATTGTGTTCGCCCTATGGGGGCTTAATCATCACAGGAACCACCGCCACGATAGCGTTATTGATCGAACCCCGCCTACGGGCTTCGTCCGATACGCACTTTCTGATCCAGTTTGTATGGATGGGGGTTGTGGGCGCAGCCCTACTGGCATTCGCGCTCAAGCCCGCACTCCATACTACGAACGCTGCGTTGTCCAGTGAAATTTACCGGGAGGCGACCACAGAGGAGTTTTTCGACGAAGACCGGCTGTGGCTGCAAACACATCCCGATTCGGGATCGAACGAATAGGTGTTGTAAGGAAAGTTCATGGTCAAACAAATTCGCACGGCGTTGGTCGCATTCATTCTGCTGACATTGATCACTGGCGCATTTTATCCCCTGTTGATGACCGGGGTCGGACAGGTGCTGTTTCCGTTTCAGGCGAATGGAAGCCTGATCGTCAAAAACGGCAATGTGGTCGGTTCTTCAATCATCGGGCAGACCACAGATAGCATGGCCTACTTCTGGTGGCGGCCTTCGGCGGTCAATGCCATGCAGGGTTCGTCGCCTGAATCGCTTATCGCATCGGGAGCGACTAACTACGGCTGGACAAATGCGGCGCAGGCCGAACAGGTGGCTGAACGTGAGACCGCCATTCGCACAGCCAATGGCCTATCGAATGACACGCCCATTCCTGCCGATCTGCTATTCGCATCAGCCAGCGGGCTTGATCCTCATATCAGCCCGGAAGCAGCCGCGTTGCAAATCAACCGAGTTGCGGAAGCACGCAATCTGGATCGTACTCAAGTGGAGGCGCTGGTGACCCAATATACCGAATCGCCGCAGTTCGGCATTTTCGGCGAACCGCGTGTCAATGTGCTGTTGCTCAATCTTGCTCTCGATGGCTTAGAATAGGAACAACGGGGGTGCGAACAGCCCCTCTGAAAAGGTGTTGTGATGGCCGATGAATTTCGTTCCGATCCAGATGCTCTCTTGGCAGCCATCCAAAAAGCCGAAAACTCAAAAACACGCGGCAAACTGAAGGTCTTTCTGGGCATGGCAGCAGGCGTCGGCAAAACATATGCCATGCTTGAAGCAGCCCAGCGGTGCAAAGCGGACGGCGTTGATGCCGTGATTGGCTATGTCGAGACGCACCGCCGCGCCGAAACTGAAGCCTTCGTGATCGGGCTGGAGGTTATCCCCCGCTGCAAAATCGAGTATCGCGGCTCTGTGATTGAAGAAATGGATACGGACGGGATTATCACCCGCGCACCGCAATTGGTGCTGGTTGATGAACTGGCACACACGAATGCGCCCGGATCGCGCCATGCCAAACGCTACCTCGATGTGATCGAACTCCTCGAAGCAGGAATCGATGTGTGGACAACGATCAATGTGCAGCATTTTGAGAGCCGTGCGGATACCGTACAGCAAATTACTGGTATCCGCATTCAGGAAACCCTGCCCGATTCGCTCCTCGATTTTGCCAATCAGATCGAATTGATTGACTTATCCCCGGACGATCTGCGTAAACGGCTGATGGAGGGGAAGGTTTATACTTCGGAACGAATCGAAACGGCAGCGAATAACTTCTTTCGTGTGGGCAACCTGACCGCACTGCGCGAGATGGCGCTGCGCCTGACCGCCGAGCGCGTTGATCACCAGTTGCAGGATTATATGGCGATTAAGCAGATCGCTGGCCCTTGGAAATCTGGCGAACGCCTGATGGTGGCCGTTGGTTCCAGCCCATTTTCGGAAAAACTGATCCGCTGGACGCGCCGTATGGCTTACAATCTTGAAGCAACGTGGTTGGCCGTCTATGTCGAAATTGGGCAGATTACCACGCAACCCGCAAAGGATCAGCTTTCGCGCAATCTGGCGCTGGCACGCAATCTTGGCGCGGAAGTCATTACGGTGACGGGTCATGAGGTTTCAGCATCGCTTCTTCGCCTCGCTCGCCAGCGCAACGTCACCCAGATCGTGATGGGTAAGCCCCAGCATAGTCTGTTGCAAACATGGCTGCGCGGCGGTTCATTGGTAGATCGTGTGATCCGTGCCAGTGGTGAGATTGACGTTTATGTGGTCACAGGAGATGAGGCGCAAGCCACCCCAGAACGCTGGTTTCTGTTGTCCCAACCTCATCTGCATTCGTCAATGCGCGGCTACCTACTGGCTATAGGAATCGTGACCGTTGTCACATCACTTGATTTGCTAGTCGTTACATCGTGGCCATGGTTGGGCTATCAGGCGGTTGGCTTGACTGAATTGTTGGCCGTGCTGCTGATCGCCGTCTACATTGGGCGCGGGCCAGCACTGGTTGCCGCCGCTATCAGTGCGATCTCTTGGAATTTTCTGTTTATTGAGCCTCGTTTCACCTTTAACATTTCACAAATTCAAGATGTGATCCTGTTCTTCCTGTATTTCATCACAGCGATTTTCGCAGGCAATTTAACAGCCCGCCTCCGCGTACAGGAAAAACTTGCCCGCTACACGGCTGATCGCACGTTGGCTTTGTATACGTTAGCCCACGAAACGGCGACCGCCGTCAATATGAATGATGTTCTTCGCACCGCTGTAGACCAGATGCAGCGCATTTTTCAAGTTGATGTGGCAGTGATTTTGCTCGATGGCGGCAAACTTTCTGATCAAGTGCATCTGTGCAGCAGCACTCCGATTGATGATAAAGAATGGAGTGTCGCACGATGGGTGTTTGAACACGGCAAACCTGCCGGGCGGTTCACCGAAACGCTGCCTTTAACATCCGTCCAGTTTTTTCCGTTGCTAACGCCCAATCGCACAGTTGGTGTCATGGGTATTCGGTATCGCCGCAATGAGAGACTGTCCGCCGATGAAGCCGCCCTATTGGAAACCTTCGTCAATCAGATCGCTCTGGTCATTGAGCGAGAACTGCTGGATGAAGCGGCGCAGCAGTCTGCAATGATGCGCGAGTCGGAACGGTTGTATACGACGCTGCTGAATTCCATTTCACATGAGCTGCGTACACCGATTGCCTCGATTAAGGGGGCGGCAAGTGGGCTGGAAACTGCCCAAAGCGATAGTGATCGGGATGCTCTGGTCAGCGATATTCACAGTGCTGTCGAACGCCTGAATCGGCTGGTGGAAAACCTGCTGGATATGTCGCGGTTGGAAAGCGGAAGGTTGCAGATTAAACGCGATTGGTGCGATATTGGTGAAATCATCGGTGTCGCTGTGAAGAACATCCCTTCCTGTATTCAGGATCATGGCATCCAAATTCGCCTCCAGCCTGATTTACCCCTTATTCAGGTGGATTTCGTGTTAATCGAACAGGTGCTGGTCAACCTGCTGGAAAACGCTTGCAATTATAGTCCCCCCGATAAACCTATTCAGGTGAACGCGGAGTCGGATACGCATCGGGTTATAATTACGGTCGAGGATCGTGGTGCCGGCATACCGCCTGACAAGCTGGATGTGATCTTTGAAAAATTCTACCGTGTGCCGGGTACACCCACCGGTGGCACCGGGTTAGGTCTATCAATCAGTCGAGGGTTAATCGAGGCGCATGGGGGAACGCTCATCGCCGAAAACAGCGAACAAGGGGGCGCTCGATTGATCATTCATTTACCACGCAACGGTTCTCCCCCACCGGTAAAGGAAGCGGCGCTATGACGGGTGATGGATTGCAGGTGCTGGTGATTGATGACGAAGTTCAAATTCGCCGCTTTCTTCGGATCAGCCTGACAGGAAACGGTTATCAAACCCATGAAGCGGAAACGGGCGAGGCCGGCATCCTCAAAGCGGCACAGATACGCCCAGATGTCATCATCCTTGATATGGGGCTACCGGATATGGATGGCATGGATGTGCTGCGCCGCATCCGCGAATGGACGTACACCCCCGTCATCATTCTCTCGGTACGTGATGACGATCATGATAAGATCGCCGCGCT
>CAIPFY010000064.1 GCA_903864435.1 uncultured Chloroflexota bacterium | reverse complement strand
TGAGCGAAGTCCCGCAGGGCAAGCCCGTAGTGGTGATGTGCGCTTCAGGCGTTCGCAGCTTGTACGGGGGGCAGTTTTTGGTCGAAAGCGGCTTTAGTGACGTGTACAGCTTGGATGGCGGGATCAACCTGTGGGTGCGAAAAGGCCATCCCGTCGAACGCTGACCGTATCGCAAGGAGCGCATGATGCTGCTGACATATTTCTATGACCGTTCGCTGGCGCAGGCTTCGTATCTGGTGGGTTGTGCCGCGACGGGCGAGGCGCTGGTCATAGACCCTTCCCGCGATATTCGCCCGTATCTACAGACGGCGGCACAAGAAGGGCTGCGGATTACGCACATCACCGAGACGCATATTCACGCCGATTTCGTCAGTGGCCTGCGCGAACTGGCCGCCGCCACCCGCGCTGTGATGTATGTGAGCGACATGGGGGATGCCAGTTGGAAATACGCTTTTGCAGACTCGCCCGGTGTGGTGCGTTTGCAGGATGGCGATACATGGATGGTGGGAAACATTCGCGTGCAGGCCATCCACACCCCCGGTCATACGCCGGAACACCTGATCTTCCAGATGACCGACACGGCGGGAGCAGACCGCCCGATGGGGCTGTTCACTGGCGACTTGCTGTTCGTGGGGACGATTGGCCGTCCTGACTTGCTGGAAAAAGCCGCCGGCGTTGCGGGTACGGCAGTGGTGGGGGCACGGCAGCAGTTCGCCAACATCGAACGACTGCGCGAGATGCCGGACTATCTGCAAGTCTGGCCGGGGCATGGCGCGGGGAGCGCCTGCGGCAAAGGGCTGGGGGCGATTCCTTCCACCACGCTCGGCTACGAAAAGCTGTTCAACCCCGCCTTTCACATCCCAACGGAAGAAGCGTTTGTGGCGTGGCTGCTGGAAGGGCAACCGGAAGCGCCGCGTTACTTCGGGCAGATGAAGCGCGTGAACCGGCAGGGTGCGGCGCTGCTGAGTACGCTCCCGCAGCCCATCCACCTGCCATCCGCCGATCTGCCCGCCCGCGCTGCCGACTCGCTGGTGATAGATACGCGCCCGCTAGAGGCGTTCGCCCGTCAGCACGCCCCCGGCACGGTGAACATCCCCGCCGACAGCAGCAGTTTGAACACCTATGCTGGCTGGTATGTGGACTTTGCCGCGCCGACCTATCTGGTGGCCGATCCCGCTGATTTGCCGCGCATCCTGCAACTGCTGCGGGCAGTGGGTGTGGACGATATTCCCGGCTATTTTGCGCCGGATGCGCTGACCAGCCACACGGGGACGATCCAGATGGTCACACCGCGCACGGCGCAGATGTTGATGCGCGATCAAGGCGCGTTCCTGCTGGATGTGCGCGGCGCGGATGAGTTCGCTTCCCGCCACATCCCCGGTGCGGCGCATATCCCGATGGGCTACGTTCCGGCGCAACGGCATGTGCTACCAACGGATGTGCCGCTGATCGTGCAGTGCGGTGGCGGAACCCGTTCGCAGGTGGTCGCCAGCCTGCTCCAGCGCGAGGGCTTCACGAATGTGCTGAACTTGGCGGGCGGGATTGACGGATGGGAGCGCGAAGGGCTGCCGCTGGCGTGAACCGCAACATTTGGGGGGATAACCGGAAAGAATCCCCATTCTATCGAGATGTTTTACCGTAGGAACACGACGCATGTCGTGTCCACTTGGTTTTTTACGGGAGACAGCCGGACACGGCCTGCGCCGTGTCCCTACGAAACCGCCCACCCGTCTTTTCCCCCTCGCCTAGCTGTACTCAGCGGTTGGGAGAGGGGGCAGGGGGTGAGGGCGGCTAAAAGATGAGGAAACCCCGATGGCGACAGAAGCAATCACCCTATTGCAAGGCAAGCGCATCCTGCTGGGCGTGTGCGGCAGTATCGCCGCCTACAAAGCGGTTGACCTCGCCAGCAAGCTCACACAGGCCGGGGCGCTGGTGGATGTCATCCTGACCGAAGCCGTCGAACGCTTTGTGACCGCGCTCACGTTTCAGGCCGTCACAGGCCGTCCGGTGTACGACAGCCTGTGGCAAAGCGGCGCAGGGCTGCCCACGCATATCGCGCATGTCGGCTTGGGCGAAGGTGCGGATTTGCTGGTGGTCGCTCCGGCAACGGCGAATACCCTCGCCAAACTCGCGCACGGCCTCGCGGACGATTTGTTGAGCGTGACGGCGCTGGCCGCCCGCTGTCCGCTGCTGGTCGCTCCGGCGATGGATGGCGGGATGTACGCGCATCCGGCGGTGCAGGCCAACTTGCAAACCTTGACGGGACGCGGCGCACGGCTGATCGAACCCGACGAGGGGCGTTTCGCCTCCGGCTTGGTCGGGCGGGGGCGATTGCCTGAGACTCCGGCGCTAATCGGTCACATCCGGCGGGCGTTGGCGGCGAACGGGGCGCTGCGCGGACGGCGGGTGATCGTGACGGCGGGCGGCACGCGGGAGGCGATTGATCCGGTGCGCTACCTGACCAACCGTTCCAGCGGCAAGCAGGGCTATGCGCTGGCGCAGGCTGCGCTGGACGCGGGCGCGGAGGTGACGCTGGTCAGTTCTGCTGCGCTGCCCACGCCGACGGGTGCGACGCTGGTCGCGGTGAACAGCGCCGGAGAGATGCTCGACGCAGTGCTGGCGCACCTGCCGGGTAGCGACATGCTGCTGATGGCCGCTGCCGTCGCGGATTTCCGTCCGCAGGCCGCCGCCGACCACAAGATCAAGAAGCGCGAGGGGAGCGACGACGCGCCCACCCTTGTGCTGACGCGCACCGCCGACATTCTGATGGCGGTCAAAGCACAACGGGCGAACAGCGGGTTTCCGCGTGTGGTGGTGGGCTTCGCCGCCGAGAGCCATGACCTGCTGGCCTACGCCGCCGATAAGCTGGCGCGTAAGGGGCTGGATATGCTGGTGGCGAACGATATTTCCGCGCCGGATGCCGGCTTCGAGGTGGATACGAACCGCGTGGTGTTCCTCACCCCCGATGGGCAGGAGGCGCTGGCGTTGACCAGCAAGACGCGGGTGGCGGAGGCATTGATCGAGCGCGTGGCGGGGCTGCTGGCAGGGCGGTGAGATTCTCAAGGGTAGGGCATAGGGGTTCGCCCCCCATGCCCTATCCTGCACGATTACCGCAGCGTGCCGCGCACGGTAAATCCGTAGCGTCCCAGTTTAGCCAGCGCGTAGTTTTCGCTCAAAGACACTTCCAGACCGTCCTTGAAATTCAGGATGAGTTCCATTTCCTGCATCCCCCGCAAATCGCGCAGATGCACGATGAAACTTTCACCGCGCCCCCATCGCCCCTGTGCGGCCAGCGGCACATCCGGCAGGGTACGCAACCAGCCCGTCAGCGCGGGTAGCCCATGTTCGCTAACCCGGTAAACATCGTCTAACCCGACTGGAATATCAAGGGGATTGTCCACCATTTCCAGATGGAGAACGGCCTGATCGCCCTCGAAAGTGAGGCCGATTCCTGTCCATTTCTCGGTATTCGGGGACAAGTCATACATCTGCCCGGAAATCTGCGCCTCCAGTTCCGGCTTGGAAACCACCTCAACCGGCGCGGGGTTTTGCATGGCCTCCACCAATGCCTGCAACTGCTCCTGTGCGGCGGGGTTAGGCGGCAGCGGCGCATCGGCAGTCGCGGCGCTGGCGGCCTGCACACGCACCGATTCTCCGTAGGCTCTATAGTCCCCCGTCACCACCACCACCATATCCTGTTCGGGCAGCACAAAAATCGCCTGCCCGCCGTAGCCCTGCGCCCCGTAGCCGGGGAGCGCACCCGTATTCAGCCACCAGTAGTAGCCATAGTCGGGCGGGCCAGCGTAGAAATCGGTCACTGCCGAAGCGACCCACGCCGGAGAAACAATTTGCTGCCCGTCCCATTCGCCATTGCGCAGGAACAGGTAGCCCAATTTCGCCATATCACGCGGGCTGATGAACAGATCACCGCCGCCCCGCGTCACCCCCTGCGGATCGGCCAGCCATGTTACATCGCGGATTCCTAGCGGCGCGAACAGGTTTTCCTGTGCGAAAGCCAGCGCGGTCTGCCCGCTGGCCTTCTGGATGATGGCGGATACCAGTTGCGCCTGCCCATCGCTATACAAGAAGGCTGTGCCCGGCTCATCCATCATTCGTTGCCCCAGCATCCAATTCACCCATGCGGGGCCGTTTTCTCTAATCAAATACATCGGGTCTTCATACCATTGCCCCATGCCAGCGTAGTTCAGCCCGGAACTCATCGTCAGCAAATGCTGGAGTTGAATGGCCTCCTTACGTGCGTCCATATTGGCGACTCCCTCTTTGGAGAAGAAATCCCAGATGGATTGATCCACACCCCCGATCAGTCCTTTATCAATGGCGATGCCGGCCAGTGTGGAAAGGAAGCTCTTTGCAGCGGAATACAGTTGATGCGGCTGGTCGCTGCGATACGGGGCGCTGGACACATCCAGCACCACGTAGCCATGACGGATGACCAGCAGGCTGTGCGCCGAAATCGTGACCCCGCTGTGCAACTCGTTCAGCAGGTCGAGCAGCACCGCCGAGTCCATGCCCTGTTCTTCGGGCGTGGAGGTGCGCCATCCGTCAGTCGGCCAGTAGGGTTCGCTCGTCTGTCCACTGACAGGGGTGAGCAGTAAGAAGAACGCCAGCAGCACCACAAAAACCGTAACGGGGTTGCGATAGCGACCCATTGTGCATCTCCTATTCAATAGGACTATTCAAAACAGAAAGCGCCCTCCGCATGTAATGGAGAGCGCCTTGATAGTCAACGAAGTATGGCGATGGTGCGGCGATGAATTACAATACGGATAACGAAATTCTATAATGAGAATAAGCCGGATCGTCGCAAGCTGTCTAGTGATGAATGTCACAATTCACATTACGAGGCCGCCCGCAGCACCCGTCCCCCATTTTCGCGGACTTTCGTAATGTCCACTCAAGCATTCGCGTCTGATATTGAATGCCGCGTATCACCTGCGCGGTCATGCCATCCTGAAGGAGAGAATCACCATGTCCCCCACGCCTGACGCGCCAATCGCGCCCAAGCCTTTTGAACTCGGTCTGTACTCGTTTGCGGAACTCACCGCCGACCCGCGTACCGGACACAAACTCAGCCCCGCCGAACGGATGCGGAATCTACTGGAAGAAATCGAACTGGCCGATCAGGTCGGGCTGGATGTGTACGCACTGGGCGAACACCACCGCGAGGAATACATCTCGTCCGCGCCGGAGGTCATCCTCGCGGCGGCGGCGGCGCGTACCAAGCGCATCCGCCTGAGCAGCGCCGTAACCGTCCTCAGTTCGGATGATCCGGTGCGCGTGTTCCAGCGGTTCGCCAGCCTCGACCTGATTTCCAACGGACGCGCCGAAATCATGGCGGGGCGCGGTTCGTTCATCGAATCCTTCCCGCTGTTCGGCTACGATCTGCACGACTACGAAGTGTTGTTCAGCGAAAAGCTGGAACTGCTGGTCAAACTGCGCGACCACAACCCGATCACATGGAACGGGCAAATGCGTCCCGCTCTGGACAACGCTGGAATCTACCCGCGTCCGCTGCAAGACCCGCTGCCGCTGTGGGTGGGCGTGGGCGGCACACCGGAGTCGGTGGTGCGGGCGGCCAGCTACGGCCTGCCGATGGCGCTGGCGATCATCGGCGGGATGCCGGAACGCTTCACCCAGTTCGCGGATTTATATCGCCGCGCCGCACGGGAATACGGGCATGACCCGAACACGCTGCCATTGAGCATCAACTCGCACGGCTTCATTGCGGACACCCGTCAGCAGGCGATTGACGACTCATTCCCGGCGGTGCAGGTGGTGATGAACAAGATCGGGCGCGAACGTGGCTGGCCTCCGATGACCCGCGACCAGTACGAAGCCTCCGCCACGCTGCGCGGCGCGAACTTCATCGGCAGCCCGGATGAGGTGATCGAGAAAATCCTGTTCCAGCACAAGCTGTTCAACCATCAGCGTTTCCTGCTGCAACTCAGCGTCGGTTCCATCGCCCACGACAAGCTGATGCACGCCATCGAACTGTTCGGCACGAAGGTCGCCCCCGTCGTGCGTGAGGAAATCGCCAAGCGCGTAACGGCCTAGAAAACGGATACCCCTTTAACCATAAAGCCCCCTCAATCACGAGTTGGATTGAGGGGGCAGTCATCTTTCACACGGCAAACCGCCGCACAACGAAAGGCAGAACCGAATACCGGGGTCGGCGGAGATTAGCCGCCGCCACCACCGCTATCATCACCACCACCGCTATCATCACCACCACCGCTATCATCACCACCACCGCTATCATCACCACCACCGCTGGCATCACCGCCGCCGCTGGCATCGCCGCCGCCGCTGGCATCACCG
>CAIPFY010000063.1 GCA_903864435.1 uncultured Chloroflexota bacterium | reverse complement strand
TGTTCGAGTTTGCATCGGGCGAGGTGTTCGCCCTCGTGGGCGGGCTGGCGCGGGCTATGCATGTGGTCTATCTCGATTCGGAAGCGGTTGTTGACCAGTATGCAAAGCACAGTGATGCCATAAGCAGCTTAAGGTTCAGCCCGGATGGGCATTATGCTGCCTCCGGTTCGTTGGATCGTTCGATCGACTTGGTTGACTTGATTTATGAAAAAGAGGTTGCACAGTATCGAGGCCACACCGGCCCGGTGCAGGCGATTGCTTTTAGCCCGGATGGGAAGTTGTTGTTTTCCGGGGATGGTGATGGCAACATTCGCCTCTGGAGTGTGGACAGCCGCGCACGACTGGAATGGCAATATTATGGTTTAGGCATTCGGAGTCTCGCGCTGAGTCCTGATCAGAAAACGTTTCTTATCGGCTATCAGAATGGCATGTTTTCCCTGAAAGATGCCGTGACGACCACGACCATCCGGCGTTTTCAGGCGGGCGAGGAAGCGGTGGTACGGGTGGTATTCAGTCCCGATGGCAGGTGGGCTATTTCGGCTACTGATTACCCTGAACATAAAGTCACAGTATGGGATATTGAAACTGGCGAGGAAATCCGTCAACTGAATGATGAGACATTCAATATATCTCCCAGAGGGCTTGCGTTTAGTTCGGATAGCCGCATGATTGTGGCTGACTCGGCGGAGGGTAAACCGTATTTATTCAATATTGAAACTGGCGACAGTCAACCCCTCGAAATTCGATTGAAGAGCTTTCCCGAAGGTGGAGACCAGTATACCTATGTACTCGGACAGTCTATTGTATTTACCGCAGATGGCAGCCGAGTGCTGGCATCAATCTGGCCGGATACGATTGTCGTATGGGATGTCGCAACCGGGAAAATGCTCAACGAATTCACCCGTTCTGATGCAGAAACGGTGGAGTCGCTGACGTTCAGCCCTGACGGACGATCCGTGTTAGCAGGCTATATTGACGGTACTATCATCCTCTGGAACATGGACACGGGTCAGGAAATCCATCGGTTCAAAGGCCATGATAGCAGCATTGCCGATATGGTTTTCACCCCGAACGGTCAGTTCATGATTTCGAGTTCCGAGTCAACGAGTGACAACCTGATTTTGTGGGATGTAGCTTTAGGCGAAGAACTCTATCGTTTCCCCAACTACAGCGGTTGGGTGAATGATCTGGCTCTGTCGGCTGATGGATCCAGATTATACACAGCTTCTAGTGATAGCAGTTTGCAGGTGTGGTACATTCCCCAAACTTTGAGCGATTTGAAAGCTTGGATCGCCCAAAATCGTTATATACGAGAATTGACCTGTGAGGAACGGATAGAATATCAGATCGAACCACTGTGCTAAATCGAATATATTATGTGCCTTGTTAGAGGTCGTGAGATACAACTTCGTCTAAAGTCTCTATTCCGAACTGGCTCTGTATGATCTGGTGGCCAGCCCTGATCCCTGCCAACCCTGAAATCCTGATCGTTGATTTATGCAAAATAGGGGGTGCGCCCGCATCCCCCTTTCGACCTTCTCACCACACAGCGCAGCGACCACCGGCAGCAGCAGAGCGAGGCAGAGGACAGCGATCAACCAGCGCAACAAAACAATCTCCTTCTGTGTGCTATTTCACACTGTAGACCCAAAACAACCGTCTGAACATGGGAGATTCTATCCACGTCTGCGGGTCTTTGTGGCGCATTTCACAATTATAAAATCGTTACATTAAATCTAAAAACAAATTCAAATATGTTTGTACCTTGCAAGGCAGATCGTTTACACTTTGCGAAGTTTGTAAACGCAATACTCTTTGTTATGTGAGGGTTCGGCGGCGTTCGCGGGAAGGATTCCCCGGCAGAACGCAAGCGGATGCGAAGCATAACCGGGAGCATGCGTGTTTATGAAAATTGTGCAAGGTTTTTGCAAGGCCAATCTCCGCAGTCGCATCACTGCCTGATTGAGCAAGAACGTTCCGGGTGTCTCAATTCCGAGCCGGAGTGTGTTCTTAGGGGGTTCTGTCATGAGCCAACGTCAGCGTCTATTCATTGCCGTTTGCACGTTACTGGTCGTGGGATTATTTTCCGCCAATCTGCTTCTGCTCGATCAGGGCAAGCAGGCGGCATCGGGCAGCGTGCTGCCCACACGCGCATTCATTGTGCCAACCCCCGTTCCGGTATCGCTCCCTGTAGCCAACAGACCCGCCAGCAGCGCCCCGCTGGAGTTACCATCGGCTGAACCCGTGCCGGATCAATTCCTGATCCAGTTGAAGCCGGGAACGTCTATGGATACCGTCATGAAGCAGGTTCAGGCGCTGGGCGGCACGGTGGTTCAAGACCTCGGCGCGGTGAACACGCTGGTGGTGAACCTCCCCGGCGGCCTTGCAGCCCTCCAAACTCGTATTCCCGAAATGCTTTCTTCCGAACCCGATTATTATGTGACAGCGCTGGCTTCCCCCACCAATGACCCGCAGTATGCCGAACAATGGGCGCTGCCAGTGGTGGGTGCGCCGTCCGCATGGCGTGCGCTGTCCGCGTCCGCGCCGCAGATGACCGTCGCCGTGATTGACAGCGGTATCTGCGCGTCCCATCCCGATCTGGCGGGGCGGGTGCTGGATGGACACAGCTTCCTTTCCACAACCACCAGCGTGAACGATGATTTCGGGCATGGCTGCGCGGTGGCAGGCATCATCGCCTCCAATATTGGTGATGGCGTGGGCATCGCCGGTGTCGCGCCCAACGCGCAAATTCTGCCGTTGCGCGTGCTGGATGGCGCGGGCGTCGGCACGTATTCCAGCGTGGCGGCGGCGCTTATTTATGCCGCTGACAATGGCGCACAGATCATCAACCTCAGCCTCGGCGGGACGACCCCCTCGCAGACGCTGGCGAGCGCGGTGCAGTACGCCATCGGCAAGGGTGCATGGGTGGTGGCAGCCGCCGGCAACACCGGCAACCAGACCGTCTTGTATCCGGCAGCCTATGACGGCGTGATCTCGGTCGGCTCGGTGGACTCGAACCTGACGCGCAGCAGCTTCAGCAGCTACGGCACGGGCGTGAAAATCCAAGCGCCCGGACGCGATATTCTGACCACCCAGTTAGACGGCGGCTATACGCTCCTGTCCGGCACCTCGTTTGCCGCGCCGTATGTGGCCGGCATCGCCGCGATTGACCGCGCATTGGGGCGGCAGTTGACGCTGGA
>CAIPFY010000062.1 GCA_903864435.1 uncultured Chloroflexota bacterium | reverse complement strand
TCAGGTACAGCAGTCTATCTTCAGTGAACTGGCGGACTTTCTGGTTTCACAGCCCAGTCTGGAAGAACTTGCCGCCTACAAAGTGACGACTGGCGTGCAAATGCACATCGATTCGCTGCTGGAAAAGAACGCCGAGGGGCAACTTTCCGCAGAGGAACGTCTGGAACTGGAGAAGATTCTCGCGGTGTCGCACGTCATGACCCTCGCCAAGACCAAAGCCAAGCTGAAACTGGCCTAACCCCAACCTACTCCCACTCAATCGTGCCGGGGGGCTTGCTGGTCACATCGTAGGTGACGCGGTTCACGCCGCGCACCTCGTTCACGATGCGGTTGCTCACCCGTGCCAGCAGGTCATACGGCAGCCGCGCCCAATCCGCCGTCATGAAGTCGTCCGTCGTCACCGAACGCAGCGCGATCACTTCCTCGTAGGTGCGGTTGTCGCCCATCACGCCCACGCTTTTGACGGGCAGCAGCACCGCGAAGGACTGCGCTGTACCGTGCCGCAGCAGCCCTGCCGCCCCTAACTCACCCGTGAAGATGGCATCCGCCGCCCGCAGCGTTTCCAGCCGTTCCCATGTGATTTCGCCCAAACAGCGCACCGCCAATCCGGGGCCGGGGAATGGCTGCCGCCACACAATTGAATCTGGCAAACCGAGCGCCGTGCCGACTTTCCGCACCTCGTCCTTGAACAGGTCACGCAGCGGTTCGACCAGCGCGAACTGCAAATCCGGCGGCAGGCCACCGACGTTATGGTGACTCTTGATCGTCTTGGACTGCGTGCTGCTGGCCGCGCTCTCGATCACATCCGGGTAAATTGTCCCTTGCGCGAGGAATTTCACGCCCTCGGCCTGCATCCGGCGGGCGGCATCCGAAAACGTGTCTATGAACAGCTTGCCGATCAGCTTGCGCTTCTGTTCCGGTTCGGTCACACCCCGCAGCGCGTCGAGGAAGTTCTCGGTGGCATCCACCGGAACGAGGTTCATCCCCTGCTGTTCGCGGAACACGAGCACCACATCTTCCGGCTCATCTTTACGCAGCAAACCGGTGTTGACGAAGACAGCGGTCAACTGCACGCCGATGGCCTGCTGCAACAGCGCCCCCGCCACCGCCGAGTCCACGCCGCCGCTGAGTGCCAGCAGCACCCGTTCCGCGCCCACTGTCTCGCGGATGCGAGCGGTGGCATCCTCGATGAAGGCAGTAGGCGACCAGTGCGCCGGACAACCGCAGATCGTGAAAATGAAGTTGTGGAGCATTTGCGCGCCCTGCGGGGTGTGCGCCACTTCGGGATGGAACTGCACCCCGTACAGGCGGCGCGCCACATCGCCCATTGCGGCATAGGGCGAGTTGTCGGACTCGGCCAGCGGCGCGAATCCGGCGGGCGGTTGCTCGATGCGATCCCCGTGCGACATCCACACATTCAGGCGTTCGGGCAGGCCGTCCAGCAGCGGACTGTGCGCCGCGTGGGTGATGTGCGCCGGGCCGAACTCCCGTGCTGCCGAGGGCGCGACCACGCCGCCGAGGGCATGGGTGAGCGCCTGCATCCCGTAGCAGATGCCCAGCACCGGCAGGCCGGACTCCAGCACATGCGCGGGTAGTTGCGGCGCACTGGCTTCGTACACGCTGTTTGGCCCACCGGAGAGGATGTAGCCACGCGGTTCGTGGGCATTGATGCGGGCGGGGTCGGCATTGAAGGCGAACACCTCGGCGTACACATTATGTTCGCGCACACGGCGGGCGATCAACTGCGTATACTGCGAGCCAAAATCAAGAACGGCGATTCCACCCCGGCGCGGGTCGGTCATCAAAGCACCTGCCATCTGGTCTATACGGTTTCAATGCGGACTACTGTATCGAGACTGCGGCGAAATTGCTATGGGAATCAAAAGGGGCTTGCTGCACACAAGCCCCTTCGTTTGACTCGTGACGCACCCGCGCCGTTAGGCGATGGTGACATCCTTGCACAGATACACATCCTGAATCGAGCGCAGCAGCGC
>CAIPFY010000061.1 GCA_903864435.1 uncultured Chloroflexota bacterium | reverse complement strand
CCGGCTACGATGGTTACTTCGTAGCTCTCGAAAATGTCCGCTGCCATACCCGCGCAGTCGCCCACGTTGTCACCCACAAGGTCAGCGATGACCGCCGCGTTGCGCGGATCGTCTTCCGGCAGGTCGGCTTCCACCTTACCCACAAGGTCAGCGCCCACGTCTGCGGCTTTGGTGAAGATGCCACCGCCCACGCGCATGAACAGCGCCAGCAGTGTGCCGCCGAAGCCGAAGCCCAGCAGCGCATCCGGCGAAGCGATGCCGAAGATGACGAAGATGACCGTGCCGCCGAACAGGCCGAGGCCATCGGTCAGCATACCGGTGATCGTGCCGGAACGGTAGGCAATCCGCAGCGCCGCCGCATAGCCGCGCTTGGGGTCAACCGCCGCTGCCGCCACGCGCACATTCCCCTGCACCGCCATATTCATGCCGATGTAGGCCACCGCGCCGGAGAACAACGCGCCCATCAGGAACGCGCCTGCACGCCCGATGGCGATATTGGAACGGGCAGCGTCGCAGTTTTTCACGCCTTCGGTCACGATGATCGCTTCTTCAGCATAGACCACCGCGTTGGTCTGTAGCAAAGTCAGTTCACCTTCGCTCAAACCGGTGTTCTTGGCTGCCACATCCGCATAGATTTGCTCTGCGTTCACAGTGGCGCGGGCTTCTTCAGCCACAGTGGGGCAGAAGTGTTCGATGGCATACGGGGTGGGGTTGATGAGATACACACTGAAGAACAGAACCACGACTAGAACAGCAATCAGAATGGCGATGATGCGGAACTGTGAACGCAGATAGGCATTGGCGCCATCTTTGATGTAGCCCCAAACCTCCTGCATTTTGGGTGAGCCTTTGCTCTCGGAGAGGATCTGGCGCGTCAGCATGGCCGCGTAGATGATCCCCGCAAAGGCAATGCCCATCACAATGAGAATGAGTTGATTTTCCGTACTGTTCAGTGGACGCATAAAAAGAATACTCCGTTGTTAGAAATACAAAAATACTGAAAACTTGTGATTGCTCGCCAGCGGCGAAAGCGTATTGGTGATTGTGGCACAGGCTTTTATGGTTTGCAAACTTAAGTCAAACGAAATAGGGTATACGTTTTTGCTAATGTTTAGAACCAACTGCCACACCGCATGCAGTCGGTTGCTGTCGCCCTACGCCAGCCGCTTTTCTCGAAATTGAATTGCCCCTCATGAAAGTTCATGCGTACTAATGAAAAATAGGATGATACAATGAAGTGATCTTACGGTGTTTATAAAGTGGGTAATGATGGAGCTTTCCAGTCACCTGCTCGCAGTTGGATATGCTACCCGTGATGGGACGCATTCTCTCAAATATTTGGATGATTTTGCTTCTCTTCAAGTTGAATTTTGTGAACCGATTACGTTAAGCGATTTAGAAGCGAACCTGAGCCGGCAGGGATGGGCTGTTATCCTGTATGATCTCGCCCATCCCGCTTTCGAATCCCGTCAAATCATCGAATCTGTCCAGCGGCTAAACCATCAGGTATCCGTCATCGGTCTGGTCGATGCGATGAGCATGGAAGCTGCGGTGGATGTCATCCGGCTCGGCTTCTGCGGGGTCGTCCAAAAACAGGATACACAGCGCCTGCTGGAGATGGTCAAGCAGGAAATCGCCAGACAGCAGACTCCTGTACACGCGCCGGATAGCGAAAAACGCTACGAGGATATGTTCAGGCTGGGTTTACCCATACTGGTCATCGAACCGATCACGGGTGAAATTCTGGATGCCAACCCTGCGGCACAGCGGTTTTACGGGTATGATCTGGACACCTTTAGAACCAAGACCGTCTACGATTTTAACCTGCCCCCTGCCAAGCAAACCCGCGAACGTCTGGAACAACCCCTGACCGGCGAGATGGAGACCTATTACTTCATCCATCGTCATGCCGATGGGAGCCTGCGTCATGTGGAAATTTTCTCGACGGCGATGGATTTCAACGGGGCGACCAAAATCTACAGCGTTGTGACCGACATCAGCGCCCGGATGACGGCTCAAAAAGCACTGGAAGATATGAACGCGCTCCTCAACCTGCGGGTACAAGAGCGCACGTTTGAACTGGAACGCACCAGAGATCGGCTGGAAGCCATTTTCGAGCATAGCGGGGATGGAATCCTGCTGGTGAATATTCATGCCGAAATACAACAAGCCAATTATGCTTTTGCTCAGATGTTTGGCCATTCGGCAGAATCGGTTTCCGGGAAAAACTTCACTACCTATTTCGATGCTGAGGATGCGCTGCGGGTTCAAACCTGTCTACAGGAGGTTGCAACCACACATGAGGCGCAGCGTATCGAAGTGTGCGCCCGACATGTGGATGGCCGCGCTGTTGCGGTGGAAATCCACATCGCGCCGGTGAATCGCTCGCCCGAATCGGTTCGGAATCTGGTGTGCATGACTCGGGACATCTCCGAGCGCAAAGCCCGCGAACGCGAGCTGCGCTATCAAGCCAGTTTGCAGCAGAACCTGACCGATGCGGTGATTTTTACCGATCTGGACTATCGCATTCAGAGTTGGAACAAAGCCAGCGAACGGATTTACGGCTATAAAGCCGAAAACGTGATCGGGCAGCCTGCGCGGGATATTCTTCGCGTTCAATATGCCGCGCCGGACGAACGTCTGCGCATCCTTGCCCAATTTGAGCAGCAGGGATGGTATCAGGATGAAGTGACCCATCTGCATCAGGATGGTCATCCGCTTGCGATTATGACTGCGGCGACCCTTGTGAAAGATGACAACGGCGTTCCTATAGGGGTGATCGCCATCAACCGCGACATTAGCGAGCGCAAGCGGTTGGAAGAAGCACTCGACCGGAAATATGCTGAACTGGATCGCTTCTTCAATGTCTCGGCAGACATGCTCGATATTGCCAATACTGACGGGGTGTTGCTCAAGGTCAACGGGGCGTGGGAAAAGCTGCTCGGCCTGCCCGTCGCGGAGATCGAAGGCCGACGGTTCCTCGATTTTGTACACCCGGATGATATTCCAGCCACGTTGGACGCGATGACGCAGCTCTCGCAGCAGAAACCGGTCATCGAGTTCGTCAACCGCTACCGATCGGCTGATGGCAGCTACCGCCTGATCGAATGGCGCTCTATCCCGGATGGGAACTTTTTCTACGCCTCTGCCCGCGACATCACCGAACGTAAGCAGATGGAAGATGCGCTGCGGCAGAGTGAAGAACGCTACCGCCTGCTGACCGAGAACACCAAAGACATGATTATGCGCCTCGCACCGGATGGCAGGCGAACCTATGTCTCGCCAGCCGCCTATGCGCTAACCGGTTATACCCCGCAAGAAATGATGGCGGAACCGAGGATCACTATCACCCACCCGGATGATTTTCGTACCGGCGCAGAAGCCTTTCAGAAGGCGATAGCTTCTGGCAAAAATTATTTTCACGTTGAGCAGCGCATCCTGCACAAGGACGGTCATACGTTCTGGTCGAATCTGTCGGCCACACTGGTTCGTGACCCGCAAACCGACGCGCTGGTCGAAACGATTGTGATTGTTCAGGACATTAGCGAACGTAAGCTGATCGAAGCGGCGTTGGAGCAGAGTGAAGAACGCTACCGCCTGCTGGCCGAGAACACCAAAGACATGATTATGCGCGTTGCGCCGGACGGCAGACGAACCTATGTCTCGCCGGCCGCCTATGATCTTACCGGTTATACTCCGGAAGAACTGATGGCAGAACCGAAAATCAATATTGCATACCCGGATGATGTTAGTGCCAGTGTAGAAGCCTTTCACAAGGCGATGGCTTCTG
>CAIPFY010000060.1 GCA_903864435.1 uncultured Chloroflexota bacterium | reverse complement strand
CGTATGCTGTAGGGGTGAAAATCATGCGTTTTCAAGATGCGCAACGCGACAAGGTGGTGCTCAACACGAGCATCTGGTATCCGGCGCTGGTCGGCGCCGATGGCAAGGCCGTCGAGCCTGATCGGAGCGGCGCGCCGTATCCGCTGGTGATCTATTCGCATGGTTTGTCAGCGTCGGCAGCTCAAGCGATAGACACCGGACTGGTGCAGGCGCTGGTGTCGCACGGATTCGTGGTCGCGGCCATGAGTCACAGCAGCGACTTATCGCCTAATGCGCTCATGCTCATCGACCGGCCGCTAGATACGCTGTTCATCCTCAACAGTCTGGCCGCGCTCGACAAGGGGGCATTGGTCGGGATGATCGACACCGACCGGGTGGGCGTCACCGGATGGTCATCCGGGGGCTACAGCTCTATGATGGCCGGCGGCGCGCGCTTGGATCCGCTCGCCATCCAAGCGATGCTCGCTTCCCCGTTCAATCCTGACGACATGACCGATCTGCGCTATTTCTTGCCGGATTGGGACTGGAATGCCTTCGTGGAATACGGCGCCCGCTTCCTGAACCTCGACGGCGACAATTTGTGGCCGGCCATCACGGATGACCGCATCCGGGCGGTGCTTCCGATCGCCGAAGCCGATGCGCCCCTGTTCGGCGAGGCGGGAACCGAGGCGATCTCCAAACCGGTGTTCATCGTCGCCGGAACCGCAGACGAGTACAATCCGTATCCGGTGAATATCGTGCCAGCGTTTGAACACATGAGCGCGGCGGATCATTATCTGCTGACACTGGTCGGCGAGGATCATTACTTCCCGATTAGTCCCGCGATCCAGCCAGTTCTGGCGCATTTCGCGGTGGCTTATTTCGGTTACTATCTTCAGGGCAAGCAAGACTACGCCAGCTATCTTTCGGCAGACTACATCAACAGTCTGACAGGCTATGACAACCTCGTCTGGGGTGCTTATTCGGGGGAATAAGACCCATCACGCATGATGACGGCTGGCACAGGGCGATTAGCCGGTGCGCCAGCCGCTTCCGCCCCATTGCAGTCAATGGGGCGGAAGATCGGGAGAATCTCGCTCAGGGTAGGCGCTGCATCTCAAACTGACCGGTGGTGCCGGTCGCATCCCACGTCAGCACATCCCCATCACAATTCAGGCTGCCATCTGGTGCCCACACCTCCAACGTCGAGTTGTCATAGAACTGACTCGATATGTCATTGATACTGCCATTACGCATGGTCATTGCCGCGCTGCCCCCCGGCAGCAGTTCCCACAGGAATGTCTGCACCCGGTATTCGGTGCTGCTGCCTTCGATTCCCGCCAGTTCATAACTGCCGCTGAAGGGAACGTCAATGTCTACTTTGACTCCATCGGGATTCTCAGCATGGACTTTGAATGTACCTTCGAGGCTGCCGTCCGCGTCAAACGTGAAGATGAACTGGCTGCGATCGACCGTCTTAAAAATCGCCGACAGATCGTTTGGATAGGCCGTCACCACCCATGAGCCGACGATGCAGGCCGCGTTGCTGGCGGCGGCTGGCGGGGTCGCTGCGCAAGGGGTGGGGCTGGGCACTTGTCCCCATTCCAGTGTGAACGGGAGCGAAACGCCAATCTCACCGCGTCCCCGGCTGATAATCAACATCGTTCCCTCATCGGCAGGGCAGAATTGGAAAGGCGTTCCTTCGGTCAAGCGTTCGATGCCGCTGGCGGTTTGTACGCTCACCGCGTAATTGCCGCTGCTCAGATCGCTCACCTGCACAAAGGCGATGTTCCCCGGTTTGAGATCGAAGGCCACCAAATTCTTGTAATCAACGGCGAAGCGCGGCATCGAGGGCTGTTGCGTCCCCGCCGCCCCGGCTGTCACATTACTTTTGGTCAGGTCTACGGTGGGAGGGATCGGCAATTGACGCGCCAGCAGAACCTGCGCCCAGTTATGGAACAATTGAGTGGGCGTATTGCCGAAGTTCAGCGGGAACAACCCGCCCTGCCGCATGGTTCCCATCTGCGTGATTACGTTTTGGTCGCTGCCAAAGCCGCGTGCGGAGGCCAAAAACTCCCAGAAGTAGAAGGCATCCAGACGTGCGGTTGTGATATCCTGGCGCGGGTCAAACACACTGTGTACCAACTGCGGGTACTGGCTGGGATAGACCCGTGAAGCCGCCCATTCTGCGCTGCCTAGCAGCCACCACGCGGTACTCGGATCGGCAAAATCCGTCAATCCCACTGCGCCGATGCTCATTTGTACGCAATGGAAAAACTCACGCGCCACCAAGGACTCCAGATTCGGCGCTGATTCCCACCCCTTATAGATTCGCAAATGGCAGCTTGTCGCCTCTGGAAACAGGCGTGCCGGTTCCAATCGCGTCACATAGGCGGCGTTGTTCTCCAGCACTCGTCCCAGCGCGAAGCGGTTGGTGGGATCGGTGTCCATAAACACGATCACGATTTGCGTCGTCCACGGCAAGCCGGTCATCGCGCTGTAAATCGGGATCGCGGTATCCAGAATATCGAGAATGCGATTGTAATCCGGGTTATCCGGCGTGTAGTAGATGTAGTTATCCGGTCGTGACCCGATGGCCACACGCACAAACGGACGCACTTCCTCGCGGTCTTGTGCAGATACGCCCAGTGCGCTTCCAAGAAACAGCAACATTAATATGCCGATTTGAGTGAGTCGCTTCCATAACATCCAATATGCCCTTTTCAAATAAATCGGGAGAGAACCTTATTGTACGGGCATAAAGATTTTGCTGCTGGACACCGCCTGCGTTTAGCGCCGCGCCAGCCAGTGCAGCATTTGCCGCCAGAAGGCGCTGTAATGCGGCCAGTGGATGAAGCTCCCCGCCCAGTGCGGCGCGAAGTCCGAGGCGAAGATGGCGCTGCGCCCCAGTTTGACATCCCAGCAGGCAATAAACGGATCGTTGCCGTGACGGGCGATGACCTGCGCGGCGGGTTTGGCGGTCACGCGGTTGTAACCGCACAGCGTCCAGTCGGCCTCATCCCACGGCAGGCCGGCCACGATGGGGTGCTTGGGTTGTGTGACCTCGAAGCGGAAGCCCTGCACCACCTCGACGCGATCATCATGCGGGCTGATGGTAACGGGCAGCACGGCCTCGACCTCGCTATCTGCCCAGCGGGCGATGCCGTTCAGTCCGGCGAATGATAGATAGCCGCCGACCATCAGGAAGCCGCCGCCGCCTTCTACGAACTGGCGCACCATGCCTACGCGATCTGGCCCCAGCGGGTAGGTGTAGGGGGGCGTGAGGCCGGGGTAGAAGATCATCGAGTTATAGCCGACATCGCTGAGGATGAGGACATCGTATTCCTGTAAGGCTTGCAGGGTGGTCGGGAACTCGGCGGGGATGCCGTGCGGGGTGATGTGGCGAACGCGGACGGTGGGTTCGGCGGCCATCGCATCGCGGAAGTAGTGACCGTTGTCGTTGAAGTAGGACTGTTCGATGACATCCGCGCCGACGAGGTAGCGGTTGAGCACCACTTCCGAGTCGCCGACGTACAGCACCTTGAGCGCGTTCATGTGAATCTCCTGATGGGATAGGGAACAACGATCATTTACTATGCCTTGATAGCGTTGATGCGCTTGCGGAATACCTGATCGAAGCGAATCATCGTCTCAATCAACACATCACACAGGGTATCCCAGAATCCAGCAAGCCACTTCATCAGCGACCTATCAAGTCCCACAAATCAGTACAAAAAAAGTAGTCAATCGTTTGAATGTGATCTCTCAAGATCGGTTCGGTACGCATGGTAGGGCGTATGTCGCAGTAATACACCCCGTCTAGCGGGTTCAGTTTCACAGTGTATCCCTTGAAATGACCGGGAAGAAAAGTGCTGCTGACCGCATACTGATTTTCTTGTTTTGTTTGTTTTCGCTGCACATCGTTCAGGAATATGGCGATATGCGGCAATAGGGTACGGGTCAATTGGGAGTACAGAAATTTGTCCGTGAAGATTTTGTCTATCCGGTCTTTACTAGAGGTTTTGACCGAGCCAATGGCTTTCAATTCACCACTGTTCATG
>CAIPFY010000059.1 GCA_903864435.1 uncultured Chloroflexota bacterium | reverse complement strand
TCAGACCAACACCATCAACTGGTCGTCGCAGCTTCCGCTGGCGCAGGGCATCCAGTTCGGGGACTGAACCTTACCCGTACTGTAACCATCAGCGCCCTGCACATTGAACCGCAGGGCGCTTTTGATTCGCCCGATTCCGTTCAAACAGTCATTCAGGGAGGGGGGGGAAAAGGATAGGTTACATGGCCTTCATGCTCCGCAGATTCCGAAAGCCTCCTACAATGAACATATTCATTAAAGTGTGAGGTGCGGTGATGGAAAATATGATTGGCACCGAGATCAAAGGTTATCGCTTAATTGAACGGATTGGCGCAGGTGGGTTTGGCGCGGTCTACAAAGCCGAACAAACCACTGTAGGCCGCGAAGTGGCGATCAAAGTGATTCTGCCCGGATTCGCCAACCAACCCGATTTCATCCGCCGCTTTGAAACCGAAGCCCAGTTCGTCGCCCGCCTCGAACATCTGCATATCGTGCCGCTGTACGATTACTGGCGCGACTCCAACGGCGCGTATCTAGTCATGCGCTATCTGAAAGGTGGTAGCCTGTCCCACGCCCTCCAGAACGGGGCATTCGATCTGCGCACCGTCGCCACCATGCTCGACCAGATCGCCGCCGCGCTCACTGTTGCCCACCGCAACGCCGTCATTCACCGCGACATCAAACCCGGCAACATCCTGCTCGACGAAGATGAGAACGTCTACCTCTCCGATTTCGGGATCGCCAAAGACCTTGTGAAAGAGGGAATCACCAACCCCGATCATGTCATCGGTTCGCTGGATTACATCTCGCCCGAACAAGCCCGCAACGAACCCGTCACCCCCCGCACCGACATCTATAGTCTGGGCGTGACGCTCTACGAAATGCTCACCGGCGAACACCCCTTCAAAGGCTCATCGTCCATCGAGCGCCTGTACAAACATCTCTCCGACCCGCTGCCCGACATCCAAACCCTCGACCCCGCGATTCGTGAAGCCATGAATGCCGTGATTCAAAAGGCCACCGCCAAAGACCCTGCTCACCGCTATGTGGATGTGCTGGCGCTGGCCGCCGCCTTCCGCGAGGGCGCACGGCTCAATGAACTCGCCCGCCCTGAGAATATCGTGGAACAACTCACGCTCCGCGAACACGAAATCCTCAACCTCATCATCGCCGGTTACGGGAACAAACAGATCGCCGACAAACTCTTTGTCACGACGGCGACGGTAAAATGGCACATCAAGCAGTTGTACAGCAAGCTCGGCGTTCGCAGTCGGGTGCAAGCCATCATCCGGGCGCGTGAACTCGATCTGGTGGTGACGGACACCCTTCAGGATGGCGAAACATACGGCAGCGTCCCTGCCCTGACCAGCAATTCGCAAACCGAAATCGAAAACCCGTACAAAGGGCTGCGTGCCTTCCAATCTTCGGATGCCCGCGACTTCTACGGGCGCAGCGACATCGTGGACAAGCTCATCCGCCGCATGAGCGACGACGACCGCTTTGCACGTTTTCTGGCGGTCATCGGCCCCAGCGGCAGCGGCAAATCCAGCATCGTCAAAGCCGGCCTCATCCCCGCCATCTGGCAGGGCAAACTCCCCGGCTCCGAACGCTGGTTCGTGGTCGAGATGATGCCCGGTGCGCACCCGCTGGACGAACTCGAAATCGCCCTGACGCGAATCGCCGCCAACCAGTCCGGCAGCCTGAACGAGCAACTATCCCGTGATGAACGCGGACTCGTTCGCGCCGCGCAGCTCATCCTGCCGGCAGATAACAGCGAACTTCTGCTAGTCATTGACCAGTTCGAGGAATTGTTCACGCTGGTGACAGATGACGCGGTGCGCCGCCATTTCCTCAACCTGCTCCTCACCGCCGCGACCGATGCCCGCAGCCGTATCCGCATCATCGTCACCCACCGCGCCGATTATTATGACCGCCCCTTGCACTACCCTGAATTTGGCGAAATGCTCCGCGCCCGCATCGAAACGGTGCTGCCGCTGGGCGCGAAAGGGCTGGAACGCGCCGTCACCGGCCCCGCCGAGCGTGTGAATGTCACCTTTGAACCGGGGTTGGTCGCGCAGATTGTCTCCGAAGTGAATTATCAGGCCGGGGCGCTCCCCCTGCTGCAATATGCCCTGACCGAGTTATTCGAGCGCCGCGAGGGGCGCGTCATCACCCATGCCGCGTATCAGGCCATCGGTGGCGCGGGCGGTGCGCTGGCGAACCGCGCTGACGAACTCTATCAGAGTCTAGACGATGCCGGACGCGAACAGACGCGCCAGATGTTCCTGCGCCTCGTAACGCCCGGTGAAGGCGCGGAAGACACCCGCCGCCGTGTGCCGCGCTCAGAACTCCTCTCCATCGCCGTTTCCGCCAGTGACGCGGCGCAGAACACGCCCGACCTGCTGGACGAAATCATTGATATGTACGCCGACTACCGGCTGCTGGCGCTGGATAACGACCCCGGCACGCGCACGCCCACCGTCGAAGTGGCGCACGAAGCCCTGCTGCGCGAATGGGAACGCCTGCGCGAATGGCTGAACGAGAGCCGCAACGACATCCGCTTGCAACGCCAGCTCATTCAGGCGGCGAAAGAATGGGACACCGCCGGACAGGACGAGAGTTATCTCCTGCACGGCATCCGTTTGGAACAGTTTGAACTATGGGCGAAAGATACCCGGCTGGCGATGGCTCCCCTCGAAGGCAATTATCTCAAAGCCAGCATCCAGCAGCGGCGCGATCAACAGGCCGCCGAACAAACACGTCAGTTACACGAAGCAGCGCTCGAATCCCGTTCGCGCACCATGTTGCGCCTGCTAGTGGTGGTGTTGGGTGCGGCGGCGCTGCTGGGGATCGGGCTGTCGGTGGTCGCCTTCGACCGTGAACAGCAGGCGCAATCCGCCCGTGCCACCAGCGAGGCCAACCTGCTACTGGTCGAACGCGAATCCGCCATCAACCGCAGTCTGGTACTCGCCAACGATGCCGAACGCGCCGTTGAAGGCGGCAGAACCGAACTCGGCCTGCGCTTGGCGCTGGAAGCCATGCAGATGCCAGAGCCGCCTGTCGAATCCGAACGCGCCCTCCGCACAGTGGCGCTCGGCCCCGGCACCAAATCCATTCTCACCGGTCACAGCCAGCGCGTGCAGGCCGTCGCCTTCAGCCGGGACTCGCGCTTTGCCCTCTCCGCCGCCTGCGCCGAAATGAGCGAAAACGTCTGTCAGATGAGCGAAATCATCCTGTGGGATTTGAGTATCTCCAAAGAAATAAAGCGCATTCAAGGGCTTGCGGGATTGGTGACGGGCGCGGTGTTCGCGCTGGACGAACAATCGCTGTGGTCAGCCGGAACGGACGGCTTGCTCATCCAGTGGGATGCCAGCCCGGACAGCGCCACCTTTGGCAACGCGCTCCAAACCCTCCAGCCCGACATGGGCGCCATCACCGCGCTCACCCTGAACAGCGACGGCAAAACCGTGTTCATCGGCACCGACTCCGGCGCTATCGCCGAGGTTGACCTTTCGACCAGCGCCATCCTCCAGCGATACATCGGGCATGCGGGCCGCGTGAACTCGGTGGCGGTGAGTCCCGATGGGACGCAAATCGCATCCGGCGCGGATGACAAAAGCATCATCCTGTGGGATGCCGCTTCGGGCGAGCTGGTGCGGCGCTTTGAAGGCCACACCAACGCCGTCACACAGGTGGCCTTCAACCCGCTAGGCGGAACGCTCCTCTCCTCCAGCGCCGATTTCTCGCTGCGCTTGTGGGACATCGCCACCGGAGCAGAATCCCGTTCCCAGACACACCCCGTCACCGTAAACGGGTTTGCGATTCATCCCGATGGGCATACCGCGCTGGTGGATTACGGCGGTGGGGCGCTCATTTTGCTCGATCTCGACCAGTGGCAAATCACCCGGTATCTGTTCAACAATCCAACCGGCTTACCCACACCGAATGATGTGGCGGTTAGTTGCTTCACCTACGACCCCTCCGGCAGTTTCGCCCTGACGGGCACGATAGGCGGCAGCATCACCGTATGGAGCATGGGGCAAAGTCGAAAAGTGTTTCAGTACGAGGCTCCCGGCATTCCGAACGACTATGCCAACATGACTATTCGTGCCGATGGTCAACGGATGCTTGTCGGCAGCGCCGAATCAGGTGATGCCATCCTGTGGAATATTGACCCCGCCTCAGCCGATTACCGCACCATCCTCAAGCAATTCTCCGGTTACAAGGGACTCGGCATGATTGCCCTTATGCAATTCAGCCCGGATGGAAAAATCGCATTGATCGCGTCAGCCGACTGGTTGGGCAATAATCTGAACAACAAAACGGCTATCCTGTGGGATGTGGATGAACAATCCCCCACGTTTGGCGAAATCCTCTACACGCTGGACGGATTCACATACTTCCCGCGCAGCGCCGCCTTCACCGACGACGGAAAATTTGTACTCATGGGGACACAAGACCTCGAAGGACACGGGGAAATAGTGATGTGGGATGTCGCCACCGGGGAAATTACCCGCCACATCAATACCCTTCGGGACATCAGTAGCATCCTCATCACCCCGGACAACAAACGGGCGCTCACCACATCGGCCTATTTTAACGATCTGGTGGAATGGAATATTGACCCTGCCTCCCCGGATTTCGGCAGCGAAATCCGCCGCATCCCCACTGGAGGGTACACCTTTGATGTCATCTGGGGAACGGTTGGCAAAACCATTCTGGTAGCGGAGAACAGCGTGAATATAAAGGAACGTGATTATGAAACCGGGGCGCTCGTCCGCGAATTCAACGGAGCCAGCGCATGGAAGATAGACATCAGCCCGGATCGTCACTATGTGGCTGCCGGTCTGGATGGCGGGGTGTTCGTCGTCTCCGATTATCAAACGGGCGCTACATTATGGCAACAGGACAAATTGGCCTCCTTCGTCTTTTACGTCCGCTTCAGCGCCGACAGCCAAACCCTCTTCACCCAAGCATTCGGCGGCCCGCCGCTGGAATGGCAGGTCGCTGAAATGCCGCTGGATAAGCTGATGACGTGGATTCAGGCCAACCGCTACCTGCGCGATTTCACCTGCGAGGAACGCGCCACCTACCGCATCACGCCCTTGTGCGACAGCGCCACCCCCGCCGCAAACAGTTGACGCACACGCAGC
>CAIPFY010000058.1 GCA_903864435.1 uncultured Chloroflexota bacterium | reverse complement strand
TATCCAGCGCCCCTTGCTGTGCGGCCTGTGCCGCCGCCGAAAAGAACGCGGCAGGCGTGACCTCTGCGCCCTGTTCGGCGATCAAACCGCGCATCGCCAGAATCGCAGGGTTCATGGCATCCAGCATGGTCTTATCGCCCAACTGCGCTTTACCGCGTTCCATTAACGCTTCCAGCGCCGTCTGGACTGCCGTTGCAATATCGGACAGTTCGGCTTGGCTTTTACCTTTGAGCGCCATTCCGCCCTTCATCAGTGCCGCACCCATCAGTGCGCCAAAGCTGGAGGGCGCTTTATCGGCAAACGCCTTCCCGCACTTAAAGAACATCTTCCCGATGTCGCCTTCAGCGGCGGCGTCCCCCGCCAGCATCTCCCGAGCGGCGGTAAAGCCCCACTCGGTCGTGCGTCCCAGATCGCCGTCGCCTAGCTCGGCATCCAGCGCGGTGAGTTCATCTTTGTCGCGGATCATGTCAGCCGCCACCGCATCCAGCAGCGCCGCCAATCCATCGCGGGTTATCGTTGTTGGCATAGTCTGTACCTATTGTGAACCGTCTATATCCGCATTCCGAAACCGTCACGCTCACAGGTGCATTCGGATTTTGGGGCAGTCGCTCAAAAGCCCTCACCCCCGACCCCTCTTACAAGGGTAGGTTTTTGAAGAACCTCACCCCCGTCCCCTCTCCAACACGCGGAGTACCGCTTTGGAGAGGGGTGAAAGACGCATCTGCTTATCTGACTCCCTTCGCCATGAGGGAGAAGGGGTGGGGGATGAGGGTCATTGCCCCCATTTCCGAATGCACCCACGCTCACCTTATCCGGCGGGTGAGGTGAGTGGCTTTATACTCTAGACAAACTGCCCTTGATCGAAGAAGGGCGTGGAGGCCGGTGCATCCAGCAGCCGTTTGAGTTCATCGTCCAGCTTCAGAACCGTCAATGACGCGCCCATCATTTCCATCGAAGTTGCAAAACGCCCGATGTACGGACGATACACCCGCACATCCTTCGATTGCAGATAGCCGACGAGGTGGTTGTACATGATGTACAGTTCTTCCAGCGGGGTCGCGCCCAAGCTGTTGACCATGAGCGCAATTTCGCTGCCGGCCAGCGGCATGTCCGCTAAAATCGGATCAATCAACTGCTGCGCGATTTCGTCGGCGGTTTGCAGTTTTCCCCGGCGCACACCCTGTTCGCCGTGAATGCCCATGCCAATTTCCATCTCGTCTTCCGCCAGCGTGAAGGTCGGTTTGCCCACCTGCGGCACGATGCACGGCCCAAGCGCGACGCCCATACTGCGCGTGTTGGCGAGGGCGTGTTCCGCTGCGGCTTTTACTTCCGCCAAGCTCGCCATTTCATCGGCACACGCACCGGCGATCTTGAAGGCGAAGATCATCCCGGCTACACCCCGGCGGTTCTGGGCGCGTTCGGGCGGGGCGCTGGCGACATCATCCGCCACAAGGACGGTAGCAATCTCGATGTCATCTTCCATCTGCGCCATATCCGCCGCGCCTGCGAAGTTCATCACATCGCCGCCGTAATTGCCAAAAAGGTGCAAAACGCCTTTGCCACCATGAACGGCTTTGGTGGTCTGGTACATCTGGTCAATGGTGGGCGAGGCGAACACATCCCCCACCGCACAGCCATCCAGCATCCCTTTGCCCACATAGCCC
>CAIPFY010000057.1 GCA_903864435.1 uncultured Chloroflexota bacterium | reverse complement strand
GCGGGGTCTTAAATCGCTCTAGCAGACCTCCGGTATCCAGTTCTGTCACCCATTCAGGATACGTGTTACACCACTCAGCGAAGGCAGCACGGGCGCTGGCCTCGGTCAGTCTGCGCGTAGCAAGTGCCGCAATCGGAGCATAGTCCAGTTCAGCTTCGCGCCGCCGCTGTGCAGCTTGCGAGAAGGCAACCGCCTGTGGAATGAGTTCATCAACCATTCGGGCGCTGAAAGGGCGCAATCCGCCTTGCTTCTTCAGCATTTCCAGAATGACCAATGCTTTCTCAAAATCGCCGTCATCCAGTAAGCCAGCCGCTTCGGCAAGGCTGTTCTCGTTGATGACGCGCTGCGGTTCTGTCTCCTGTTTGGGCGGGGTGGGCGGCGGCGTGGGCGCGACCACTTTCCCCGGCACAGAGGATACGCGGGGCGTTGCCACGCCCATTTTAATCAAAAATTCCGTCAAACGGTCTATGCCGGGGTCGAAATACTCACGGTAGAAGGGGATACCCTGCGAACGCAGTACGCTGCGCACATCGTCCGGCAGATCGGACGGGGGCAATAAGCCGTTCTCGCGCACCAGCACAATCGGAATCTCGCATTCGAGGGCGGTGCGAATTTCCAACCGCACCCAATCCTTATCGCGATGAATATCCTCGAAGGTGTATTCCGTCACCATCAGCAGCACCGCGTCACTTTCGCGCAAATGCTTGAGGATGGAAGCGGCGAAATCGGCCTGATCTATGCTGCGATAGTCAATGAATACCGATTGTTCGATGCGATCAACCAGTTTTTCGGCAATCCGCTGTGCGAAATTCCAGCTTTCGCTCGGATACGAGATGAATAACTTGGCGGGCATAACGTCCCATTCGGAATTGTACTTACGGTTATATGTTGGGATTATAACGCAGGATGGGCACTTGCAATGAGGTTTCCTTCACAAGGGGATGGCGGGACGGCACGCAGGCCGTCCCCTACGAAGGCGAAAATCTGGGGTTGTAGGGGACGGCCGATGTGCCGTCCCACCATTCAACAGAACGAATGCGATTTGATACGTAACATACCTCTACAGCGCACCCAAAAACCGCTCGACGGCGTGGCGGATGTCATGATTGTGCTGCTGCGCGTCCACTTCCTTCGGCGTGATGCGCGTGAGGGACGCGCCCGGAATGGCCTGCGCCAGCGTTGCGCCATAGGCCAGCGGGTGAACGGGGTCGCGGTCATGCGCCAGCACCTGCGTGGGGACGCGAATTTGCGCCCACTCGGCGGGGTGGCGGTTGGGCGCGTCCGCCGGCAGGCGCTCCAACACTGCGGCGAACGCATCGGCCTGCGGGCGGGCGAACTGCTTGAGGATGGAGGCGGCGGTCTGGGGGAACTCAGGCAGCACGTCGAGGTAGGCGGCGCTGCGGGCGAAGGTATCGCGCCCCTGCTCGAGTCCCTCGCGCCGGATGAGGTCGGCAATGCGCGGGTAGACAGCAAGGTTGGGCGGCGCGGGTTCGTGCAGCCATGCCGGACGCACCAGAATCAGCCCCCGGACGCGCTGCGGGTGGCGCAGCGCAAAGTTGAGCGCCACGCCCGCCCCCATCGAGATGCCGCCGATGACCACCTGCTCCAGACGCAGATGATCGAGCAAGGCCAGCACGTCATCCGCGAACTGCGAGAAGCCCAAACGGGACGGGTCGCCGAGGGGTTTGGTCTTGCCATGCCCCCGACAGTCCAGCGAGATCAGGCGGAAGGGAATGGGCGGCACAAAGATGTCCTGCGTTTGCTGCACATCCCCGCCGAGGCCGTGCTGGAACACGAACGGTATCCCCTGCCCGACATCCACATAATGAAAGCTGATGGAGTCCGCAGTCATAAACGGCATGGGCGGCTCATCCCTTCCCTAGCTTGGGTTGCAGGAAGCGCACCGCCGACCCGACATAGCTTTCGGGGAAGCCGTGCATCACCAGCGCCCCGTCGAAAGCGCGGGTCTGAAGGTGATGCAGGTAACGGTCATAGTTCAGGATGCCCTCGCCAATCGCCCGGAACTCGTCATCCGCGCCGCGATCTTTGGCGTGGGCGATCACGATATGCTCGCCCAACAGGTCGAAGGCCTCATCAATCACGCGATCCATCTCGCGGGGGTCGCCGGGGATGATGATGTTGGCGGGGTCGAGGATGACTTTCAGGCGCGGGGACTGCATGGCCGCCAGCAGCGCATGACCGCGTTCGGCACTGTAGATCACGTTGGCGCGTTCCGGCTCGAAGGCCAGCGTCACGCCTTCCTCGTCCGCGATTTGGAGCGCGACCTCCGTCGCGGTCAGCAAGTCCGCCCACGCCTGCG
>CAIPFY010000056.1 GCA_903864435.1 uncultured Chloroflexota bacterium | reverse complement strand
CTCAAATTGGGCAAGGCGAGAACCGCTGGCAAGGTAACTGGAGTCTCGATGGTTATTTACCCAATCGGCGGCGGCAACGCTCAACCGCTGGTGCAGGCGCAGTTCTTCCTGTCCGGATTCTAGCCAGTCGCGCAGTTTCGGCCACACCCGGATGATTGCTTCGTGGGCAATTTCGAGAGTGGGGGTTCGGGTGGCTGTTTCATAGTCCAGAATGAGCAACCGATAGCGAGCGAAAGCATCAATGACCTGCCTCGAAATGGTTTTATCCGGCGAGATGCTGTTCAGTTCGGTCAGTGCGACCCGACGACGAGTGTCTTTCGCGGTCTGGTCAATGCGCACAAGGCGTAGGAACAATTGCTGTGCTGCGCGTTGGCTTGCTGCGTCTAGCTGGTTGTAGACTTCATCTGCACGATGGCTGAGCGCACCCAATACACCGCCACTGGCATCGTAGGCTTGGCGGGTGAGTGCGAAACCCTCGCGGCGCTCAAAGAGTTCGGTGAGAGTGTATTCGAGCAAGGGGAGCGCACCGGGTTGGCTGCCAATTTGCGCGATGATATGGGCAACGAGGCCAACTTCGTAGCGAATGCTGATGCTCTGGACGGGGCCTACAATAGCTTGCTCCATATCCGCTGTGTTCAACGGGAGGATAATTTCGGTGCGGTTGCGCAACCATTCATTGAAGCCGGGATAGAGCAGCGGGCGGTCGTAGAAGTCGGCGCGAATGGTGATGACCACGCGCAATCGGCTGAGGGAATGGGCAAGCGCATACTCCAGCAGGCCGAGGAAACGGGAACGTGCGAGTTCGTCAGTGGTGAGTGTGAAAAGCTCCTCAAACTGGTCAATCAATAGGAATAGCTCACCGGACTGATGTTCAAGAATTTCGGCTATCAGGTGATGCAACCCCTGCTGACCGGATTGAAGGCGTTCAAGCGGTGCGTTCAAGGTGGCCGGCGCGACACTTAAAAGCGAGTCTATGAGCTGACGAAGTGGGTCGGTGCCGGGGGTCATCTGGGCATAGAACCATGTGTCCGACGAGGGGAGTGCGCCGCGCCGGAGCATGGGAATAAGACCGGCCTGTACCACGCTGGACTTGCCACTCCCACTGGGGCCGACAAGGGCGAGGAATCGCGCTTGTACGCGGTCTTCCAGCAGTCGGGTGATAAGCCTTTCGACCAGATCGGTTCTGCCGAAAAAATCCCCAACGTCCGCTTCCTGGAAGGCGCGTAATCCTTTATAGGGGTTGCTCACCTGAACAGGGGTGTCTATCAGAAACGTTCTTTGTCCGGCAGGGATGACGCTGATTTGCGGTGTGGGCGCCGATAAGCGGGTAGCGATGTCACCCGGACTAAAGTTTGGAGAGATGATCTGGCGAAAATCGGTTGCCATGCTCATTGCAGTTGAATAACGAGCTTCGGGACGTTTGGATGTGGCACGCCAGATTAGGATGTTGATCGCTGCTGCATGGGGTAAATCGGGGCGGAGCGTCTGTAAGGGCGGGAGGTCTTCGTTCAACTGGCGGCGAATCACGGTGGTGGTTCTGGGATCGAGAAAAGGCGTGCGCCCTGTGAGGAGCATATAAAGCACCACGCCTAAACTGTAGATGTCGGTTTGCGGGCTTACTGCGCTGCCCATGACCTGTTCAGGCGATACATAGGCGGGCGACCCATAACGATCTACATCGTCGGGTTCCGTCTGGAGCGGGTTGATAATTTTGGCGATGCCGAAATCCGCCAGATAAGCGTTTCGGTTTTCATCGAGCAGGATGTTCGCGGGCTTAATATCCCGATGGATGATTTGATGCTGATGTGCGCTATCCAGCGCGGATGCGATCTGTTCAAGAAGGCGTGCTGCGTCGGACGGAGGCCAGGGGCCTTGCTGATCTATGACCTGCTGGAGACTGCCGCCGCGCAGGTAGCGCATGACGAAGCAGGCCATATCGGGTTCGCGCCAATAGTCGTGCAGCGGGACGATGTGTAAGTGTTCCAAGCGGGCAATTAGCTGCGCTTCAACCTCGAAACGGCGGATGAAGTTGGGGCTGTTGGCATGTTCAGGCAGGATAATTTTGATGGCGACTTCGCGTTCTAGCGAAGGTTGGTAAGCGCGATAAACGACTCCGAACCCTCCGAATCCGATGCGCTCCCGGAGTTCATAGCCTTTGAGGGTGCGACCACTCCAATCTACAGTGGTATTCGGGAAATCTGTCATCAGGGGTTTAGGGCTATGGGACTGGTGGCTAGGATGTGTAGATGGCTGCGCAACTGTACCATGTATTGCCTGCGCTCATCGTCAGTACGGTCAGGCAGCATGTCGGCACAAATGTCCTGTGCCAGCCGAAGTTCAGCCGCGGTGAGTTCTTCGCGCACACGGTCAATGAGATGGGTGGGCATTGCAGTTATGCGCTCTCCCGAAAGCGGGGCTGTGCCTGCGGATTGTTTTCCCCATATCTGTTGAAGGTGGTTGTTATAGGTCAGTCGCCAGCGGGAAATGCTGCCGAGGACGATTCGTACCGCATCCTGTGCGTTATTCATTACCACCCGGATTTGCGATTTCGCACTGTCATATTGCAACGATACAACCTGTATTTCTGAGGCTGGTTGGCGCTGCGCATCATTATGGACGGATTGAAGGCCAGATAAGGCCATGACGAACGGGCTGACCATGCTCAGAAGGGTACGGGGGGTGAGATTGAATGCTGCACCGCTGGCATCGCTCATTGTGAAACTGCTGGCGAGTGTAGCGGTTCGGGTTGGCGACTGAAAATAGGCATAGCACGCTAATTGACCGAAGTGGATCAGATCACCACTTGCGAGCGATACCGTTTCGTTTGATTCGAGTTTGTGATCGTTTACCCATGTTCCGTTGGTGCTATTCAGGTCTTGCAGTGTGTATCCTTTGCTGCTGGTGGCAATGACCGCATGTTGGCGCGATACGCCGAGGGTACTTCCGCTGTAAGGCCCCAGATCAACGGTTGGTGGTGGTTCGCCCACGCCGAAACGCCCGACGGTGATGCGCGGGTGGATATGCGTGATAAGGGGTTGGTCGTGCCCCAATATCTGAAAAACGAACATCCCGGCGCTGCGCCGGGAGAGTTCTTCGGCAGACGAGGACTGAGTCAGGTGGGCGATCCGGGTTGATTCGATGGGGGTTGTGATATGAGAAGGGAGCAGGGCAACCAGAGGTTCGCCACAATGCACGCAGCGCGTGGCAAGATCATCATTCGGGCGCTGACAGGCAGGGCAGGGTTTCTGTGATGCCATGACCAAATTCATTTCTCAACGAGTGACGGTTACTTTGCTGATATTACGCGGATTATCCAGCGAATGACCTTTTTCCAACGCGAGCCGCATGGCAAATGTTTGTCCCGGTAGCACGGCTGCAATCGGGGTCAACCATTCGGGCATGGTGGACGGCAGGCGCATCGGTTTGCGGGCAAGGCCGAGTACCGTATCTATATTGCTGATTACCAGCGTTTCGGCATTTCGTTCGGCGAGTTTCGCCAGAAAGTCTAGCATGACTGCTTCGGTTTTGCCTTGCGGCGCGATGACAAAGACGGGAAACCCCGGGTCTACCAGCGCAAATGGGCCGTGCCTGAAATCTGCTTCGCTGTATCCATCACCGATAATGTAGCATAACTCTTTGATTTTGAGGCTGATTTCAAAGGCCGTACAGTAGTTGTAACCCCGCCCGATGGTGACAAAACGTTCCATATAGCGGTAACGGGCGGCCCAGTCCGCTATTCCCTGTGCGAAATCCAGCGTCTGAGCCATCCATTCAGGGAGACGAATCAGGTCGTTTGTGAGCGATGGTTGATTGACCAGCGCGGTTAGAAGCATGGCAACGGCGGTCAATTGCGCGGTATAGGTTTTGGTGGCCGCTACGCTGAGTTCCGGCCCGGTTTGAAGATCAATATGGAATTCTGCTGCTTGCGCCAGCGGCGAGTCCGGTGCATTGGTGATGGCG
>CAIPFY010000055.1 GCA_903864435.1 uncultured Chloroflexota bacterium | reverse complement strand
GCGCAGGATGCCGCCGCACGGGCTTACGAAATTTTGCAGCGATATGGTCACAATCAGGTGGATACCGAACATATCCTGCTGGCGCTGCTGGAACAGACCGACGGCGTGATCCCACAACTCCTCGCCAAGCTGGATGTGGATGTGAGCGTCATGCGCACCCGCTTGGATGAGATTTTACGCGCCAGCCCCAAAGCCGCCATCTACGGGCATGGGACGGGACAGGTGTTCATCACCCCCCGCGTCAAGCGCATTATTGACCTCGCCAACGAGGAAGCCAACCGCCTGCGCGACGAGTACATCAGCACCGAACACATCTTCCTCGCCATCATCAGCGAGCGCAACACCGCCGTCAGCAAGATCATGGCGGATAACGCCATCACCCGCGAGCGCGTGTACGACGCGATCAAGGAGATTCGCGGCGGCCAGCGCGTGACCGACCCGCAGGCCGAAACCCGCTACCGCACGCTGGAGAAATACAGCCGCGACCTGACGCGCATGGCGCAGGAAGGCAAACTCGATCCGGTCATCGGGCGCGATGCTGAAATCCTGCGCGTGATTCAGGTTCTTAGCCGCCGCACCAAGAACAATCCGGTGCTGATCGGCGAGGCCGGCGTGGGCAAGACCGCCATCGTCGAAGGGCTGGCGCAAAAGATTATCTCCGGTGATGTGCCGGAACTGCTGCTAGGGAAGCATGTCATCAGCCTCGATCTGGCGGGGATGCTGGCCGGTAGCCGTTTTCGCGGCGAATTTGAGGAACGCCTGAAGGCCGCCATCGAAGAAGTGCAGCGGGCGCAGGGCGACATCATCCTGTTCATTGACGAACTGCATCAGGTGGTGGGCGCGGGCGCGGCGCAGGGTGCGCTGGACGCGGGCAATATGATGAAGCCGGCGCTGGCACGCGGCGAACTGAACGCCATCGGCGCGACCACGCTGGACGAATACCGCCAGTACATCGAGAAGGACAGCGCCCTTGACCGCCGGTTCGCGCCGGTGTTCGTGGATGAGCCGAATATCGAAGACTCGATTGAGATGCTCTATGGCCTGCGCGACCGCTACGAAGCGCATCATAAAGTGACCATCTCGGACGAGGCGATTGAGGCGGCGGTGCGGCTGTCGGCGCGGTACATCAACGACCGCAAACTGCCCGACAAGGCGATTGACCTGCTGGACGAATCGGCGGCGAAGTTGCGGGTGGCGCTGTACTCCATGCCGCCCGAACTGAAAGGGATGAAAGACCAGATCAACCGCTTGATGGCGGACGAAGAAGCCGCCGGCCTCGCCCGTGAATACGAACGCGCCGCCGAGTTCAAAGTCCACCGCTTGCAGATAGAGCAGGAATTTGAGCAGACGCGCTTCATCTGGCAGCAGGAAAAACAGTTAGATGAAGTGGTGGACGCGGACGACATCGCGCAAGTGGTCGCCCAGTGGACGGGCATCCCCGTCAATCAGATGCTCGAAACCGAGAGCGAAAAGCTGCTGCGGATGGAAGATGTGATGCACCAGCGCATCATCGGGCAGTCGGAGGCGGTCACAGCGATTGCCGACGCGATTCGCCGTTCACGCAGCGGCCTGAAAGACCCCAAGCGCCCGATCGGTTCGTTCATCTTCCTCGGCTCCAGCGGCGTCGGCAAAACCGAACTGGCGAAAACGCTGGCGGAATTCCTGTTTGACGACGACGAGGCGCTGGTGCGCGTAGATATGAGCGAGTACCACGAACAGCACACCGTCAGCCGCTTGTTCGGTGCGCCCCCCGGCTATGTGGGCTACGAAGAAGGCGGTCAACTGACCGAAGCCGTGCGCCGCCGCCCGTTCCGCGTCATCCTGTTTGACGAGATCGAAAAGGCGCACCCGGACGTGTGGAACGCGCTGCTGCAAATCCTCGAAGATGGCCGCCTGACCGATGGGCAGGGGCGCACGGTGGATTTCCGCAACTGCGTCATCATCATGACGAGCAACTTGGGGACGGAATTTGCGCGGCGCGGTGGCGTGCTAGGCTTCACCCAACCGGGCGACCAGCAGGCCGTCGCCGATCATCAAAAGATCGAGAAGGCCATGCGCGAAACCTTCCGCCCGGAATTCCTGAACCGCATTGACGAGATCATCATCTTCTCGCCCCTCAGCCTGCCGGAAGTGGAATTGATCGTGGATTTGCAGATGAAGGGCATCGTGGAGCGCATGGGCGAAAATGGCATCTCGGTGCATCTGACCGAACCGGCGCGCCGCTGGCTGGCTGAAAAAGGCTATGACCCGCAGTTTGGCGCCCGCCCGCTGCGCCGCGCCCTGCAACGCTTTGTGGAAAACCCCCTCAGCGTGCAACTGCTCAAAGGCGAGTTCCATCACGGCGACCTGATCGTGATTGACGAGTTGAACGGTCAATTGGCGTTCCTGCGCAATCAGGATACCAGCTCGGATTACCTGAGCGTGAATCAGGACGACTATTTGCGGCAGGACTAACCCCCGCTTTTGCGCGGCGCGGTATATGAACCCCTTGCTTCCGGCAGGGGGTTTTTGTTTGGCGTGGCAGAGATGTGCTGGCAGGTTGAGCGCAGGCCAGTATAATCACGCGAAACGATCGAAAGCGAGGCGGTTATGCGCGTGGTGGTGGTGGGTGGCACGGGCAATATCAGCGTGAGCATTGTGCGGCGCTTGCTGGCGCTGGGGCATGAGGTGACGGTCTACAATCGCGGCGAACGCGGCACGCCGCCGGACGGG
>CAIPFY010000054.1 GCA_903864435.1 uncultured Chloroflexota bacterium | reverse complement strand
ACCGCAGAGTTCGGAACAGGTGAGGTATTCCGAAGTGCCTATATATTTGTCCCTAACGTAGCCTTGCGGCTGATTCGGGTAAGCATTGGGCTGTTAAAAGCCCCCACCTTTAGGTGCGGGGTTGCTTACCGCTAAAGCCCTTGCGCCTGCAAAAACGGGATGATCTGTGCCGCCAGCGCCGCCGCGCCGATTTCGGTCAAATGAATGCCATCGAAGCTGTAGGCATAGCCGCTGTCCTGCCGCAATTGGTCATAGGCCGCTTTCCCCCGGAAAGATGCCACCATGCTCTGCTTGAAAAACTTCAACCCGACTGTCGCCCGATCCGGCACGCTTGCAGGAACCAGCGCCGCGAACACATCCAGCACCGGAATCTGCAATTCGGCGCACACGTCGCTGGCGAAAGCGTTGTTCTGCCGCAACGCCTCCACCGTCGCCGGACGATATTCGACGGGCGGCAAAGCGACAACCGGCTTAATTCCGGCGGTCAGCACTTTGCTCAAAATCGCCTGTAGATTCTCGCGGAAAGCCGCCGCACCCATCAGCCCGCCGGGAACGCCTTTTGCCAACCGGTAGTAAGGCCGCAGTCCGGCCTCCGCCACCGACAGCGCATCGTTGATGCCCACCATGACGAACACCGCCGCCGGACGCAAATCCAGCACATCGGCCTGCACGCGCCGGTACAGGTTCAAACTGGTATCGCCGTTCACGCCGCGATTGATGATCTCATGCGCAGGAAAAGCCACCGCCACCTTATCCACATAGTTCACGCCGGTTGTTCCCTGCGTCAAACTGTCCCCGAAAAACACGATCCGCATGAATGCCTCACATTCGCCCCATCACATGAAAAATATAATCCTGCGGGAAGGTCGGCGCACCCGCGTCATTCAGCAACCGCAACAACTGCGCCCGATGATCGGTGGCATGGTTGGCGACATGAATAAGCACCTGCCACAGCGGGAAATTGTCGGTTTCGGGGAACGGGAAAGCCGGCTGCATCAGCATGTCATCCCGCAGCGCGTTCAGGTAAGCCCGCATGTCCGCTTCCACCCCATCCCATTTCTCGCGGATGACCGCCCGATCTGTGAAGTGTACCGCATCCGAGAACTCCGGCCCCGGCAGGCCGCGCAAATCGCTGAACCAGCCTTCATCCACATCCATCATGTGAACGACGTGATTGCGTACCGAACCGATGGAATAGGCTATTTCCTGTGTGAACTGTTCATCCGTGAGCGCCATCACGCCCACCTCCCACAGCTTGCGGTTCGCCTTGAAATGATACGCATATAGATCACGAAACGCATCAGCATTCATGATTGTTCATCTCCTGACACTAGAATACGGAACACTTGTTCGCAACTACTATACGCCATCCCAACGCTTGCTGGCAAATCCCCGCATGATGAACAACTGGCAAACCGTATGACAGAACACACTCCCACACTGGCAGCATCCGGTAGTATACTTATATTCAGGTTTTTGAATATGGAGCAGTTAATGACCGACCCGTACCAGCAAGCCGCCGATCTGTTCAAAGCACTCGCCCACCCTACCCGCTTGCAAATCCTTGATCTGCTGCGCGGGGGCGAAGTGTGCGTGTGCCATATCGAAGCGGCGCTCGACAAACGGCAGGCGTATATCTCGCAGCAGCTGATGACCTTGCGCGAGGCCGGTCTGGTGGATACCCGCCGCGATGGGTTGCAAATCTACTACCGGCTGGCGGATGACCGCCTACACGCCATTCTGGAGACGCTACCCGGTGCTGATCGGCCTGCGCCCATCGAGAACTGCCCCTGCCCGACCTGTGCAACCGTCATACTGTCGCAGATTCAGTGAAAGGTACGCTAACCGTGTTAAACATCAAAGTGCTAGGCGCAGGTTGCGCCAACTGCAAACGCCTCGAAGCCGAAACCCGCGCCGCGCTGGATGGCGCAGGCATCCCGTATGATCTTGTAAAAGTGACCGAGTATGCCGACATCATGGCCTACGGCGTGATGAGTACCCCGGCGCTGGTCATCAACGAGAAAGTGGTTTCCAGCGGGCGCATTCCAGCGCGTTCACAGATCGTCAAACTGGCGAACGAAACCGAATCCGCTTGAGCATCCGCAGCCCTGCTTGTCGGCAGGGTTGTTTTTTCGAGCAAGAACATTCCGTTTATGGAATATAAAGGTGTACTATGGCCTCGCAAACCCATCTCCAGCCTACCGTCCCCGGCACACGCCGCGATTTCGTATGGGTGGCGCTGGCTGCCGTCGTCTGGCTGATCGCCTTCAACAGCCTGCAAGCGGTGGCGGATTTCATCACCTACCGCCTGCTAGGGCTTGAGCCGAGCAACCCGTTAGGCAGCGCCCTGAACTTTTTCATCTACGATGTTCCCAAGATTCTGCTGCTGCTCTCCGGCATGGTCTTCCTGATTACGCTGCTGCGAACGTTCATCACCCCCGAACAGACGCGCCGCTGGTTGGGCGGCAAGCGCGAAGGCGTCGGCAATCTGCTGGCCGCCGGCGTGGGCATCGTCACACCGTTTTGCTCATGTTCGGCGGTGCCGCTGTTCATCGGGTTTGTGGAAGCTGGCCTACCGCTCGGAGTCACGTTCTCGTATCTGGTGGCCGCGCCCCTCATCAATGAGGTGGCACTGGTGATGCTGTTCGGGATGTTCGGCTGGCAGGTGGCAGGGCTATATCTGCTGTCCGGCATGACCATCGCCATCCTTGCCGGCATCCTCATCGGGCGCTTCGGCATGGAACGCTACATCGAGCCGTTTGTGTATCAGATCAAAGTGGGGAACAAAGGTCAGCGCGTCGAAGACCGCATGACATGGCATGAACGTTTTGAGCAAGCGGTCGTCAGCACCCGCGAAATTGTGGGCAAAGTGTGGCTATATGTGGTGCTAGGGATTGCCATCGGCGCTGCCATACACGGCTTCGTGCCGGATGACTTCCTCGCTGAAGCACTGGGCAAAGACTCATTCTGGGCCGTTCCTGCCGCTGTGTTGATGGGCGTGCCGCTGTATTCCAACGCCGCTGGCGTGATTCCGGTCGTGAGCGTGCTGCTGGATAAAGGCGTGGCGCTCGGCACAGTGCTGGCCTTCATGATGGCGGTGGTCGGCCTCAGCCTGCCGGAAATCATCATCCTGCGCCGCGTGATGAAGCCGCGCTTGATCGCCATCTTTGTCGGCGTGGTAGCAACCGGAATCATCCTCACCGGCTATCTGTTCAATATCATCCTCTAAACCAGTTCGGTCAATTTTTAGCATCAGGAGGTTTTTCACTGTGACTATTCCGACAGCACCTGCCCCTCGCAATAGGGATGTTTTTGGGCGGTTGTCCAAGCTAGATCGTTTCCTGCCCGTGTGGATTTTTGGGGCGATGGCGCTAGGTATTGCGCTAGGCAAGTTGTTTCCGGCACTTGGCCCCGCGCTAGAATCGGTCAAGCTGGATACCGTGTCCCTGCCGATTGCAATCGGGCTACTCTGGATGATGTATCCGGTACTGGCAAAAGTAAAATACGGGAAAATGCCCGAAGTGGCTGCCAACTGGAAGATGTCTGGCACTTCGCTATTCCTGAATTGGATTCTCGGCCCGGCGCTCATGTTTGGGCTGGCATGGCTCTTTCTGCCCGATCATCCTGAATATCGAACCGGCTTGGTTCTGGTCGGAATAGCGCGGTGCATCGCAATGGTGTTGATCTGGAACATGCTTGCCTGCGGCGACAGTGAATACGCGGCGGTGCTGGTAGCGATCAACTCGGTTTTTCAGATCGTGATGTATACCGTCCTCGGCTATTTCTACCTGACCATTGTGCCCCAGTGGTTGGGCGGCGAAGCGGTTGCGCTCAATATCTCGATGGGGGAAATCGCCAAGAGCGTGTTGATTTTCTTGGGCATTCCTCTGGCGGCGGGGTTTCTGACAAGGCTGATTTTGACCCGGTTAAAGGGCGACGAGTGGTACGAAAAGAAATTCGTACCGCGCCTATCGCCAACAGCCATCATCGGCCTGCTGTTCACCATCGTGATGATGTTCTCGCTGAAAGGCGAAGTCATTCTCAATCAGCCGCTCGATGTGATTCGGATTGCCATCCCGCTGTTGAGCTATTTCATCATCATGTTCGGCCTGTCGTTTGGGGTGTCTTACCTGCTGAAATTCCCCTACGCAGATACCGCAACCATTTCCTTCACCGCCGCAGGTAACAATTTTGAGCTGGCGATTGCGGTGGCGATCGGCGTGTTTGGGCTGGCTTCCGGGGAGGCGCTGGCAACGGTTGTCGGCCCCCTCATCGAAGTGCCTGCGTTAATCAGCTTGGTGTATCTCTCGCTCTGGTTAGGCCGCCGCCTTTATCCATCTGACCCCCTCTGGCGATCCGAATCTGAATCGAAACGTTGAATCACTGGAATCAAACAGGGCGAACCCATCGGCTCGCCCTGTGAGATGTGCTGCTCGAAAGCCTACCCTTCGGCCTGCCAGTATTCCTCGTCATAGGCCGGCAGTTCGCAACGCAGCGGGCGATCTTCGCGGAAGCCCAGCGCGTAATCGGCCTGCATGAGCTGATGAATTTCGCTCGTGCCTTCGTAGATAACCGCGCCCTTGCTGTTACGCAGGTAACGCTCCACCGGATACTCGTCGCAGAAGCCATACGCGCCATGCACCTGCACCGCTTCCAGCGCGGCCTGTACGCTGTGGTCGGTGGCATACCATTTGGCGACGCTCACTTCGCGGGTGTTACGCATACCCTGATTTTTCATCCAGCCCACGCGCATATTGAGCAGGAAGGCCGCATCGTACCACTGCTGCATGAAGGCGATCTTCTGCTTCACCAGCTGGTGCTGACCAATCGGCACGCCGAAGGTTTCGCGCTCATGCGCGTACTTAATGCTGTCCTCAAGGCAGGCGCGGATTAAGCCCGTCGCGCCAGCGCCTACCGTGTAGCGCCCGTTATCGAGGCAGCTCATGGCGATTTTGAAGCCTTCGCCTTCTTCGCCCAGACGGTTCGCCACCGGCACTTCCACATCCTCACACTTCACCCACCCCGTCGAACCGGCGCGCACGCCCAACTTGCCGTGAATATCGCCCGTCGTCACACCGGGCATATCGCTGGTGACGATAAAGGCGCTGATGCCGCGTGCGCCCGCCGCCGGATCGGTCTTGGCGAAATACAGGAAGTGGTGCGCTTTGGTGGCAAGGCTGATCCACATCTTTTCGCCGTTCAGGATGTACTTGTCGCCCACCCGTTTCGCGGTGGAGTTCATATTCTGCACATCACTGCCCACACCCGGTTCGGTCAAACCGAAGGCGGCGTACTTCTCGCCACGCGCCTGCGGAGCGAGGAATTGCTGCTTCTGTTCTTCCGTCCCCCACTGCAAAATCGCCATGCTGTTCAAGCCGATGTGAACCGACAGCACAACGCGCAGCGTGGTATCCGCCCGTTCCAGTTCCTCGCACACGAGGCCGAGCGTGACATAATCGAAGCCCTGCCCGCCGTAGCGCACCGGAATGTTAATCCCCAGAATGCCCAGTTCCGCCATACGCGGCAGAAAAGTGGGGTTCATCTCCTGCTTGCGATCCCATTCGCCAATGACGGGCATCACCTCTTTTTGCGCGAAATCGCGCACCATCTTACGTGCTGCTAACTGTTCACTGTTGAGTGCGAAGTCCATAATCCGTCAAACCTCTAGTTAATGAATTGAAAGTGCGATTCAAGCACGAATAGCCAGCGATCTTATGGGTATTATAACATGCACCGGATGCAACCCTGTGCCTATACGGTATACTATCCACCGCTTGATTCCGTTCAGGAGTACCGCTGCATGGCACTGATTCCCGTCCCCGATACGCTCATCGTCACCTATCTGGAGATGACCCACCGCGACCAGTTCCGCCCGTCGTTCGTGGATGACCCGCGCATCCAGATTGTGCCGATGGGACGGGTGGATGTGGGTTACTACCGCTTCCTGTACACTGGCGTGGGCTACGATCTGCGCTGGCGGGATCGGTTGGTGATTAGCGAGGACGAACTGCGCGACATCCTGCTCAACCCGAACGTGTCGGTGCATGTGCTGTGGATGGAAGGCGTTCCGGCGGGGTATGTGGAGCTAGAGAAACAAGGCGCGGATACGGAAGTGTCGTTTTTCGGGCTGCGCCCCGGCTATCAAGGCTTCGGCTATGGCAAGCATCTGTTGAGCTACGGCCTACAGCGGGCGTGGGACGAAGGCGCGGGGCGGGTGTGGGTGCATACCTGCAACATGGACGGGGCGCACGCGCTGGCGAACTACCTCAAGCGCGGCTTTCAGGTGTACAAGGTCGAAGAACAGCCAATGCCCGACCGCTACAAGACCTAGCCGCGCATCGCCACCTTTTCCCACAGCGCCCGCACCGACTCGACCACTTCAGAATCGCTCTGGTCGGTCACATCCAGTTCCATCACGCCCTCTTGCTTGCGAATCGCCCATTCGCGTTTCAATCGCCCCACCGCCAACGAACGATCCGAGGGGTTGTGGTACTGCCCGCCCATGCTCAAATGCAGTTTGCGCAGCGCCGCATCCAGCGAAACGATCAGGCAGATGACATAGCCCGTTTGCTGCAATCGCTTGATGTATTCCCCGCGCAGCAGCGTTTGCCCGCTGACCTTAATCACCGCGCCGCGATACAGCATCACTTCCTGCATCACTTCGGATTCGATCATCTTCAAGCGCGTATCGCCCAACCGCATACGCATGGCCTCTATATCCATGCCGCCGCCCCGCGCTTCAACCTGAACATCCGCATTCACATAGCGCAGGCGCAGTTTTTCAGCCACATGCTGACCGATGGACAGCGGCATCGGCCCCGTGTAGCCTGTGAGGATCAGGTTGCGGTCTGCATAAGGCAGCAGCATCAGCCACGCCACCCCGGTTGTAAACGATCTAACACGGCGGGCAGTTCTTCCAGCGAGTGAATCGCCGCATCCGGCTGAATCATCTCGCTCAAGATTACCGAATGCGTAACGCGGAACACCGCCTGCATCCCCACGCCTTTCGCGCCGGCAATATCCGCCGCCGGATTATCGCCCACGAACACCGCTTCCGAAGGCTTCACGCCCAGTTGATCCAGCGCGGCCTGAAAAATAGCCGGATGGGGCTTCAAATAGCCTACATCTGCCGCCGAAATACGACAGTCGGGGAAAAATTCCAGCAGGCCGTGTTCCTCAATCTCGACATCACGAATCCACATGGGCTGGAAAGCATTGGTGACGATAGCCATTTTCAAGCCGCGTTCGCGCAGCAGCGCCAGTTGTTCACGCACTTCCGGGAACAACCGTGTGCCGGGAACAGCCCGCCACTGATAGGCTTCCAGACAGTCGCGTTCGCTCAACAACCCGGCAGGCGCACCCACCGCCTCGATGCTCGTCACCAGAATCGTGCCGAGGTTCGGCGCACCCAGATGGATACGCCCTTCTCGCCAGCCGTCTGCCGTGTTCTCGCGGAACGCTTCGTAGAAACGCTGAAAGGGTTCCAGCACCGCGCCCTGTTGCAGCGCGAGATCGTACACCCGCTGCAAATAGACGCTTTCCAGCGACGGCCATTCGCCGCTGAAACCACTCCAATCCAGCAGGGTATCATCCAGATCAAATAGAATTGCTTTTAACATCGTTGCAATCCGTCGCCTCAAAAAAACAAGGGGCGACCTGCGCCCCTTGTACGTCGGTAGGATAGGCACTCAGGCTTTAATCTGCATTTCGGCACGCCAGTGCAGGAAGGTTTGATCCAGACCGGCCTTCTGCGACGGGTAGCGCGGCGACCAGCCGAGTGTTTGCTTGGCAGCGCCGTTCTGCACTTTGGCAGAAGCCGCCAGCAGCGCCCGCTGCATGGGGGTGGTGCGGAACTGGATCATAAAGCCGGTGAGCGTGGATACTTCTTCCAAGCCCAACACCTTCCCCATCGTGGCGGCAAACGCGGCAGCGCTGGTCGGTTCGTCATCCACCACATTCAGGATCGCGCCTGCCGGACGCTGTTCAGCCGCCAGAATAGCCGCCGCCGCCAGATCAGCCGCATGAATCCAGTTGTGGGTGGCATGTCCATCTCCCACGTAAATTGCCCGCGAATGGCGCAACGCCTCACCGAGTTCGGTAGTCGCCGCGTCGCCGGGGCCATACACGAAGCCCGCACGCAGCGCACAGGCCGGAACACTCCCGCCCAGTACGTGCTTTTCGGCCTGCGCCAATGTGCGGAACAGCGGATCGGGATGCGCATGGCTGTGTTCATCCACCGCCGCGCCATGCTGATCGCCGTACAGAACCGCCGAACTGACGTAGACCACGAACGGCGCACCGGCTTCGGCAGCCGCTTCCACCAGCGCGGTTGCGCCGCGTGTGAGGATGCGCTCAATCGCGTGTTCGTCGGCGCTACGCAGCGGGAAGCCGTAGCCTTCGGTGGGGCTGAGATCAATAATGGCGTTGGCCTGCGCCATCGTCAGGATACTTTTCAACTCACCGGCACGGGTGCTGTCCGAATAGGCAGGCAAAGCGCCGGCCTCGCGCACCCACGCAGCATGATCGGAGCCGCGCACAAAAGCGGTGACATGATGACCGCGCACCACAGCTTGCCGGACGGTTTCGCGTCCTGCGGCGGTGTCGGCGCCAAGAATGACCAGATTCAGAGAAGCGTTATTTTCCATCAGGTTTCACTCACGGGTTTAGGAGGCTGACAGTCAATTCATTATGCCACGCCGAAAGCGTGGCGGCAATAAAGACTGCGGTACTTATGGGATATAATCGGGCGCAGGGTAGTCCGCCTCAACAGAAGGAGTAATCAATCATGGGCGTTATCCACCGCCGCCAGCAAGCCACTCCCAGCGTACTCTGGGAAGGGGTTGATGTGCAAACCTATAACAGCAATCAGGCCACCAAACAGGTCTTGATCGGTCACAAGGATGGTGCGCACAATTTTGAAGTGCGCTGTTTCGTCATCCCGCCGCACGGTTTCAGCAGCCTCGACCAGCACGCGCACGATCACGGCGTCCTCATCCTGCAAGGGCGTGCCCGTGTCATGCTCGGCGATCAGTTCGAGGACATTCAGGAAGGCGATACGGTCTACATCCCCAGCATGGAACGCCATCAGTTTGAAAACCTGACGGATGAACCATTCGCGTTCCTGTGCATCATCCCGCCCAAGCCGGTCTAACGCAGTTTGCCACCTGTCCCCCCGCACACATGACGGGGGGACACAACATCACGCCTAGAAATACCGCTGACCGCGCCGCGCACTGATAATTTCGGTGTTCATGCCTACCCAGTGCAGCGAACCGCTGTAGCGCCCATGTTCGATCTTCACGCAGCGATCCATCACCACATTCAAACCGGCATCCAGCGCGATCTGTGCCGCCTCGAAGTTAATCACGCGCAGTTGCAGCCACAGCGTTTTCGCGCCGATCTGCACCGCCTGCTTCGCAATTTCGACGCATTCCTCCGGCTGGCGGAACACATTCACCATGTCCACCGGGAACGGGATGCTGGTCAGGTCGGGATAGGCTTTTTCGCCGAAAATCTCCGTTGCACGCGGGTTCACCGGAATCACGCGGTAGCCTTCATACGACAGATACGTACCCACAAAGTAACTGGGGCGTTCCGGCTTGGGCGACAGCCCCACAATGGCTATCGTTTTGCTATTCGCCAGCACCGTCCGAATCAGGCCGGGATCCATGTATTTCGCCCGATCCGCTTCGGAAAGTACCGTGTTCATGCTTACGTCAACTGCAAGGCTTGATCCAGATCCCATAACAAATCCTCCGTAGTTTCCAAACCAATAGAAAGACGAATCATGCCTGCATCAATCCCGCCTTCTTGCAGCTCGCTGTCTGAAAGCTGCTGATGCGTGGTGGAAGCCGGATGAATGACGAGGCTGCGGGCATCCCCGATGTTGGCGAGATGCGAGAACAGATGCAGCGACTCGATGAACGTTTTGCCCGCCGCCCGCGCATTGTCGCCCTTCAGCCCGAAGGTGAACACCGCGCCCGGCCCTCTGGGGGTGTATTTCTGTGCCAGCGCGTAATACGGATCGTCCGGCAAACCCGCATAAGCCACATAAGCCACTTTGGGGTGCGCCTTTAAGAACTGCGCCACCGCCAGCGCGTTCTGCACATGCCGTTCCATACGCACCGAGAGCGTTTCCAAGCCCTGAATGAGCAGGAACGCATTAAACGGCGAGAGCGCCGCGCCGGTATCGCGCAAAGTCACCGCCCGCGTTTTCATCAAAAAGCCGTAATGCCCGAAGGTTTCGTAAAACTTCAGATCGTGGTAAGCCGGATCAGGCGCGGCAATCGTCGGGAAATGGCTGAAATCGAACCGTCCCGAGTCCAGCACCACGCCCGCGATGGAACTGCCATGCCCGCCGATGAACTTGGTCGCCGAATGCACCACAATATCCGCGCCCCAATCCATCGGGCGGCACAGATACGGCGTGGCGAAGGTGCTATCCACGATCAGCGGAATACCGTGCGCGTGAGCGATGGTCGCCACCGCTTCAATATCCAGTATGCTGCCTCGCGGGTTGCCGATAGTTTCGCCGTACAGGGCGCGGGTTTTGGGCGTGATCGCCCGTTCCCATGCGTCTAGATCAGTCGGGTCTACAAAATGCGCCAGTACGCCCAACTTTTTCAGCGTGTGCGTGAACTGCGTTTTCGTGCCACCGTACAGGTGCGAGGACGACACAATCTCGTCGCCGGGTTCCAGCAGCGTCATCATCACCGCGAACTGCGCCGCCATGCCGCTGGCCGTCGCCACCGCGCCCGCCGCGTTTTCCAGCGAAGCGATGCGCTCCTCGAACACCGCGTTGGTGGGATTGTTGATGCGTGTATAAATGTTGCCGTACTGCTTGAGTTCAAACAGTTGCGCGGCCTTATCGGTATCCTCAAACACATACGAGGTCGTCTGATAGATGGGAACAGCACGGGCGCCCGTCACCGGATCGGGAATATGTCCGGCATGTAACATGCGCGTCTCGAACCCAAATTTGCGTTTCTGCTGGCTCATCAAAAAACGGCGCGAGATACCCCCACCTTTAGGTGCGGGGAGGGATAGCGCCTAATCCTTTCGTATAGCTGTACCCATCGGAATGATGGATAGTCTTGATATGTTTGTGCGATACGGTTACTTTTCCAGTGGCGGTT
>CAIPFY010000053.1 GCA_903864435.1 uncultured Chloroflexota bacterium | reverse complement strand
CCACGTATGGAACAGGTGCTACGGGCGGCGGTGGTCGCGTTCTGGATTGACAGCACCATCGCCAACGGGAGTCGCCACATCATGACCCTGCATGATGACCTGACGCCCATCGAGGCCTACTTTTCCAAACTCGTCCGGCGCATGTCGTATGCCTTCCCCAACCGCCGCCTGACGATCCTGTTTCAGAATGGCGAAGAACTGGAAATCGGCGTGAAAGTCGCGTTTCGTCCTGTCCCCCGCAACCTATCCTCCGGCTGAGGCGGGTTCCGCCGCGATTTTCTCCAGCATGAAGCGCACTGTTCCCCATGCGGCGCGACCGCGTGCGGAAGTGCCGCAGCCTCCCGCGCATCATATTGCGCCCCGATACAGATACGATCAATCGTTGACAGCGGCGTAGGGCGTGAGGGACATCAGAAAACCACGTTCAGGTTCAGCCATACGCCCGCCAGCAGCGTCATCAGCAGCGGCAGCACGATCAGGTAAATCACGGTGCGGCGGTTGAACACGCCGAGGAACATCAGCGTGCTTTTGATGTCCACCATCGGGCCGAACGTCAGGAACGTGATGAGCGAGCCGGTGGTGAACGTGCCGACGAAGGCCAGCGCGAGGAAGGCGTCCACCGTCGAACACACGCTGAGGACGAAGGCCAGCAGTTGCATCACGATCACCGAGATCAGCGGGCCTTTGCCGAGCGCGATCAAGACTTCCTGCGAGATCAGCGTTTGCAATCCGGCGGCCAGCAACGACCCGATGATGAGGTAGCGCCCCATCTCGAAGAACTCGCTGTTAGCAGCCCGCAGCGCGTCGCTCAAACCCTGCCGCAGCGATTTGCGCGGCGTCCGCACCGTCAGCAGATGATCGGCCTCGCGCAAGCCGTCCCCGCCCATGACCGGCGCCCATCGCTGCGCCCGCAGAACATCCTGCGGACGTGCGCCGAGCGCGAACACCAGCCCCACGCCCACCGCTACCAGCAGCGTCAAGACATAGCGCCCGATCAGCACCGACCCGAAGCCGAAGGCCACGCCCGTGCTGACCAGCACAATCGGGTTGATGACGGGCGCGGCCAGCAGGAAGGTGATGCCCACCCACATCGGCAGCCCTTTGTTGAACAGCCGCCGCACCACCGGAACCACGCCACACTCGCACACCGGAAAGGCGAACCCTAGAAACGCGCCGGCAATCGTCGCCAGAATCGGGTTGCGCGGGACGAAGCGAGCGATGTCCTCCGGCGTGACGAACGCATCAATCAGGCCGGAAACCACTGTGCCTAGCAGCAGGAACGGCACCGCTTCGATGAAAATGCCCAGAAAGCGGGTGCTGAAGATGCCCACCACTGTCCACAGCGAGTCGCCCGTGCCGAGGATGGCGGCGATCAGGCCGCCCGCCAGCAACAGCGCCAGCAGCCAACCAGCGGCGCGGCGCAGGGTGCGGGATGTGTTGTTTTGAGCCGGTGAAGGTGCAGCCATAGAATGCCATCTCCAATCGTCAATCGCGCTTGATTATACCCGAAATGCGTCTGGCGAAGGATTCGCGCCCGATCAATGGGTGCATTCGGAAATGGGGGCGGGGTAGATGTTCAAAACCCTCACCCTTGTATCCCTCTCCCTCAGGACGAGGGACTTAAGAATCACGTAACACTCTTACTTCCCTTCGCCCCGAGGGAGTAAGGGGGCGGGGGATGAGGGTAATTGCCCTAAATCCGAATGCCCACAAATTGACGCAGGGCGCTACTCATCTGCGGGGTGTTCAGGTATACTTATCTTGGGAAAATTTTGGGATAAACACTACCGGGAGCCGCCGTACTTATGAAGACGAGCGTATTGCAGGATAAACTCGCCAAAGGATTAGGCATTGTGGGGCGTGCTGTCGAAAACCGTCCCACCCTGCCGGTGCTAGGCAACATCATGTTAGCCACCGAAGATGCGCGGTTGCGCCTGTCGGCGACCAATCTGGAGATGAGCATCACCACATGGATCGGCGCAAAGGTCGAAAAAGAAGGTGCGATTACGCTGCCTGCCAAGACGTTCGTTGATCTGGTCAGCAATCTGTCGCAGGAACGGGTTGACCTGTCGCTCGATCCAGCCACACTGAGCGTGAACCTGCGCTGCGGTGCGACGGTTTCCAACATCAAGGGCATTGACGCCACCGAATTTCCGGTTGTGCCGCAGGGTGGCGAGGGCGATGTCGTGCTGCCCGGTAAGCTGCTGAAGGAAATGATCGCGCAGACCACGTTCGCTGCCGCCAAAGAGGACAACCGCCCCATCCTGACGGGCGTGCTGATGCAACTGGATGGCAACGTGCTGACGATGGCGGCTGCCGATGGCTACCGGTTGGCCGTGCGTACCACCGAGATCGAGCAGCACTTCGACAAGCGCGTGGATATGGTCGTGCCGGCCAAGACACTGGCGGAAGTGGGGCGCATCATCACCGAAGATGACGATGTGGTGAGCATCACTCTGCCCGCCCAGCGCGACATCATCCTGTTCCACCTCAAGCATACCGATGTGGCCTCGCAACTGCTGGAAGGCAAGTTCCCGGATTTCGCGGCGATTGTCCCCCGCGCCTATGTCACCTCCTCGGTGATGTACACCAGCGACCTGCTCTCGGCCTGCAAACGCGCCGAAATTTTCGCCCGTGACTCGGCCTACAGCGCCAAGCTGTACGTCAAGCCGGCGGCTGGCCCCGGCGAACCGGGTGCTGTCACCATCGTGGGCATGAGCGCCGAACGCGGCGACAACGAAGGGATGCTGGATGCCTCGGTGGAAGGCGAAGCGTTGCACATCTCGTTCAACATTCGCTATTTGATTGACGCGCTGAATGTGATGAACGAGGAACGGGTGATCTTCCAGAGCAACGGCGCGGCCAGCCCCGGCGTCATCCGCCCCGAAAGCAAGGATGATTTCATCTGCGTCATCATGCCGATGTCGCTGAATCGCTAAAAAAAACACGCTCGAAAACAACGGACGCGCCCCTGTGCGTCCGTTTTGTTTTGCCTAGTTGGTGCGCCACAGAAGCGCATACAGCGCCAGTATTTGCCGGCTGAAGGCCAGCGCCTGCTGACAGGTGAACACCATGCCTTAAGCGCCGCCCTGCCGCATACGGAAACGCTCCAGATCGGCCTCCGTTTGGAAGAAGCGAATCTGCGAACGACGGCGGTTGAACACATAGGCAGGTTCTTCTAACGACTGCTGCGGCAACGGTATCCACAACCGCCAACTGACCGCATCTCCCGGTTGTTCCGGCACCAGCCCGCCGTCCTCCTGCATCATCAGGCGGTAGACCAGTGAAGCGCCGGTTTGCGGGCAAACGGTACGCATTTCCATCCACACGTTCGGGCCATAAATCAACAGCGCCAGCGGTGCATCCAGCGGGCTGGTGATATAGACGCGCTCCCAGCCGAAGGCTTTGATCTGGTGCGGGGTCTGAATGGCTGAAAAAGGCGGCGCTTGTAGGACGCTGCGAAGCTGCCCATCATAAAGCAGCAAATGGGCGGCGCTGAGTTCAACCAGCAGCGCCAATGCCTGCGGAATCTGGCTG
>CAIPFY010000052.1 GCA_903864435.1 uncultured Chloroflexota bacterium | reverse complement strand
GGCTGAAGGTCGGCATCGAAGGGCAGCGCCGCGTCCGGGTTGCCGGTAAATTCCGGTATCCAGCTATGGCGGTCGGTGAAGCCCCATGTGGTGATTCCGCTGCACTGTTCCGCCGCCAGACACAGCGCAAACACCTGCCCGTAGACCTGTGCTTGCTGGTTCAAGCGTTCTTCCAGCGTGCCTTCCGCATCCTGAATGCGCACATCCAACTCGCTGATTTGCACCTGCAAACCGAGCGCGTTTAGGCGCTGGATGTTCTGCGCGACGGCGTTCCAGTCGGGCAAGGCTCCCAGCCGCAGGTGCATGTGCAGGGCGACGCCATCCAGCGGCACGCCGTCCGCCAGCAGCCCTTTGACCAGTTCATACACGGTGTTGGCTTTGGGGTCGAGATCGTCGGCGTTGTAGTCCGAATAGAACAGCAGCGCATCGGGGTCGGCTTCACGGGCGAAACGGAAGGCCAGCGGGATATAGTCCGCGCCGACGCTCTGAAGCCACACGCTTTCCTGTCGCAGCCCGTTGCCATCTATGCTGACGGCCTCGTTCACCACATCCCACGCATAGATTTGCCCCCGGTAGCGCCCCATCAGGGTGTGGATGTGGCGGCGCATGAGGGTGATGGCTTCCTCACGGGGGAGGGTCACATCTTGCAGCCACTTGGGTAAGCCTTGATACCAGATCAGCGGCGTGGCGCGGATTTTCAGGCCGTTGGCCTGCGCGAAATCCACAAGTGCGTCCGCGCCGCTGAAATCGTAGACGCCGGGTGCGCTGCTGAGTTCGCGCAGTTTGAAGGCGTTTTCCGGCGTGAGCATGTGGTATTCGCGCACCAGCAGATCACGGTAATCCGGCTCGTTGAGTAGGGCGGTCAGGTCAACCGCCGCGCCCACCCATAGCCCGCGCTGACCGGCATACCCTTTGAGCGAGTGTTCCGGTTCGGGCGTCGGGTTCAGGGTGGCCGTTTGCAACTGCACCCCGGCGGCGGATGCAGCCGGGTGCGCGATCATCCACAGGCTCACCAGCAGCGCCAGCCCGACTGCGGTTGCCCCTAAGCGCCAGCGGTTCATCATGGCGCGGCGGGTAGGGTGCAGGCCACCGGCGTCTGCCCGCCCAGATAAGGGGCGATTTCGTCCAGCGGCGGGGTCGTCCCCTTCAGGCGTTCGCAGGTCTGCGTGAGCAAATCCGCCGTGCGGATGTCCGGCGTCAGGAGCGCCGTCAACGTGCCAAAGTCCAGCGTATAGGACTGGTTGTCCAACGTGGCGTAGCTCAGGCGCAGGTTGGTGCCATCATAGGCGTAGCTGGTCACGGTGCCGAGCAGCGTGGAGATGGGCGACAGGGTAGCAATATCCCAGATTTGCGCGGCGCGGGCGGCATAGTTGGCAATCAGATAATTGCCGCCTTCCAGCAGGAAGATCTGCTGCGTCACATCCGGCAGGGTTGCCAGCAGGCTTACCCCTTCGGTCGCCACTGACCAGATTTCCGCTGGCGCATCGGCATACAGGACGACGGTATAAGCGCCATCTTTGATTGGGATGACGTTTACAGCGGTTTTCTGCCCTTCTCCCAGCACGCCGATGCGCGTGGCCTCGGCGCTCGTCCACACTTCAGACGGTTGGTTGCCGTCGTAGCGCACGACGAAGGCGGTATCGCCCAGAATGGACTTGGCTTTCAGCATGTTTCCGGTTAAGGGCGCAATCCGGTGCGCATCCGGCAGGCTCCACACCTCGGAGATCGAGTTGTCGGCGTAGTTCACGACGGCAACCTGATCGCCCAGCGACATATTCATGTCCATCGTTTCCAGATGTCCGTTCAACCGCGCTGCCACTTCCAGCGGGTCGGTGCGCCACAGTTCGCTGGCGGACAGGTCGGCATAGCGAATGAAGAAATACTGTCCACCTACATACGTGATGCTCAGGTCAATCTGGCCTTTCATGGTGACGACTTTTTCCATCGTTGGCGTTTGTCGCCAGATTTCCGCCGGTTTTTCGCCCTGATACTCGACCATGATATAGTCGGTGCCGTTCAAATGGCGTGCGCCGTCCAATAGTCCCTGTACTGTGGCGATAGAGCCGAACGGGTCGGTCAGCCAGATTTCGTCGGGCTGCCCTTCGCGGCGCAGGCCAAAGATGCCGTTGTCGAACGGAACGGTGAGTACATCATCGGCTTTTTGCGCCGGCTGACCGTTGGAAGTTTGCCAGATGCGGCCTATTTCATTCGGCTCGGCATAGTCGGCGAAGAAATAGCCATCGTTCAGCGGCACGACGCGCTCCACATCGCCATCCAGCACGGCTTTGCGAGAGGCGGTAGCCGTCTCCCACAATTCCCCGACATGCCCATCGGCAAAGCGTACTGTGAAGAACGCGCCACCTTGCAACTGCACCACGTTCGCGCTGACCAGATCGGTGACTTTTTCGGGCGGCGGCGCGATGTCCCCGCTGAACTGGGCTACCGGCGCGGCGGGGTCAACCGCCCACAATTCATCGGTGGTTTCGTCGGCATAATCCACGATGAAGGTTTTGCCGTCTGCCACCGGAATGATCTGGTCTATCGGCGCGGGGAATTCGGTCACGACTTCCAACGGGTTCATCCGCCAGAGTTTGGCGGGGCCGTCGGTATAGCGCACGACGGCGTAGCTGTTCGCGCCCAAAAACCAGCTTTGATCGCTGCTGCTGCCCAGTGAATCCGCGATATTGGCTTTCAAGGCTTCGCGCAGCGCCGTGTCTACCAGCGGGTCGGGTTCGCCCGTGCTGGCACTCAAGCGGATGGTTCCGGCTTCGGCGGCGAGATACAGCGCCAGACTGGGGTTCACGCTCAACACGTCCGGCACCTGTTGCGCCAACTGACCGGCGAGATACTGCCGCAGTTCCATCTGCTGCTGTATGGCGGCATCCAGCGTGGCCTGAAGATGGTTGACATCCGCCATGGCGGTGGCGTTGACCGAAACTTGCGCGGCGTAGCCCTCAATAGTGGATTGGGCGACGGCCTGCACAGCGGCAGCGGTGGCCTGCACGTTCGCCTGCTGCGTGACGGCGGCATCCAACGCGGCTTGGGCTTGCGCCTGCGCGGTGGCTCCGGCGGCGATTTGCGCTTGGGCGTCGGCCTGCTGTGTCTGTGCGGCGCGGATGGTGGTGACGAGTTCGGCTTTTTGCGCGGTGCTGGTGGCGAGGTTGGCAACGGCTTCGGCCTGACGGGTGGTGAGCGTATCCCGTTCGCTGCTGGCTCCAATGGCGAAGAAGCTGATGAGCGCCAGCAAACCCGTGACCACCAGCAGCGCCACCGCCACCGACCAACCGCCGAAACGGGTGGTGCGTTCCTGCCGTTTCTGCTGAACGGTCTGGTTCTGGCGCAGGTGACTGCTGACGCTGATGTAACTTTCGAGGATGGCGGACGGCAGGTTATCCAGATTCGCCATCCAGCTCAGGGCTTCGTCCAGCGCCGCGCCGCGTAGGAGCGCCTGTTCGGAGTATTCCCGCGTCACCCATGTGGACGCAAGCTGTTCGAGTTCGCTGGCGTAGCGCAGGCTTTCGGATTCTTCGCGTATCCAGACTGCGTAGCGCGGCCATTCTCGCGTCAGGCATTCATGGCTGAGGATGAGCATCGGGACGCCATCGTGCTGTTCGGTCAACAGTCCGGCGGCGATCAACTGCCCGATGGTGAAATTCACATCATCTTTGCCCACCCAGTTGAACTGCATCCGGTCGCGTTCGACTGCACGGGTGAGGGGATCGGCTGTTTCGGCAGAGACAATACATTGCAGTAGGATGCGGCGCGCCACCAACTGCTGAATGGCGGTGAAGCTGTTGTAGACCGCTTCCGCCACCTGCGCGATGACTCCGCTGACCACGCCGATATGGTCATAGCCAGAGGTGGTCATTTCGCCACCTTCGTACAGCGTGGCGAGGGCAAACGACAGCGGCGGCAGCAACCGTGAAGGATTCAGGCGCTTCACATCTTGTAGCAGCCGATCCACCAGCGCCGGATCGAGCGTGATTCCGCTGGTGCGGGCGGGCAAGCTGATGACATCGGTCAGTTCAGTGGTGCTCATGTCCGGTATGGCGAGCATCCGGTCATCGAGCAGTTCCGCCCACTGGGGATATTCCATCAGGCGGTCACGGAAATCGTCACGAATGACGATGCAGAGGTGGCAGACCGCGTTGGGGTGCGTGATGGCGCGGTACAGCGCGTCCAGAAAGTAGACGCGCTCACCCACCGACACCCGCGCAAACAGGTTCTCGAAGGCATCCAGCACCAGCAGCACCGCGTTGCCGGTCGCGCTCAATTCGCTCATGATGGTAGCGACTGCTTCGGGGTCGGAATACACGCGGCTGAGCAAATCGGTATTCTTCCCCATCTCTTGCAGCGCCATTGCGGTTTGCCGCAGCGGTTGATCTTCAATGGAGAGATAGATTGTTTGGCATTGATTTCGCAGCGCCCCGGCCATCACAATCGAAGTGGATGTTTTGCCACTGCCCGCCGGGCCGGATAAGGCAACCAGACGGCGCTCATCCATTAGATAGCCGCGCATCCGGTTCATCAGTGCGTTTCGTCCGTGAAACAGCGGCACATCGGTTTCACTATAAGGCCGCAGACCCTTATACGGATTGTTGCTCATTAGGCTCCTCAATCGCATCAGAACCCGGATGCGATGCCCGGTTCATGCAGTGGATTAGAATATGGATTTTATTATAACATCACACACACGCCCGGATAGACGGTGCTGTTGTGTGGTACTTTACTCTCATTCCTTACCGGATGTCCTGCTTCTACACTGATTTGTGAAACACGTAAAGCTACACTATTCCCATCATGGCTGGATGGGGGCAAGCGACACGGTATGGTTCACAAATTGGCACCTGTTGTTCTCCTCGTCTTGCTGCTGACCGTTCTCACGGGGTTCGCCAGTGCCCAAACTGCCGCGCCACAGCCTTTCCGCATGCTGGCATCACAGGCCAATCTGGATATTGGCGCGGCGGTCGCTTTGCAGCCTTTGCTGAACGACCCCCAGTATGTTGCCACGCTCATTCGTGAATTTAACCTGATCGTACCTGAAAATGCCCTAAAATTCGCTGTGCTGAGTTCTGCACCCGGTCAGTACAATTTTTCAGGCGCAGATTACATCGTGGATTTTGCCCGCGCTAATAATATGAAGGTGTTCGGGCATGTGCTGGTGTGGCATGATCGGATTCCGGCGTGGGTGCTGAATGGCGGCTATAACCGTGACCAACTGTTGACTATCCTGCGCAATCACATCACGACGGTGGTGACGCGCTACCGGGGCAAGATTGCTTACTGGGATGTGGTGAACGAGGCGGTCAACCCCACCGGCGGCTATCGCGCTTCGCTGTGGTATACCACCATCGGCGCGGACTATATCGAAACGGCCTTCCGTACCGCGCATGAGGCCGACCCGAACGCGCTCTTGTTCTACAACGATTACTCTAATGAAGGACTGACTGCCAAATCCGATTTCATCTACAACATGGTGAAGGATTTGAAGGCGCGAGGCGTGCCGATTGATGGCGTGGGCTTTCACATGCACCAGCGCCTCGATTTTCCGCCGGATATGGCGAAGATGCGCCAGAACATTGCCCGGTTAGAGGCGCTCGGTTTGCAAGTGCGGATCACCGAGATGGATGTGCAGATCAACGTCAGCACGGCTCCGCTGGCGGAGCGACTGAATCAGCAGGCTAAGTTTTTCGGAGATGCGCTGTCTACCTGCCTGTCGTTCAGCGTGTGTACCGGATTCACAAGCTGGGGGTTCACGGATAAGTACACATGGCGCTCGCCGGATACCCCGCTGATGTTCGACAGTGCCTACCAGCCCAAACCCGCCTATTTCGCCATGAACAACGCTTTCGTCAGTTATCTCGCCAATCTGGGGAAGGTTGTGCCAGAGCCAACGGTTCCCTCGCTGGTCATCCAGACAATAGGCCGACCTGTGCCGGGGCAGGTATTGACGGTGGCTTTCAAGCTGTACCGGATGGCAGGGTTATACGGGCTGGAAACCCGCTGCCAGATTCCGCCGCCAGCGGTCAGCAGCGGCGGGTATACTGATGGCGATTTGTTCACCGGCGGTAACAGCTTTGTGGTCAACGGCGGGTATAACCCGGCAGAAGGGTCGTGGGATATTGCCGCCAGTCGTTTGCGCCCGAATCCCGCCATTAGTGGCAGCGGCACGGCCTTCACACTGCGCTTCACGCTGGCGCAGGCCACCATCCCCGTGTTGACGTGTACGGCGCTGGCGGTGGATGCCGAGGGGCGCGTTTTGCCGCTGGCGGTGATAACCCTTTCGGGGTAGGCGTCGGTGCAAATACCGCGCTTCAACCCCAACGGGCAATACAGGAAGGGTGCGCCCGTCCCCCGGTGCTAGTGACGGGGGGGGGACAGGCGCGCCGCTGCTGCTGGGGGCGGGGCAGCGCCGCCGCTATTCCCCGAATCCCGGCCCTGGGATTTTCATGACATCTTCCATATCAGCTCCAGTTAGATCAGCACTGCTCAAATCCACATCACCTATGAAACGCGCATACGCAAGCGTTGCATTACGCAGATTGGTGTTGCTCAAATTGGTACCTGCCCAAAATGCGGCTCCTCGCAAATATGCACCGCTTAGATTGGCGTTGCTTAAATCGGTATTTATAAAATCGATATTCGTCATGTTCGCACCCGTCATATCTGCGCCGCTCAGGTTGACATTCTCCATAAAACCGTTGATGGACGCATTTCTCAGATTAGCGCCACTCAGATTGGCTCCTTTCCAAGAAACGCCGCCGCCGCTTATCTGGGACCCGCTGAGGTTCGCGCCGCTCAGGTTGATACCCTCGATATTGCATATTAGGTCATCTTGATAACTCAACACTATGCCAGCTAGATTAGCACCACTCAGATCAGCACCTGATAGATCACGGTTTTCAGCATAATCTCCTTCCTTTATTTGTTCGCCTATCCAATCATTCCAGACTTCGACACCTGCTTTGATACGATTGAGTTGTTCTTGGTTCGCCATGATTGCATTCTCCTAATATTGAATAGCGAATAGATAGCCGTGTGCAATGCCCCGGACAGGTTGAGGGTGGGCGGGCATTCTTACAACTCGAAAAAGCATATTGCATAATAAAACGTTTGTATAGGCAGTTTTTTGGGTAAAAAGATGGGATAAAGTGTTAAATTAAAACCTAAAACAAACTTTTAAATCAAGTGATCCTAAATTGTTTTGGCTGAATGGGCAGAAAGCGACTGTGCCGGGGTGAAAGAGGCCATGCGGGGTACTTGTCCGAAATGCCGCGTGTACTATACAATGCAAACTATAATACTCCCGGCTTACCGCTTGAACCGGCGTATTCCTCTTGATCCTAATCACAGTCTGGGGCATTTAACGTGGAACTTGGCGAATTTCTTAATGTGCTGTGGCGGCGGAAATTTTTGATTATTCTGGTGGTGCTGATTGCGGTCAGCCTCGCTTTTGTGGCGAATCAGGTCATTCAGCCGGTTTATACCGCCAACGCGCTCATCCGGGTTTCTTCTGCGCCGAACCCCTTGAGTGGACGCAGCGCGGATATTAACTACTTTGACCGCCTGATGAATACCTACGTCATCATCGTGGGAACGAACCAACTACTCGCCGAGGTTCGAGATCGGCTGGGGCTGAATATCAGTTCGGCGCGGTTGCATGATATGGTGCAGGTGAAGTCCATTGACCAGACTGAACTGATCGAAATTACAGTGAATCATCCAGATGCCAAGACAGCGGCAGATATTGCCAATGCGGTCGCGCTCAGTTTGATTCAGAAATCCAGTGACCTGACCGAGTCCAGCAGTGCTTCGGCGGCCATCCTGACGCAGGTGACGCAGGCGCAGGAAGAATTGAACACCCTGCGTGCCGACTATGACAAGCTGGTGACGGAACAGCCGAATGAAGTGGCGAAAATCACCGAGATGGGGCGCGATATTGCCATTAAGCAGCAGAACTATGAGACGCTGCAAGTGCAGTATAACGAAGCGCGTTTGAGCGAGTCGGTGCAGCTCAATTCGGTGTCCTTGATCGAAACCGCCACCGCGCCCAATCTGCCGACGATCCCGCGCAAGTCGCTCAATATTGCGTTGGGGGCGCTGCTCGGCTTGGCCGGCGGGCTGGGGTTGGCGCTGTTCCTGAACAACTTCGACACGCGGGTTTACAGCTTGTCGCAGGTGAAGAACCTGATTGATCTGCCGGTGCTGGCGGAATTGACCCACCTTTCCCGGTCACAGTCCCGATTCCCGGATATGCAGGGGTTAGAACGGGAAGGCTTCCAGCGGTTGCGCTCGAATATCATTGCGATTCAGAAGAAGAACGAGGCCAAAACGCTGATTGTGACCAGCGCCGAAAATGACGAAGGCAAGTCTACGGTCGTCTGTAATCTGGGCATGGCGATGTCGCAACTGGGGCGCAGCGTGCTCATTGTGGATTGTGATATGCGCCGCCCCAACCAGCACACGCTGTTTGGACTGACCAACGAGGTCGGCCTGAGTACCGTGTTGAACAAGAAAATCAGTTTGCAGGAAGCGGTTCAAAAGACGAATTTGCCTAGCTTGAAGGTGTTGACCAGCGGCCCTATCCCCGAAGACCCCACCCGGTTGCTTTCGACCGCCTACACCGCCGACGTGATCCGCGAGATGGGCAACCGCTACGATGTGGTCATTCTGGATACGCCGGCGATGCTGCCGGTGGTGGATGCAACGCTGGTGGCTCCCACGATGGACGCGGTACTCATGGTAATCCGGCGCGGTCGGTCGCACCGTGACTCGCTGACCGCCGCGCATACGCAGCTGACGGAAGTGCAGGCGAATGTGGTGGGCGTGGTGCTAAATGATGCGCTGGTGCGCCACCAGATCGCCGCTGTCAAAATATCCGTATGATCGCCCAAGCGTATCAGCGCCACCGTGCGCTGTTTGACGGGGTTCTGGCTGTCCTCACCGGGCTGTTCATGGGCTATAGTGCGCTGGTGGTGGGCGTAGAAGGGTTCAATTCGCGTCTGGCACAACTGCTGGCCGGCGGAATCGGGGTTGTGGTTTTGATGATTGTGGTGCGCGATATTAAGCGCATCCTGCTGATGGCGATCTTCATTGATATGTCCATCGCGTTCGATTTCCACATCACTTGTAACACCGATTACTTCATGGCGGCTTGCGGCATCAACATCTCCCTGACGCTGCTGGCGCTGGTTGCGCTCTATGTTCTGTGGTTCATTGGGCGCAAAAAAGGCGCGGTTTCCGGCCTGAACCGCGCTCGCCGTTTGAACGCCATCGGACGGTTCGGGCTGGCGTTCGTGTTTTCGGGCGTACTCTCGTTGATTGCCAGTCGCGTCGTCACCTTTGGCGTGTATCAAATCTGGCAGGACATGCTGCTGTTTGCGCTGTTCTTCTATCTCTCAAACAACCTTCGCTCCCGTGATGATGTGCTGTTCGTGATCGTCGCCATTCTGGTTGGCTTGATGATTCAGATCGCGGTGATGGAACTCGGCTCCTTCGGGGTGCTTCACCAAGATTCTAAACTGCGGTTCGCGGGGCGGGTCATCGGAACGCTCAAAAGCCCGAATATCGCCGGGGGACTGCTGGCGCAGATCACGATTCTCATGATCGCCAGCCTCGCCCTGCCGCTGCCCCGGTTTGTCAAGCCGCTGGTCATCGGGGCTATTCTGTTCGGGCTAGGCAATCTGGTCGGCACCGAATCACGCGGGGCATGGGTGGCGGTGACAGTGGCGGTGGCGATACTGGGGGTCACGTCCCTGTGGAAGGGGTGGCTGCCCTTCAAATATTTGCTGGTGGCGCTGTTTGGCATCCTTGTGCTGGCCTCCGTTTTTTCCGCGCCGATTATTGACCGCTTCACGCGGGATGATAACGGGGCGGCGGACGCTCGCGCACCGCTGGCGGAAATCGCGTTCAACATGATCCGCGCCAACCCCGTTCTGGGGGTGGGCATCAATAACTTCGGCGTGGTGCTGTATGACTATGTGGAACCGGATCAATTCGGCGCATGGCTGAACCTTGTGCATAACCTGTGGCTGCTGATTTGGGCGGAGACGGGGACGGTGGGGTTCGCGTTTTATGTCGCGTTCTATGCCACGACTCTCTGGCAGGGGTGGCGGTTGGTTCGTAAGGGGCATCCGTTTTACGGGCCGCTGGCACTGGGGATTGTGGCGGCAATGGTGGGCGCGGGTTGCCACATGCTGATGGAAATCTACCGGGGGCGGGTTCTGCAACAAATTTCGTGGACGTATGCGGCTTTGATCGTGGCTTTGAGCCGCTTGCAAGCTACCGATGAATCGGATGTGGTTCGTGCGGTTGCGTCTGCGGCTCGTGCGAATGTGGCGCCGATAATGTCCGCGTGGAGGAAATTGTGACCACTGTCCGTCGCCGCCTTATGGGAAATTCCCTTGCCCTAATGGCGAATCAGATTACGCAGAACGCCACCTCGCTGCTGCTTTCGATGGCGATTGCCCGCACGCTCGGCCCGTATACGCTCGGACAGTATACGCTGGCGTTCACCTTCTACTTCATTTTTATGACGATTTCCTCGCAGGGGTTGAAATCGCTGCTCACCCGCGAATTGGCGCGGCATCCTGAGAAGGCCGAAACCTGCTTGGTCAGCGGATCGCTGTTGCAGTTCGGGTTCTCGCTGCTGGCCTATGCGATTCTGGTGGTGCTGGTGCTGGTGCTGCCGTATCGCGGCGCGACCCGCATCATTTGCTGGATCGTGGGCGCGGCGCTCATCCCCTACGGCATCTCGAATATCACCGAAGCGATCTTTCAGTCCCGCGAAAAGATTCAGATTATCGCCATCAGCACCGTGCCGATTTACATTTTGCGCTTGGTCGTGATGTATCTGCTGCTGCGTAACGGCGAGAGCATCAATCTGGTGGGGATCACGCTGGTTTTGTCGGAAGTGGTCATTCTGCTGATCGAGTGGGGGTTTGCGATTCGCCTGCTGAAGCGGGTACCGCTGCGCGTGGACTGGCCGTTCATGCGCGAACTGGCGACCAATGCGCGTACCTTCCTCGCCATCGAGAGCGTTTCGGTGGTCAAGTCGCGTATGCAGGTGCTTCTGCTCTCGCTGATTGCGGGCGAAACCATAGTCGGTTTGTACGGCGCCGCCACGCAGTTGATTCAGCCGTTTTACCTGATTACGCAAAGCCTGATCGTGTCTTCGATGCCCACGATGGTGCGCTCCGCATCGGACGACGACCCGCGCCTGAAGCGGTTGGTGGAGAAGATGATCGCACTGCTGTTCTCGGTGGCGGTGCCGATGCTGGTGGTGTTCTGGTTTGTGGGCGGCGGGCTGTTGGTCTTTTTGTACCGGAATGCGCGTTTCAACGATGCGGGGCTGGCGCTGGGAATCGCCGGTCTGTCCATGCTGCCCATCGCCTTCGTGCGCGTGCTGGGCTACCTGCTCATGTCGCGGGGGATGGAGCGTGTGAATCTGCGTGTGCTGATCGTCAACACGGTGGGCGGCTTTTTCCTGACGATTGTCCTCGTTTCGCAGTTTGGCATTGTCGGCGCGGCTGTGGCGGCGGTGTGCATCGAACTCAGCGGCGCGGTGCAGTTCGGGTTGGTCGTTCGTCAGCGGTTCTTCTCGCCTGACCTGTGGAAGATTGTGCAAGCGCCGCTGCTGGCGGGGTTGGCGATGAGCGTGGTGTTTGTGGCGCTGACTGCGCTGGCGCTGCCGATGTTGCCGCTGCTTGCGATCGCGGGGGTTGCGTATGGGGTGATTGTGGTTGCGGCAGCGGTGCGCCTGCTCGAAATGAACCTGCCGCTGGATCGGCTGAAGGCGCTGCGCCGTCGCTGACGGACGGGGGAAACTCCGGCCTGTTATCTGCCCTGCGCGGATTGTTGTTACAATACGGATTGCGGTTTGTGCCGCTTGCGAGAAATGGATCGTTCATGCTGCAAAACCAGCACATTATCTGTATCGCCATGACGTTCTGGGATGCTGCGTGGTTGAGCAACCATCAGTATATGCACCGGTTGGCAGCTAACGGCAACCGCGTGCTGTATGTCGAGCGTCCGGTGTCGCTGCTCTCGTATTTCAGCCCCAGCCCGTATCAGACGGCGGGGACGCAAATCAACCGCTGGCTGAAGGGCGGCTTGCGACAGGCCGAAGAAAGCCTGTGGGTCGCCACGCCGCCGCCGGTGCTGCCGATGCGCTTCGAGAAGCCCGTGAACGTGGTCAACCAGATTTTGCGGGCGGATTTCACCCGCCGCACAGCGCGTAAACTCGGATTCTATAACCCGATTCTGTGGATTTATGACCCGGATGCGGGCTGGCTGATCGGGCGACTGGGGGAGAAGTTCGCGCTGTACGGCATCACCGACGATCATCCGACGATGGCGCAGCGTTCCAACCGCATCACCGCCATGCGTGCCCGTGAGGAAGAACTGCTGCGTGCTGCCGATCTGGTCATCACCACCACCGACAATCTGCGTGAGGTGAAAAGCGCGTACAACGCCAACACGCATTACGTCCCGCATGGGATTGATAATCAGTTGTTCGCCCGTGCGCTTGACCCGGATTGTCCGGTGATGCCCGAATTGGCGGATGTGCGCGGGCCGGTGGTGGGCGTGATCGGGCAGATTAATCAGCGCATTGATGTGGCGACCATGACGGCGCTGGCGGCCCGCCACCCCGATTGGACGCTGGTGTTCATTGGGCCGCTGGTGCGCGAACGGGTGGATGTGACCGCGCTGGAAAGCCTGCCGAATGTGCGCTTTCTGGGGCTGAAGCCGGCTGCCGATTTGCCGCGCTATCTCAAGTCCATTGATGTATGCCTGATTCCGTACATCGTGGATGACCACACCCGCTATATGCACCCGCTGAAAACGCTCGAATATCTGGCGGCGGGTCGTCCGGTGGTGTCCACGCCGCTGCCCGCGTTGAGTATCTACGAGGAGCATGTGGCGCTGGCGGGCGATACCGATACGTTCATTGCGGCGGTGGAACGGGCGCTGGCGGAAGACTCGCCAGCCAAACGCGCCGCCCGCGCTGCCTATGCCGCTAACCACACATGGGAGAATCGGCTGGAAAATATCTCGTCGTTGATCGAAACCACGCTCACCCGTAAGGGAGGCCGTGAGGATTGATGTTGTTATCTTATCCGCATTATGCGCACGCAGTTCGGGGTTTGACCGTATGAAAATTCTGTATGTCGTCATCGCAGCCAAAGATACGCCGCTGGTCATTCGCAACGAGAATGAAGTGGCGCATGTCTGTCCGCGTCAGTTGAAAGAAGGGGTGGAGAAACTCGGTCATCAGGCGGATTTCTTCGCCATTCCCGGCACCGTCTCGCGCTGGAATTACCTGTGGGCGGCGCTCAAGTTCTTCTGGATGTCCTTGCGCGGCGATCTGGACAGCTACGACCTGATTCATGCCCATTACGGGTTTCATGGCGTGGTCGCCCGTTGCCAGTTCCGTAAGCCGGTGGTGCTGTCGCTGATGGGGTCGGATGTCTACCGCAAGTGGGAACGACAGATTGCCCGCGTGCTGGTCAAACTGGTGGATGCGGTGATCGTTCCGGGGCGGCAGATGCGTGCGCTGGTGGACAATTATCCGGCGGAGGTCATTCCCTACGGCACCGATCTTGACCTGTTCAAGCCGATGGATCAGGCCGCCATGCGCGAAAAGCACAACCTGCCGAAGGATAAGAAGCTGGTGCTGTTTCCGTATAACCCCACCCGCGTGTACCACAAGCGCCCGGATGTGATCGAGGCGGCGGTCAAGCAGATTCCCGAAGCGGAGATGACGGTGGTCTATGGCGTGCATTCCTCGGTGATCGCGGAATACATGAACGCCTGCGATGTGTTGGCGATGGCGTCCTCTTATGAAGGGTCGCCGGGAACCATCCGCGAGGCGCTGGCCTGCAACCTGCCGATTGTCTCGGTGGATGTGGCGGACGTGCTGGATCACATCACCGACGTGGAAGGCTGTTACGTGTGCGACCGTGAGCCGAACGATATGGCCGCTAAACTGCGCCTCGCCTTCGCGGATAATCGGCGGTTGCCGCATGGACGCGACAAGGTACTCGGTCTGGGGCTGGTGGAATGCGCTCAACGCACGATTGAAGTGTATAAACGGGTTCTTGCCAAGCGCGGAAAGCAGGTTTCATGAGCGAGAAAAAACGGATCGGCATGGTCGTCCATGCCTATTATTTGCGCGATGCCCGTGTGATTCGCTACGGCGAGGCGCTGGCGAATGCCGGACATGAGGTGAGCGTCATCTGCCTGCAAGACCCGAATGACCTGCCTTATGAGCGCGTCAACGGGGTGGATATTCACCGCGTCAAGTTTGAACGGCGGCGCGGCGGCAAATTGTGGTACATCCTCGAATATGTGATTGCGTTCTTCCTGTTCGCGTTCAAACTGTCGCAACTGGAAATGAAGCAGCATTTCGACATCATCCATGTGCATAACATGCCGGACTTTTTGATCTTCACCGGCATTCTGCCCCGTCTGCGCGGCGCGAAGCTCATCCTCGACCTGCACGACCCGATGCCGGAACTGTTCATGTCCAAGTACGACATGCAGCGCGGCGGCTTCATCCGGTTGCTGGAGATCGAGGAGAAAATCTCGCTGTGGTACGCCCACCGCCTGATTACGGTAGATCAGTCGTTCGTGGATATTTTCGTCAAGCGCGGCATTCGGGCGAACAAGATCACGATTGTCCGCAATATGCCGGATGACCGCTTCTTCGCCAAGCTGGACGCGAAGCGCGACCCCGATCATTTTGTGCTGATCTTCGCGGGGACGATTGCCGAACGCTATCACCTGCACGACATTGTGCGGGCGGTGGCGAAGGTGCGCCCGCAAGTTCCCAACATCCAACTGCGCTTGGTGGGCAAACTGGAAAAAGAGGGCGTGTATACCGCCATGCTGCAAGACCTTGTGCGCGAACTGCAACTGGAAGAAACGGTGCTGTTCGTGCCGCCGGTGCCGCTGAACAGCATGCCGAAACTGCTGGCGGAAGCACATCTGGGGCTGGAGCCATCGCGCCATGACCCGTATACCGACTATGTGCTGCCGCTGAAACTGCTGGAATGCGTGGCGGTGGGGACGCCGTGCCTTGTGTCGCGCCGCCCGACGATTGCCGATTACTTTGATGACAGCGCGGTGGCCTATTTCGATGCGGAGAATGTGGATTCTGCCGCCGCCCGATTGCTGGAACTGGCGCAGTCCCCCGATAAGTTGGAGGCGATTGCCGCCAACGCCCGCAAGGTGTTCGATACCTATAGCTGGGCGAAGGAACGCGCCCGTTATCTGGATTTGATCGCATCCCTGTAGAAAGTGCAGGGATAGAGAAAGGTCTCATTCTTTATGTTCCGTTCCCTTTTGCTGCTGGTGTGCTTGTGTATGGTGCTGGTTGTGCCGGTTGCCGCGCAGGACGCACCGCCCGCTGTGGCTGAACCTGCGTTTAGGGTGGAAGAAGTCGTTAGGGCCGACATGGTGACTTCGATTGTGTTCACCGCCGATGGCAGTATGTACTGGACGGAAAAACTGGGTGCGGTGCGTCGGATGGCCCCCGATGGCACGGTGCAGGCCGATCCGGTGGTGCAGGTGCAGGCCAAGACGGACAATGAGCAGGGGCTGTTGAGCATCGCGTTCGATCCCGCCTTCGAGGAGAACCGCCTGTTCTACATCTTCTACTCGCGCCTACCAGACCCCACTCAGAAGGTGGGGCAGAATGTCATTGCGCGTTACCGCCTGAACGAGGAGCACAAAGGCGTTGACCCGTTAGATCTGCTGGCGATTGACCTACCCGACAACGACCGTAACGAACACAACGGTGGACGGTTGCGCTTTGCCGCCGATGGTTCGCTGTATTACTCGTTGGGCGATCTGGGGTTTGCTTCTAACGGGCAGGATGCGACTTCGGCGCTGGCGAAGATTCATCGTGTGATTATCGCGGGCAATCAGTTTGTGGCGGCACCGGGCAACCCGCAACCGGGGCAGTCTGTGTGGGCGATGGGCGTTCGCAATACGTTCTCGTTCATCTTTGATCCGGTGAGCAAGGGTATTCTGGCGACTGAAAACGGCCCCGCTTGTGATGACGAGATTAATCTGGTTTACCCCGGACAGAATTATGGTTGGGGTACAGAGGTGAATTGTGAAGACCCGCCCCCGATGCGTCAAATTAACGGGCGTCCGCCGCTAATTTCGTGGACGCCAACGGTCGCCCCTACCGGAATTATGGTGTATGACGGCGATGCGTTCCCCGCATGGAAAGGGCAGGTGTTCTACTGCACCTTCAAGACCTTCGGCCCGTACCATATGCCGATGAACGAGAAGCACACCCAGTTCACCGGTGATCCGGTGTTGCTGGAGTTGCCGAACGGACAACAGTGCTTCATCGAGATTATGCAGGGGCCGGATGGCTATATTTACTACAGCCACATCTCGGCGATCTACCGGCTGGTTCCGGCGGCTTAACAGGTTGCTGTAGGGGAGCCGCATCGAAAGGTGCGGCTCCCCTACGGATTGGGTGAGGGCTGGTCGGCGGTGCCGTTGTCCCCCCCGACAGCAGTTTAGACTAGGCACCCTGACCATTGCTCAGATTGTGAATGACTCCAACCTGACTAATGCCCCCCACGATGATAGTTCCCTGCGTTTTGGCTGGGTTGCGCACATAGCACATGCTGATGGTAATCATCATGCGCGTCGTGGCGATGCGGGCTTTGCGGCGGAGTATCCTTGAACACCTCAAACTCATAAATCCAGCCGTGAACGATGCGCTGTTGCGGCACAACCACGCTATAGCCGCAGTTGTCGAACTGGAAACGCACTTTGCTGCCCACAACCATGTGGAAGATGTTCTCTGTGGGTGTCGAAGCCGCCCCTTGCGAGTCGGGTGTGGTCAGGTCGTAACGGACGGTGCGCGCCCCGTGAATGGTGATCCACGCTCTCCCATTCCAATACTGGAGGTTGTAGATGGCCGGGATATGGTCAATGCCATGATGCCATATCAAGACGCGGTTGAAGACTTTCATTCTGCCAAAATTGAGGGTGGCCTGCCGCACACCGCACGCTTCAATATAAGGAAGGCTGCCGCCCGTGAAGGCCAGCCCGTGTGCCCACTCGTTCCCGTAGGCTTTGATGCCGTCCACCATATCCCATGCGTTCGTACCGCCTCCCCATCCCGGATCGGATTCGGTGGGATTAGCGCCGAGCGCGATGTTGACCGGTTGTTTTGAATCGTTGTGGGCGTTTGCCACACTAGAAAAAGAAAGTAGAGCAAGTATCAGGAGAAGAAAAACAAAGCGTTTGACGGGGCTATGTACAAATGACATGACAATCTCCCCTTCAACTAAACAAAACAGACGCTACCCCTTCGTTTCGGATGGCGTCTGCTGTAATGGTGTTCTGATCTGCGATGTCCCACTCGAAGCGATAGGGTACGCTTAGATTCATTATACTATTAATTTCTATATTGTAAAGCATGAATGCCTCACCGCAGGGCAAATGCACCCCATTCTCCAGCGGTTCTCAAACCATAGGAACACCCAACGGTGCGCCGTCCATCAGGTGTGCCTACAGGCCACCTATACCCCTTTGCGACCTTTCAATCAATCTTGATGCGTCAGTCTATAAAAGCCTATGAACAAAATAGTTATGAAAAAGTAATGAATTATTCTTGTCAATTTCAATTATTTTGGGACAATTACAGGCTTGGTGTGTATTCACCATCAGGGCTACTTTGGAAGTGTTTGCCGGGTTAGAACCGATCTTTCGACCAAGACGATCAGAGGAAATGGGAGCATGTTGAGTAAAGTCCTGCGGTTTTTATTGTTGGGTTTCGTTGTGGTTTTTGTAGCTGCTTGTGGGACAACCGAAACGCCTAAAGATATGACCCCGACGTTTGAGGATGCCTATAAGCGCGTGACCGAGGCTACCTTGTCGGCGGGGGACGCCGTACCCACGCCGACTGGCGAGGTGATCCTCACCTTTAGGGGGAATGTGGGGACGACCAACGTGGACAATACCCTGCAATTTGATATGGACACGCTGGAAAAACTGGGACTGGTGGAATATTCCGTGAACGATGTTCAGGCGGAAGGGAAGGTTGTGACCTTTCAGGGGGTGCTGTTGAAGGATTTATTGGCGGTTGCCAAAATTCCAGCAGGCACAACCACGCTGCACATGATCGCGCTCAATGATTACGCGGTAGATTTTCCGGCGGCGGATGCGGAGCAATTTCCGGTGATGCTGGCGACAAAGGTGGATGGGCAGCGCATGACGGTGGAACATTATGGCCCCACCCGCATTGTTTACCCGACGGACACCTTCAAGCTAGACCCTGCACAGTATGATCCGCTGTGGATATGGCAGCTGGCGACCATCGAAGTCAAGTGAAGCGGACGGCTCGTATTTTGCAAGATACGTGAATGGTTCGGTTTCCAGCCCGCCACCTTCAGGCTTGTGTGGGCTGGAAATCGGTGATATGCCTTAATGTAAAAGTATATATAGTCATAGCTATATCAATTATATTGAGCTAAGATTATAGAGTGCAGGCTGCTGCAATCTCATCTGGCTCAATATGCTACTGGTTAGTCTATCGCAATAGAGTCTGCCAAACTTGTAGGATGAACATGCGGAATAGCCGGGTCAGTTTCTATGCGTAAATTTACCGCCTCATCCCGTGATAGATGGTTCGCGTTCATCTTGCTCGGACTCGTCATCATTTCTACGTTGGCGCTGGCCTATGCCATCATTACGGGCATTGAAAGCCTGAACCGGGTTCGGAGTTACGACGAAACGGTACAAACCCTGAGTGGGGCACTTAGCGGGAATGTGCGCACGCTGGCGATGGTTCAGCGCGAAGTGCTGCGGTTGATGGTGTTGATTGAAAGCGGCACCACCGATGCCGATAAATTGGAACTTCAACGCTCGTTCGTTGCCCAGCGCATGCAGGAATCAACGATAAATGTGCAGCGCGACACGCTGGGAACGCAGGCGTTGTTTGATAAAAATCGTGGCTTGGTGGACATCTGGGATCAAACCGTCAACCCCAAAGTGCTGACGTACATCGCCAATTCCGATGTTTCGGATGTGGATCGGGACGCGCTGCTCAATGATCTGCGCACGCTCGAAGTGGACTTTAACCAGCTTACCTCTGATGGCGAGATTAACCGTGAACGCGAGGCTAAGAATCTGACCAGCATTGCCAACACACTGGTCAACGACATCGTGCGTTTGATTGTAACGCTGGCGATCACGTTAATCGGGTTTGCTTCGTTGAGCATCGTGACTTCCGGCGTGTTCAATCATCTCGTTCGGTTGCGGGCGGAGAATGCCGATCGCATTTTGGGGCTGCTTCAGGAAACGCAAAAACTTTCAAAAGTGGCGGATCGCATCAGCAATCTGGTGGTTGTTACCGACCCGCAGGGCATCATCGAGTGGGTGAATCAAGCCTATATCGAACGCTCCGGTTTCACGCAAAAAGAGCTGATCGGCACGGATTTAAGCTCGTATTTGCCAGATGCACAGGTGATCGAGAAGTGGCGTACCTGTTTGCAGGACAAGCAGGGTTTCACCAGCGAGACCCGTATTCATACCCGTTCCGGTCTGGAATATTCGACGCTGATGGGTGTTCAGCCATCGGTGGACGACTCCGGCGCACTGGTCAATTTCATCGTGGTGGAAACTGACATTTCGGATTTGAAGAAAGTGGAAAGTGCGCTGCGCCTGAGCGAGCAACAGTTACGAAATGCGCTGGAGCAGGAACGAGAACTGAGCCAGATGAAAACGCGCTTCGTGACCATGACTTCGCATGAGTTCCGCACCCCGCTGGCGATCATTTCGACCACCTATGAAACGCTGCGCGATTTTTATGACCGGATGGATGTAGACCAGCGTAAAAAGCGGTTTGAACGCATCAGCGAACAGATTCACCATTTGACCCGCATGTTAGACGATATTTTGATGATTAACCGCATTCAGGAAGGCAAGCTGGCGATCAACCCGGAACAGTTTGTGTTGAGCGATTTTATGATGCGCATTCTGGACGAGTTTAAGGCGATGGGCATCGCTCAAACGCTGGTCTGTGAGCGATTTCAAGAAGATGTGCGGGTGGTGGCGGATAAGATGCTCATCCGGCAGGTCATCACCAATCTTTTGAGCAACGCGATTAAGTATTCCCCCCCGCAAAGTACGGTGTATGTGTGTTTGGAGCAGGATGTCGAAGGCATCGTGTTGCGCGTTCGGGATGAAGGCATTGGCATCCCCGAAGCCGACCAGCAGCAGATGTTTGAAGCCTTCCACCGCGCACAAAATGTCGGGAACATCAAAGGGACGGGGCTTGGCTTGTCCATTGCCAAACGGGCGATTGATATGCACAAGGGAACGATTTCGTTTTCCAGTGCCACCGACAAGGGTACTGAATTTACAGTACGTCTCCCCACGAATCAGAAACGCATCACCCGTGAAGTGGATGTGTTGAGGACGACCCCGATAGGGTGAGAACCCCGTAGCATGCATCTCCAGCGCGGCTCATGATTGCATTTTTTACAACCTTTTGTTCCCACCGCTTCCGCAGGGTATAATTAAAGTGGATGTGGAGGAATGGCGTGGCACGATGGCGTTGGACGTGGCTCATGGTAATGGCGGCGTTCGCGCTGTTTCAGGTGGGAACCGCCTGTCGCGCCCTATCGCGTGTGCCGGAAGCCGGTGCGCTGCCACCCCCTTTGTGGGATGGCGTGGCTGCTCTGGCGTGGTCGGGAATGGCTTGTGTGATGCTCAGGCTCCTGTGGCGCGGGACGGGTTTGCGGTTGCTATTGCGATTCCTCATCGGATTCAGTATCTACAGCGTGTTTCGGTTGTTTATATTTTCGCAGGCGGACTACGACCGGGGACGGCTGTCGTTCCTGACAATGTGGCTTGTTGGTTGTGTGGCAGCAGCCTTAGTGTGGAACCGATACGCGAACCGGATCAGCAACGGAGTATCTTCTCATGACCGTGAACCCCAAGATTGAAAAGCTGCGCCAGATGCGTGCCGAGAGTCACGCTGGAGGCGGGCCAGAGCGCGTGAAGAAGCAGAAAGAGAATGGGCGCTTGACCGCCCATGAGCGCCTAGACATTTTGTTAGACCCCGGTTCGTTCCGTGAACTGGACGCTTTTGTGACCCACCGTGCCACCGATTTCGGCATGGACAAGAAAAAGGTGCTGGGCGACAGCGTGGTGACGGGATGGGGGACGATCAACGGGCGGTTGGTCTACGTCTACTCGCAGGATTTCACTGTGATTGGCGGCAGCCTGAGCGAAGTCCACGCGCAAAAAATCTGCAAAATCATGGAAATGGCGATGAAAACCGGCGCGCCGGTCATCGGCCTGAACGACAGCGGCGGCGCACGCATTCAGGAAGGCGTGGTCAGCCTCGGCGGGTTCGCGGATATTTTCCTGCGGAACACCATGAGCAGCGGTGTCGTGCCGCAGATCAGCCTCATCATGGGGCCGTGCGCGGGCGGCGCGGTGTACAGTCCGGCGCTGACTGACTTCGTGATTATGGTCAAAGACACCAGCTACATGTACATCACCGGCCCCGATGTGGTGAAATCGGTGACGCATGAAGACGTGTCGCACGAAGAACTGGGCGGCGCGATGGTTCATGCCACCAAAAGCGGCGTGTGCCACATGGTCGCGGACAACGAAAATCAGGGTTTGCTGCTGGTGCGCGAGCTGATGAGCTACCTGCCGCAGAACAACATGGAAGACCCGCCGTTCTCGGCTCCCACCGATGACCCGCTGCGTTCGGATGCCGAATTGGATGCGATCATCCCGGAGAACCCGAACAAGCCCTACGACATGAAGGAAGTCATCCGTCGCGTGGTGGATGATGGGCATTTCTTCGAGATTCACGAGAATTTTGCCATGAATATCGTGGTGGGGTTCGCCCGTCTGGGCGGGCATAGCGTGGGTATTGTGGCGAACCAACCGGCGGTTCTGGCAGGCGTGCTGGATATTGATGCCAGCGATAAGGCGGCGCGTTTCGTGCGCTTCTGCGATGCCTTCAACATTCCGCTGGTCACGTTCGTGGATGTGCCGGGGTACATGCCGGGGACGGCGCAGGAATATGCGGGCATTATCCGGGCTGGCGCGAAACTGCTGTATGCCTATTGCGAGGCGACTGTGCCGAAGCTGACCGTGACCACCCGTAAGAGCTACGGCGGCGCGTACTGCGTGATGAGCAGCAAGCATCTGCGCGGCGATTTGAATCTGGCATGGCCGACGGCAGAAATCGCGGTGATGGGGCCGGATGGTGCGGTGAGCATTGTGTTCCGCCGCGAACTCGATCAGGCGGACGATTCAGCTGCCAAAAAGATCGAACTGGCGAACGAGTACCGCGAGAAATTTGCCAGCCCGTATGTGGCTGCCGAGCGCGGTTATATTGATGATGTGATCGAACCGCGAGACACCCGCGCACGGCTCATCAATGGGTTGGAAGTGTTCCAGAACAAGCGCGATAGCAATCCTGCGCGTAAACATGGGAATATTCCACTATGAGCGAACAAAGAACCATCAAGAAGATCCTTGTCGCCAATCGTGGCGAAATCGCGGTTCGCGTCATTCGTGCCTGCCGCGATCTGGGCATCCCTACCGTCGCCGTGTACTCGGAAGCCGACCGTACCAGCCTGCATGTGCGTTACGCCGATGAAGCGGTATTCATCGGTGCGCCTGCCCCGCGTGAAAGCTATCTGAAGATTTCAAAAATCCTAGACGCCGCCAAACAGACCGGCGCGGATGCCATTCACCCCGGTTATGGTTTCCTGTCAGAGAAGCCCGATTTTTCGCAGGCCTGTCAGGATGAGGGCATCATCTTTATTGGCCCCAACCCGCACTCAATTGCGCGGATGGGCGATAAGCAGGCTGCCCGCGAAACCGTCAAACGGGCGGGCGTTCCGGTGGTGCCGGGAACCGAGCCGGGGCTGCGCGATGAGGATATTCTGGCGCTGGCGCCGACCATTGGTTTTCCGGTGATCGTGAAAGCGGTGGCGGGTGGGGGCGGTAAGGGGATGCGTACTGTGCGCACGCCGGAGGAATTGCCGGCGGCGCTGGCAACGGCGCGGCGCGAGGCCGAGAGCGCGTTTGGCGACGGGCGCGTGTATCTGGAAAAGCTGGTCGAAGGTGCGCGCCACATCGAATTTCAAATTCTGGCAGACACGCACGGCAACACGATTCATCTGGGCGAACGCGAATGTTCGATTCAGCGGCGGCATCAAAAGCTGGTCGAGGAGTCGCCGAGCATCTTTGTAGACCCCGATTTGCGGCGGCGCATGGGCGAGATGGCGGTGCGGGCAGCCGAGGCGGTGGGGTACATCAATGCGGGTACGATTGAGTGCCTCGTGGACAAGGATAAGAACTTCTACTTTTTGGAGATGAACACCCGTTTGCAGGTGGAACATCCCGTGACTGAACTGGTGACGGGTATTGATCTTGTGAAAGAGCAAATCCGCATCGCACGCGGGCGGCGCATGGGGCCAACGCAGAGCTTGATGGAGCCGAAAGGCTGGGCGATTGAGTGTCGCATCAACGCCGAAGACCCCTACAACAACTTTATGCCGTCCACCGGCAAGATCACCTCGCTGAACATTCCCACCGGCCCCGGTGTGCGCGTGGATAGCGGTGTGTATGCTGGTTTCGAGATTACGCCCTTCTACGACAGCATGATCGCCAAGCTGATTTGTTGGGGCGAAGATCGCGGCGAGGCCATCCTGCGGATGCGGCGTGCGCTGGAAGAATACACCATCATGGGGGTGAAGCATAACATCCCCTTCCACCAGAACCTGATGAACAGTTTCAGCTTCATCGCCGGCGCGTTCGATACCAAGTTCGTCGAAGAACGCTTCAGCATGACCAATTACGAGGATGTCCCTAGCGAGGAAGAACTGGAAACAGCGGCCATCGCTGCCACGCTCTTTGCCCACCGGCAGCGCCAACTGGCGAGTCAGGTCGTCACTCGTGGCGAACGGGATACGAGCAACTGGAAATGGGTTGGTCGTTGGGAACGGATGCACCGATGAAATACGTAACGACTGTCAACGGAAAATCATACGAGATCGAGATACAGGCCGATGGTTCGCTGACCGTGAACGGGGAGAAGCGGTCGGTGGATTTCCGCGAGCTGGCGCCCTCGATGTATTCGATTCTCGCTGAGAACATCTCGCATGAATTGACCATCGAGCAGCGCGGGGATGAAATTGAAGTGCTGGTACGCGGTCATTTGTATTCCAGTCAGGTGTTGGATGAACGCGCTTTGCTGATGGCACAGCGCACAGGCGGCAGTATCGGGGACTCGAAAGAGGCGTCGGTGAAATGCCCGATGCCCGGCCTGATCGTGCTAGTTCCGGTGGAAGTGGGACAGAGCGTGACCAAAGGCCAGACCGTCGTCATTCTGGAAAGTATGAAGATGCAGAACGAGTTGAAAGCGCCCCGTGACGGCGTGGTGCAGGCCATTCATGTACAGCCCGGTCAGAGCGTGGAACAGAACAAGGTTCTGCTTACGATCAGCTAGGGCGTGGTTTCAATCCGCCCTCACCCTGTATCCCGAAACCTCAAGGTTAAGGGACTTCAAAACCGCGTTCCCGTCGTTTTCCCCTTCGCCATGACGCACAGAGGAAGGGGTGAGGGGATGAGGGTCAAAACGGGGTGAGGTTGACCAGAAGGACACGCGACCGGTTTTGAAGGCTTTCACAGTTCCAAAAGCAATAGGGCGGGTGCTGGCTGTCATATGGATGCTGGCGCTCGCTTTTTACATGTTGGCCGGCACAACCCTCGCGCCGTTTCATGGCGACGAGTCCACGCTGGTGTTCATGAGCCGCGACTACGCCTATCAGTTCATCCAGCGCGATTACAGCCAGATCGCGTATAGTCCCACGCCCACCAGCCCCACCGAACAGGAATTGCGCCTGCTGAATGGCACTGTGCCGAAGCTGTTGATCGGCCTGTCGTGGCATCTCGGCGGCTATTCGATCACCGATTTGAACGAACAATGGGACTGGGGCGCGAGTTGGGACTATAACCAGCAGAACGGTCATGCGCCATCAGAGGCGATTCTGCTGCTGGCGCGGTTGCCTTCGGTGCTGCTGCTAATGGCGGGCGTGCCGCTGATGTTCGCGTTGGGGTGGGCGGGTGGCGGCGGGTGGGCTGCTTATGCGGCCAGCCTGTATTACGCGCTGTCGCCGGGGCTGCTGCTGAACGGGCGGCGCGGCATGATGGAAGGCAGCCTGATGTTCTTTAGCTTGCTGCTGGTGCTGGCGGGGGTGTGGTTGCTTCAGCGGCCTTCGCTGGCGCGGGCGCTGCTGGTGGGGTTGGCGGCGGGTTTCGCGCTGGCGAGCAAGCACAGCGCCCTGTTCACTGTCGGGGCGATTTTCGGCGCGGCACTGCTGCGGCTGGTGATCCAGTCCTTGCGCGGACGGGACGATTTCAGCGAAGTGGATTATACGATTTTTCCCTATCTGGCGATTGCGGCGGTGCTGGCGGCAGGCGTGTTTTACCTGCTCAACCCGGCGTGGTGGGGTGCGCCGCTGGATCGGTTGCAGACGGTGGCGGGGCTGCGCCAGAATTTGCTCAAGATTCAGACGGATGTGTTCGGTAGTTATCCCGATTTTGGCGCGAAACTGGAAGGCTTCTGGCGGCAGGTGTTCATCGCGCAACCGCAGTATTTCGAGGTGGCGGGTTGGGACGCCTATATCAGCGACCCGATCATTCGCTATGAAGCGTCGGGCTGGAGTGGGGTGAGCGTGGGCGGGAGTCCTGTGGGCGCGTTCGTCCCGTGTGGTATGATCGCGCTCGGTGGCTGGGGGCTGTGGCGCGGCGTGGGCAGCACACAGGGCGGCGCTCGTTGGGCGCTGGGCGTGTGGGCGCTGGCGATGTTGGGCGCGGTGGCGCTCGTCACCCCGCTGGAATGGCAACGGTACTACCTGCCGGCTTATCCGGCTGTGGGGGTGCTGGCGGGCGTGGGCGTGGCGTGGGCGGTCAACCGCATCAGCGCCGCGTGGCGTAGCCGCCGATCTGCGTGAACCTGCTGGAATCGAGAGAAGGCTGATGCCGTACTGGATGACTTCTATGCTGGGGGTGACTCCGGCGCTGGTGTGGATGTTTGTGGGGGTGGGGTTGCCGTATGCGCTGCTGGCGCTGCCGCGTGCGGAATGGCGCGAACGGGCGGCGGTGGCCTGCCTGACGCTGGCCTTCGGGCCGGCGTGGGTGACGGCGTGGATGTTCCTGTTGGGGCTGCCGCAGGAAGCGAATCTGCTGCGGCTTGACCTGATTCTGGCGGGGACGGCGGTTATCGCGGCGGTGGGCTGGCTGCTGACTCTGCGCAAATGGCGGACGCAAAAGCCACCTGTCACCGTTCGCCAACCGCTGCGCCGCGATGAAAAGCTGCTGATCGGCTTGATCGGCGTGGCGCTGGTCGTTCGCTGGTTAGGCGTGGCTTACTGGCCTTCGACCGCCTATGACGCGCTGTGGGTGTACGCCTATCAGGGCAAACTGTACGCGCTCCTCGGTCATATCCCCAACAGCATTGGTTACTATCCGCCGTTTCTGGCGCTGCAACATGCGTTCCTGCACCTGTGGGCGGGCGGCATAGACGATCATGCAGCGCGGGCGGTCATTCCGTTCCTGCATCTCGGTAGCATCTTCGCGGTGGTTCTGCTCGGTTCGCGCTTGTTCACGCGGCGAGTCGGCATATTCGCGGCGGCGCTGTGGGCGCTGTATCCGCATGTGGGCGAGTGGTCGCGTTATGGCGATCTTGAAGTGCCAGTGGCGTTCTTTTTTACGGCGGCGGCGGCGTTCTTCCTCACCGCATGGATGAACCCTTCTGCGCGGCGTTCGGCTATCCTCGGCGGGGTGCTGCTCGGCATCGGCATGTGGACGAAGCCGACGATGGGCGCGTTCATTCAGGGCGTGGTGCTGCTGGCGCTGCTGGAAGGCGTGCGGCGCGTGTGGTTGTGGCGGCGCGGAGATGTGTTGGCGTGGGCAGGCTGGCGTTCACGGGCGGAAGTGCTGCTATGGACGGCGGTGGCCTGCTTGCCGTTGGGGAGCGCGTGGTACATCCGCAATGTGCTGAACGGTCATGCCGCGATTGATCTGCCGCCGGGGTTCTGGCAGAACCTTGCGGCGCGTAGCGGGGTGGAATTGGGGTGGCCGCTGCTGGCGCTGGCGATATTGAGCGCGTGGGCGCTGTGGCGCGGCGGGGTGCGGGTGCGGGTGCGTCTGCTGCTGACCGGGCTGGTGCTGGTGTGGGTGGGCGTACTCCCTTCGATCACCAATACCGGACGGATTGACATTGGCGCGAACCGTATGGGTGCGCTGGAATGGCTGCTGGTGGCTGCGGGCGCGACGCTGGCCGGTTGGGCGCTGTGGCGGTGGGCGGCGGGGCGTTGGACGGACGCGGGCCGCGAGATGGCGCGGCGGTTGGGCTGGGGGTTGGCGCTGGCGCTACCGTATTTCGTGACGTGGTTCTATTCCTACAGTTATCACTACCGCCTGTCGTTCGCCATTGTGCCGCTGCTGCTGCTGCCTATCGCTGTGATCGCCGCGCACTGGACGGAGGCGCTGCGGTTGTCGGGTGCAGGCGGTTGGCGGCGGTGGGTGTACGGGCTGGCGCTGGTGCTGCTGGCGCT
>CAIPFY010000051.1 GCA_903864435.1 uncultured Chloroflexota bacterium | reverse complement strand
GGTGGGGTAGGTGATGGGCAGGTTTTCATCCGACCCTGCGACGCGAAAGGTGGATTTCCCGCGCAGACGGCGGGTGGCGGTGCGAACGTCCCCGTGCAGTCCGTACCACAATGGTTCCCACAGACACAGCGGACTCATGATTCCGAAGGCCACCACCGCCCCTGACCGCAACCGTGCTGCTAGCCATGTCGCCAGCGTGCGCCATTCGCTCAGGCAGTTCAGCGGGCCGAAGTTGGAATATGCGCCGTCGAATATCCCCGCTAGTGCGGGTTCTGTGCCGGAGTCGGGCAGGTGCGCCAGATCGAGCGCCGCCACGCGCACCCGTTCGTCATCCGCGCATTTTGCCCGCGCCGCCGCCAGCATCCCCGTGCTAGAGTCGGTAGCCGTCACCTGTACGCCGCGCCCCGCCAGCCACAGCGCATCCTCACCCGTGCCGCAACCTAGTTCTAGCGACCGACTGCCGGACGGAAAGGCTTGCGCCAGACGCGCCTGCGTGATTCCGCGCAGATAGCGGGCGATGGGCGTGCCGGTGAAATCGGCATCGTAGGTGGGGGCAAGCACATCAAAGGCTGGCGCTTGGCTCATGGATGAGCGTCCCCCGGTTCTCGCGTTCGCCCTGCGTCAGCCGCATCCCCCAGCGCCCGATGTGCGCGTTCGCCAGCAGCTTCAGCCGCCGCTTTAGCGAAACGCCGCCTTTCACGCGGGCGCGGTGGAGCGCGACCTCGCTCACCATCCAGCGCGTGGCGAAGCTGTAGAAGCGCGGGGAGTGGCGCCCTGCAACGGTCAGATCGCGGTCACTGCGGTCAATCCAGCTTTTATCGCTCAGGATGCGGCTCTCCACCGTGCGATAGTAGCCTGTCCCTTTAATCGGGTAGGCGACGGTGGTCAGGAAAATGTCCGGGTTGCAGATTTTGAGGTGCTTTACCGTATCCTCAAGGTCGGTCACGGTTTCGCCCTCGTAGCCCAGCATGATGAACATGCCGGTTTCGATGCCGTATCGCTGGAGCAGATGCGTTTTTTGCTGCACATCCGCCACCTGCACTTTTCTGTCCATCGCGTCCAGAATGCGCTGCGACCCGCTTTCGGAGCCGTTCCACAGGCGGTAGCAACCCATCTCCGCCAGCGTCCGCACGATGTCCTCATTCAGGCGATCCGCACGGGAAATGCACTCGAACGGGATGCGAACGCCGCGCTGTTTGAGCGCCTCCGCATACTGGAAGAACCAGCGCGTGTGAACGGTGAACACATCATCCGCATACCAGATTAAATCGGGATTGTAGTGTTCTTTAATCCACAGCACTTCGTCCGCCGCGTCCTCCGGTGTGCGCCGCCGATGGGTATTGCCATACACCGAATGGCTGCACCAGCGGCAGGTATACGGGCAGCCCCGCGCCTGAATGACGGATACCGAGCTGCGCCCGTGATGCGTTTTCCACACCTGCATATACTGCGGGATGTCAATCGCTTCCCGGTCAGGCCAGGGATTTGCGCTCAAATCGGGGATGAAAGCGCGGGGCAGTGTTTCGACCAGTTGCCCGTCGCCGTTCAGGAAGGCGATCCCTTCGATGGCCTCCAGCCCGTTCAACCCGTGTTTGGCGAGGTGCGGCAGCAGCACCTCCAGCGTCAGTTCGCCTTCGCCCTTCACGATGATGTCCGCGCCATTGTGCAGGTATTCGGTGGCGTAGTAGGGCGGCTCTGGCCCGCCGAGGATGACGATTGCGCCCTGCGCTTGGGCGGCGGCGGCCATCTTCAGCACGTTCTTCTTGGTCATCATATTGGTGTACAGGCCGACCACCGCCGGACGCTCGCTTTTCAGCCGTTCCTCGAAGGCTTCGAGCGTGCTGAAGGTGCTATCGAACACGCCCACCGCGAACCCCTGTCGCTTGAGATACGACGACAGGTACAGGATGCCCAGCGGGGGATAGGGCTTCATCACCTTCAGCTCGTGCGGGTCTTGGTACAGGTAGTAAGCGTGTGCTAACAGAATATCCACGTCGACTTCTCTCTTACAATAAATAAGTGTCTCTACGGACTCAGCGTGACGTTGCTCATGCGCATCGGTTCGTGCGGCAGCGCGGCCAGTTCGTCCAGCTTGGCGCGGGCGGCGGGCAGTGTGAGTTGATGATAGATCATGGCCGCCGCCTTCCGCAGATGAGCGGGCCGCAGCGCCGCCGGATGACGCAGCAGGCCGCGCAGTTCGGCAGCAGTCTTGCGCGAACGGTAGTCTTTGTGGACGACGGTGTGCAGGTGGCGGTAGAACTCGGTGCGGAACGGGCCGCGATACAACATCGCCATATCGCCGCTGTCAATCCAGTTTTCGCGTTCGCCTAGTTCGTGGCGCACACGCTCATAGAAGGGCGTTCCCGGCAGCGGGTAGCTGACGCTGATGCCGATGTCATCCGGCAGCAGGTCGCGCACCATTTGCAGCGTGAGTTCGATGTCCTCACGGGTTTCGCCGGGGTAGCCGAATTGCAGGAAGAAGGCCACTTTCACGCCATGCGCGTGTAGCTGCCGCGTGGCTTCGTAGATTTGCGTTACCTGTGTGCCTTTTTGCATCGCGTCCAGAATCTTCTGTGAGCCGCTTTCCGCGCCTACCCACACGATCTTTGCGCCCGCCCGCGCCAGCGCCGGAATGGTCTTGCCGCGCAGCAGCAAATCCACGCGATTCAGGCTTTTGAACGGGATGTGCAATCCGCGCTGTTCTAGCAAATCGGCAAATTCCTCGATCCAGCGGTCTTGGATGCCCATGATGTCATCCATGAACCAGATGTGATCGGGGTTGAAGTGTTCTTTCAGCCACGCCATTTCCTCGACCACGTTTTGCGGGCTGCGGACGTTGTACTTCTGCCCCCAGATTGGCTTGGCGCACCAGTTGCAGTGGAACGGGCAGCCGCGTGTGGTGACGAGGTTCATGCTGCTGTAGCCGTGCCGTTCGCGCCATACCGACTGATAACGCGGCCAGTCAATCAAATCCCACGCGGGGAAGGGCAGCGCGTCCAAACTGCGAATCACCGGGCGGGCGGGCGTTTTGACCACGCGCCCCTCGTGGCGGTAGACCAGCCCCGCGATGGCGTACAGGCGGCTCTCGTCCGGCGGGGCGCTCAGGCCGCGCAGCAGCGCCAGTAGTTCGACCAGCGTTTCTTCACCTTCGCCCACTAGCACATAGTCTGCGCCTTTTTCGAGGTACTGGTCGGCATGGTCAGTCATGTCCGCGCCGCAGGCGATCACCGTGCAGCCCTGCGCTTTTGCGCTGGCGATCATGCCGAAGGCGGCTTCGCGCATCCGCAGCAGGCTCATCTTGCTCAGATAGTTGAAGTTGTCCTCGAACAGGATGGCGTAGCGCGGTTGATGCTGGCGCAGTGCTGCGTTCCACACGTCTGTGCCGTCCGCCAGCATCGCATCGAATACCGCCACCTGCCACCCCTGTTGGCGCAAGGTGCTGGCAGCGTACAGCGTCCCCAGTGGCGGGTAAGGCTGCATCGCGTCCCATAATTTCGGGTCGAAGCGCAAGTAGTAGGATTGACCGAGCAAAATATCCGTCATAAATGTTCCTGTTCGATCAGTTCATAATGATGATAGACGGTTTCGCAACCGGAAGCTGAACATCTGCCAGCGCGAGGGCAGCGCGTCTATTTCGAGGCCAGTATAGCGCAGGGTACAGCGGTCTATCCGGTGGGCGAGGGCGGGGTGCAGGCGAATCTCGTGCCCGTTCAGTCGTGCCCGAATGCTGCGAATGTGCGGGTAACGCACCATCAAATCCGTATCCCCGAACTGCGGCACACCGCCGAGGATGACCAGCGCCACCCGTTCACCGCGCAGTGCGGTGCAGTCCGCCAGCGCACCCGCTTGCAGGTGTCCGGCCTCCGGCATTCCGATGAGTGTGGCGGGATCATAACCCGCGTGACCGAGGCCGCCCGTCCGCGCCGCCGCCTGTTGTTCGTCGCGCAGGTCGCCGTCAGCGGTCAGGCGCGAATCGCTGCCCAGTGCCCATCGTCCGCCCGCCGCCGCCCATGCTGCAATCCGGGCGGTTGCGCCCAGCAGATAGGCGTTGGTGCTGGGACACCACACTAGCCCGCGCACCTTCGGCGCCGCATCCGCAATATCGTCATCCGTCAGCCCGACACCGTGAATCAGCACGGTATTCGCGCCCACGCAGCCGAGTGCCTTCAGCCGCCCGTATTCCGCCGCCGCCCGCGCATCCGTGCCTTCGGCTAGGTGGATGAACCACGCCTGTTCTGGCGGGGTGCGCTGGTACGAGGCGCGGATTTCGGCTTCGGAGGCGAAGGCCAGCGAATGCGCCCATCCGTAGCGGCGCAGCACGCGCACCGGATAGCCGCGCCGCCACAGATCGCGGTGGGGTGGGTTGTGGTGGGCGACAGTGGTCGCGCCGGAGAACAGGTTTTTCAGTCCGCCGATGAACAACCGATCTGCCAGCGGGTGAGCGCGGAGCGAACGGAATGGCTCGTCGTTCAGGCGGGCGTTCATATCCGCGCCCCAATCATGGGCGCTGGTGTACTGTTCGCGGGTGCTGCTGCGCGGGTAGTGGTTGAGTTCCAGATGATCGTGGGCGTTGATCTGTCCGGGGATGAGTGTACAGCCTTCCAGATCAACGCGCAGGGCATGGGCGGGTGCGGCGGGCAGCACGCGCTCATGCAGGAACAGATCACGCGGCGCGGCGTGTCCGCCTTCGTCAACGATGGCTCCCCGGATGTGCAGCGCCGGATTCATTTGCAGTAGCATCCCCAACCCTGATGGTGAGGATTATAGCGTGTTTGCGCTTGAAGCTCACCCCAGATGGCGCACCTTCCGGGGCGAGTGGCTTCATTCGCGTTGTTTACGCTTCGATCAAGCGCAGGGTGACGATCTGGAACGGCGTGAGATACACGCGGACGCTGTGATCGTCTACCGCAACCGTTTCGAGGGCGTCCTCAAGCAAGTTGGTGATGTGGGCGGCTTGCAGCGGGAATCCGGTTCGCAGCGTCACCCATCCGCGCCGCCGGCTGGCTTCGTATAGTCGCACAATCAAACCGTTGCCATCTTCGGCGCGTTTCACCGTTTCGATGATCGCGCTGCCGTCCACGCTCAACAGCGGGGCAGTGGGCGCGGCGGGTGTGCCGTTCCCGACCACTGCCAGCAGCGGGTTGTTCAGCAGGTAAGCAGGCCGCGCCACCGGATGTGCATCGGTGGCCCCGGCTGTGCCGTTATGCAGCAGAAGGCTGTAGGCGAAATCATGTTCGCCCTGATCGGCCTGCGGGTCGGGGTAGGTAGGGGCGCGTAACAGGCTGATGCGGATCACATTGTCGTGGATGTCGTGACCATATTTGCAATCGTTCAGCAGCGCCGCGCCGTAAGCGCCTTCGCTCAAATCCACCCATTTCTGGGCGCACGTCTCGAACCGTGCCCAATCCCATGAGGTGTTGCGGTGGGTGGGGCGCTCCACATGCCCCCACTGCACCTCAAACCGCGCCACCGGTGACAGCACATCCACCGGGAAGGCCGCCTTGAGGAACACATGCCGTTCGCGCCAGTCTATATGCGTCTGGAAGTCAATCTGGCGGCGGTTGTGCGCCAGCGAAACACGCTGGGTGTAGCGACTGCTCAGGATGCGCCGTTCGATTTCGAGGGTGGCGCGCAGCGGGCCGCTTTCGACCACGCGGATGCTCTCGGCGGGTTCGGCGAGGAACATTTTGTCGTCATAGAAGATGTCCACATCCCATGCGTCCCAATTGACCGGACGATCTTCAAACGCCTGCCACTGGTTCGCCACCGCGCCTTCCGGCAGCGCCTCGCGCTGGGCGATCTTGTCGTAAATTCGCACGATGTCGCCTGCCGCATTCAGTTCCACGCGCAAGAAGTCGTTTTCGAGCAGATCGGCGCGGGCGATCAGGCTGCTCGTCGGGGCGGGAGCTTCGCCCTGCGCCCACGTCAGCGGGGTGAAGCTGTACGAGTCCAGTACACCTGCTGCCAGCAACAGGCCGCCCTCGACGGGCTGCGCCAGCACGGGCTGATCGCCGCGCAGCAGGTGTTGACCGGCAGGCGCTTCGATGGCTACGAAGGCCGCGTCGTTGCGCTGGAAACTGGTCGGGTTGACCAGCAGTACATCCCCGCCCATCTGGTCGCGCAGGCTGGTCAGCGCCGCCGCGCTCACCTCATCCGCCCACACGCGAATCTCCCCGTACTGCTGCTGCGACTCGACATACACTTCGCCGATGCTGCTGCCGGGGATGATGTCGTGGAACTGGTTCAGGCAGACCGCTTCCCACGCTTTACGCAGTTTTTGCTGTGGATAGGCATAGGTCGCGTCCAGCAGGGCGGCGGCGCTGGCGAGAAACTCGGCATCGTGCAACCGGAATTCGCTCTTGCGGTTGGCGCGTTTATTGCGGCTCTGGGTGGTGTAGGTGCCGCGATGAATTTCCAGATAGAGTTCGCTGTTCCATGTGGGCAGTTTAGCGCCGCTCTCGGCTTCCAACTGGCGGAAGAAGTCAATCACCTTGCCCTGCCGCACGCGGGGTAGGGCGGGGAAGTTCGCCAATTCACGGGCGTTTTCGTTCATCTCGCGGGTGGGGCCGCCGCCACCGTCCCCGTAGCCGTAGCTCATCAGCAGGACGCGCTGCGACTCTTTGTGCTTCAGTTTCTTCCACGAACCGAGCGCGGTGAAGGCGCTCAAGTTGGCGTTGTAGGTGGCGGAGTTCATCAGATCAGCGGCGCTGGTTGTGCCTTGCCATGCTATCTCCGGGCTGGTGCTGAAGTGTGTCAGCACTTTTGTGCCGTCCAACCCCTGCCACCAGAACGAGTCATAGGGCATTTTGTTGACCTGATTCCAGCCGATCTTGATGGTGAAGAAGTATTCCATCCCCGCCAGTTTGATGAGTTGCGGCAGATTCCACGCATAGCCGAACACGTCCGGCAGCCACAACACCCGCGACTCGGCTTCCGCGCCGAACTGTTCACGGAAATACGTGCGCCCCAGTAAGAACTGCCGCGCCAGCGATTCTGACCCGCTGATGTTGCAGTCGGCTTCGATCCACATGCCGCCGATGGGTTCCCAACGGCCTTCCGCCACGCGCTGCCGGATACTTTCCAGCAGGTCAGGGTAGTCCTGCCCTACGTAGTCGTACAACTGCGGTTGGCTCTGGGTGAAGTGATAATCCGGGAACTGCTCCATCAGGCGCAGTACCGTGTGGAAGGTGCGTCCGGCCTTGCGGCGGGTTTGCCCTAACGTCCACAGCCACGCTACATCAATATGAGCATGACCTGCTGCCACCAACTCGATATCCAGCGGCGAACCGGCCTGCGCGATACCTTCCCGCAGGGCGGCCAGCGTCCCCGGCACGGATGCGTAGAAAGCCGATCCGAACGGTTCGCGGGTGTCCAGCCGTTTGCAGGCTTCGTCCAGCGCGTTGTACAGCCGTGCTTTGGCGGGTTCGGCCTCGTCCAGCAGGTTCGCGGCTTGCAGCGCCGTGCGCCCCGCCGCGATGAAGTCCCGCGTGGGGCGGTCAATTTGCACCACCGCGCACTCGCCCATCAGCAGCAGCCCGCCCCGCGCCTGACTGCCCTGAACGTTCGTCCAACCGTGCAGCGTCAGGCGGTGCATCTGTCCGTCCAAGTGGGCGGCGTTCAGCCGGAACTCCTGATGATGGCGGTCAATCGTGGCGTAGGGCTGCCCGTCAATATAGGCCAGTGCTTCAGGATGGCTGAAATCCCCTGCGTTCCCCAGTGGGAGGTACAGGGCTATTTCGCTTGTTTGATCAAATTCAGCCGGGACGCTGAACCACCCATGCAGGGCATAGTTGAGATTGCTTTCGCCCCAGTAGGTGTAGGGTGGGACAGCCGCTATATCGGGAAGGTCGGCGTTGAAGTCGGGCAGCACATCCGGGGAGGGTAACTTTTGCAGGCGGAACGCCTCCAGCACCGCCCGCCGACGGTAGACAAGAGGTTCGATGAGTTGCAGCCGTTGAGCAATTTTGGTCGCGGTCATCCGCAGGGTGTGGTACATAAAAAGCCTTCTCGCAGGGTTGTGTGGGTTGATGAAACGCTGGTTTGCTAGGATGCAGGCGGTTGATAGGCTTGCGCAAAATAGGCGGTGCTGGCGTGCAGCACATCATCCGGCGTGTCGTAGTGTTCGCGGATGGCTTCCCAGACCGCACCGACGGCCTGCGCCAGTTGTGCATCGGTCAGCCGCCACGTTTGCGACCAGATGCGGTTTTGCAGCCGTTCAGCGAATTGGCGCGGCGTGGTCGTGGTGTGATAGGCGTGCGTGATCGGATCACCTTGAGCTTTCCAGCCCATTTCGTGCAGCGCAGTGGGGGAATGTTCAAAGCGCATCCCTACTTCGTGGCCTTCTTGGTTCGGCAACGCGGAACGCCATGCTTCCCACAAAACCTGATGGACGTTATCCGGCACGCTCCAGCAGTGAATCAGGTTGCCGCCGGATTTGAGCACCCGCCCGACTTCGTGCAGGGCGCTCTGCCAGTCGGGGATGAGGTGGAACACATGCACCGAGACGACAGCATCGAACTGCGCGGCGGCTAACGGCAGGCGGGTGGCATCTCCTTGCGCCACGTAGACGGGTTCGCTGTCCTGTTTGGCACGTAGGCGCTGCATCATCGGCAGCGATAGGTCTACGCCATAGACGGCCTGCACCCGCCCCGCCAGCGGCAGCGCGATACGGCCTGTGCCGATGCCGATTTCCAGCACACGGCTGTCGGAGGTGAGCGAACCGGCGCGGCAGATGGCATCTGCGACGCGAGTTTCCTCACCGGGCGGGAAGCCGCGTGTGTCGTCATAGTAGTCGGCGGCGCGGTCAAATGCGATGGATTGAGCCATGTTGTTCCCTTTCACTCATCCCCGCTGCCCAGTGAGGGCGCGTTGCGGCGAACGACATCTTCACCGAGTTTGTTAACCAGTTTCTTACGTAGTTTGGGTGTTTCTTCCGCCCATTTGTCCTGTAGTTGTTCTTTGCTGGCGCGGCGGCTGTCCCCGGCCAGCGTGAGGATGCCCTGCGCGATGGTGGGAGCAGTGCGGATGATGCGCTCAACGGCGGCGCTGGCGCACTGCGGGCAG
>CAIPFY010000050.1 GCA_903864435.1 uncultured Chloroflexota bacterium | reverse complement strand
GCTGGGAGGGGGGTAAGCCGTGCGGCGTATTCGTTCCGCGATTGTCTCCTCGGTCGCCATCGGCTTCGGCCTGCTCACGCTGGTCGGCCTGCTGCTGGGCGAAAACGGTGGCATTCTCTACGCGGTGACTAACATTTTCTTACAGGTGGCGGCGATCACGCTGGCTTTTAGCGTGGTCATCGGCGTGATTAACCTGTTCCGTGTACACGGCAGTCGCTTGGCGCGGCGCAAAGGGGGATGGTTTTACAGCCTCGTGCTGCTCCTCAGCGCGTTGACCGCCATCACCCTGATCGGGCTGGAACGGATGGGGTATCTGGGCGGCAGGCCATCACCTTCGGCGCAACTGCTGGAAACAGCGCAGATTTCAATCGAATCGGCGCTCGGCGGGCTGGTGCTATTCGCGCTGGTCTACGGCGCGTTCCGTTATATGCGGAACGGCATCAGCTGGTCGGGGGTGGGGTTCACCGCTGCCCTGCTCTTTTTCCTGCTAGGCGCGTTGCCGCTGCCCCAGTTTCAGGCGCTGGCGGTGGTGCGTGAATGGCTGCTGGCGGTTCCGGTGAGCGCCGGAGCGCGGGGTATTTTGTTGGGTATCGCGCTGGCGATTACGGTCGCGGGCGTGCGCGTGCTGATCGGTCAAGACCGATCGTACCGGGAATAATTCGCATGTGCCGGAGTATGGGCGCAGCAAACGGGGTAGCTGGCGATGAGCGATGATTTCAAAAAGCAGCCGCCAAATCAACCACCGGACGATGACGAGTCGCTCGATTGGCTGCGCGGCGTTACAGACGAGGGCGGCAAGAGCAGCGACAGCGGCTTCGGTTTCACGGGTGAACTGCAATGGAAGCAGGGCGCTGGCGCTGGCGATTCCTCCGAAGCGCCCGCCGACGATTTGCTGTTTGACTGGCAGCAGGCTTCCACGTCGGATCGCCCCGGCGTGCCTAATGCCTCAACCGGTTTCACGGGCGAGTTAGACTGGAAAAAAGCCAGCGGTGAGGAGGCGTCCGGCGGCAGCGCACACGATGACCCGCTGGCGTGGATGAAGGATTTCAACCTCGAACCAGAGCCACCTTCACCCGCCGCCAGTGAGCCGACTGACGGAACCAAGCCGGTTGCGAACGACGACCCGCTGACGTGGATGAAGGCCTTTGATGTCCACATGGCGCAAACCAGCCAGCTTGATCCGCGCAAAGCCCCGAATGCCGCCCCCGACTCGAACGATCCGATGTCGTGGTTGGAAAATTTCACGCCGCCGCCATCAGCTGCATCATCACCCGCCGCTGCCAGTGGGAGTGCCAGCGTTGATCCGCTGGCATGGATGAAAGATTTTGAGATCGAACAACAGGCGGAGGATTCCGCTGATGACGCACCCTCATGGCTGACCGGCGCGGACGAACCGTCTGTCCCCGGTGACGATCTGCCGCCGTGGTTGACCGGCGAAGAAGGGCCGCAATCGCCGCCCACTGATGACGATTTGCTCGGCGGGCTGGATGAGGCGCTAGGGATTGTCCCCCCGCCAGCGCGAACGGCCTCCGTTTTGACCACCGACGATGTTTCGCTGGATTGGATGACGGCACCGAAGGACGATATGCCGATTGTCCCCACCCCCGGCGCGGAGAATAGTGATCTGGAACTGCCGGACTGGTGGGATGATGTGGGCGCGGAACCGGGGGCAGACCTCGGCGAGATTGCAGTTTCGCCCTTCCCGGAAGAAATGATGCACTATGTACACGGCTCCCCGGCTGCACCGCCGCAGGAACCGGTTCCTGAAGGCGATATTTTCGCGCAGCTTGGCCTGCCGGCTGTCGAAACCGGCTACGAGTTTGTTGACAAGGATGCGGGCGCAGCGGAAAACAAAGATTGGTTCGCAGAAGACGAACCGCCGCCGCCATCCGCAGGGACATCCAAACCGGACTGGCTTTCCAGTCTGGAGGATATGAGCGAAATTCCACAGGCGCAGCTTCCCCTTTCGGCTGAGGATGATTTCTTTGCCGAACTGAGCGCCACCCGTGCGGAAAAGCCAGTGGCGAAAGAGTCCGCTGGCCTGCCGGATTTCGACACCTACGCTGCGTCCGGTCTGGATGACATAGACAAACTGCTCGCCAGCTACGACACCGCCAATCTCCTGCCGAAAGCGCCGGATACCGCCAGCACCGCTGATATTGATCTGGATAAGCTGCTCTCGGATACGGAGATGCAGCAGATCAACAGCCTGCGCTCGGCAGAACGCAGCGGGTTGCCGGAAGGCTTATCGCCGGATGCGCCCGGATGGCTGACCGAGTTGGGCGTGTCTCACGGGACAGTTAGCGGCACCTCAGCGGCGGCTATTCTGCGTAAGCAGGCCGATCAGGAGCGCCCGGTCGAAGAATTGAGCGATCGGTTGTTCGCGCTGCGGGAAGCCGGTATGGAAATGCCGCCCGAACCGGAAGCCCCCTCGTCATCCATCATCGCCAACCTGCTGCCGGGGGTGAACGAACTCATCCCGCTGACTCCGCTGCACCCCGGTGCGCCCAGCATTAGCGGCACGTTCGCGCTGGAAGAGTCGCAGCAAAAGAAGCTGGACATTCTTAAAACGCTGGTGGCGATTGAGGATGAGAAGCCGCAATTCAGCCCTACCAGCGCGATTGATTTGACGCTCTCGCACCCGAACATGGGTGATTTTGTAGATGATACCGACGACATGCCGGAACTGGACAAAGAGCCAGCTAAACCAGCCAAACCCAAGAAAGTGGCTGCCCCTCGCACCCGTTACCGTTTCGATCGGTTGCTGCTGGCGCTGCTGCTGACGGCGGCGGTCGTGCTGCCGTTCATCGTGCCGGCGCTGCGCTTTGGTGATTTGCCGCCCGCCCAGTTCGCCGCCGGTAGCATGGCGGCGGCGGCTTACGAGCAAGTGGCGACCCTGCGCCCCGGTCAGGTGGCGCTGGTGGGGATTGAATACGGCCCCGGCGCGGCGGGTGAACTCGATCCGGCGCTGGATGCGTTGCTGCGGCACATCCTGCTGCAAGGGGCGCGCCCTGCGCTCATCGGCGGGGATGCGGTGGGGCTGCTCCATGCGCGGAATGTGCTGGAACAGATCATCAACGATTCCGGTTTCCGCGCCCAACTGGGCCGCAAAACGATGACCGCCAACCGCGATTACTACGTTTTGCGCTATCTTCCCGGCGCGGCGCTGGGGCTGCGTTCGTTCGCACAGGATGTTCCCGCGTGGGCCGCTACCGATGTGAACGGTCAACCGACGGGGCTGCGGATCGGGCAACTGCGAGATTTCGCGCTGGTGGCCGCCGTGGTTGAGCATGTTGAAGACGCACGCCTGTGGGCGGAACAGATCGCCCCGCTGGCCGCACAACCGCCGATTCTGGCAGTCGGTCAGTCGGCAGCGCCGCTGATACAGCCGTATGCCGCGCCCGGCGGTTCGCTCGGCGGCTTGTTGATCGGCTACCGCGACTCGTACACCTACCAATCGCTGCTCGATGTGGCGATGGGGTTGGCGACTGCTGCCCCGCCGCAAGACGCCCCCGCCACCGAACTCCCGACGGAAGCGCCTGCAACCGCCCTTCCAACCACACTTCCCACTGAATCACAGACGCTTGAAGTGACCAGCCTTCCCACCGAATCCGGTGTTCAGGGCGAACAGGCCGCGACCAGCGCCCCGACCGAAACGCCAACGTTGCCGTCCACCGCAACCGAAACGCCGACCGAAGTGCCGACTGCGACCAGCGCCCCGACCGAAGCGCCCACCGTAGCCAGCGCCCAGAGCGACCAGCCTACCGCGACAGGCGTCCCGACGGAAGCGGGGACGGCGGACGCAGCCGTGACGCCTGCATCCACGCCTGACGGGGTACAGGTGTTCGCGGTGGTGGATGCCAGCGACCTTGTGCGCGTCCGTGAAGGGGCAGGACGCAGTTTCCCGGCGATTGAAACCCTGAAGCCCGGTCAGCGGGTGCAGGTTATCGGGCGCACAGGCGATAGCGTATGGATACAGGTGCGGCTGGAAGATGGCCGCGAAGGTTGGGTGTCGGCTTCGCTGCTACGGCTGGAAACGTCCGCCACACCCACGACCAGCGCCAGCCGGATTGATCCTTACGCGGTGGTTGGCCTTGACAGCGATGTGTTCATGCTACCGCCGCTGCAAGAAGCCACGCCGGATGCGCTTCCCGAAGCCACCGCTGAGGCGACAGAGGTGATCGTGACCGCTGCCGCCCCCACGCCGCCCCCGGCTCCCACGCCCCTTCCGCCGCCGCAAACCGGGCTGCCGGATCGGGATAAACGCTGGTACGGCATGACTCTCGGCTTGATCGCTGTGATCGCCATCATCGCGCTGGGTGCGGTCATCAACATCCTGCGTGCGCTGTTTCGGAGGGCCTCGTGAGCGGTGAACAAATCGGCCTTTGGGCAGGATTGATCCTCACGCTGATGGTGTTCAGCTATCTGCTGGGTGACAACTTCCTGTACCGGATCGCCATTTACTGTTTTGTCGGCTTGACCGCTGGCTACACGCTGGTGGTGACGGTAGAAAGCGTTCTCGTCCCGTGGCTGCGCGGGACGCTGTTGTCGCCTGAATCCGGCGTGGGCGGGATGACCATCGGGCTAATCCCCTTCATCCTCGGTTTGCTGCTGCTGTTCAAAACCTCGTCCCGCATCGGGCGCGCAAGCAACATTGCCATCGCGTTCCTGATCGGCGTGGGGACGGCGGTGGCGCTGGTCGGCGCGATTGCTGGCACGATTCTGCCCCTCGCCGCCGCCACAGGCAGCGCGGTGCGGGTGGATGTACTCAGCGGGTTCTTGTTGTTTCTGGGCGTGGCCTGCACGCTGGTCTATTTTCAGCACATGGCGCAGCGTTCAGCCAACGGGCAGATTCGCCGCCGACTGGTAATCCGTGCCGCTGCGGGTGTAGGCCGAATTTTCGTCATCCTCACCTTAGGGGCGCTTTACGCGGGGGCTATCCTGACCAGCTTGACCATCTTCAGCGAACGTATCAGCTACATTCTGTCGCGGATTATGGGGGGCTGACATGGCGGAACAATCCGGCTCGATCCTCGCGGCGGATTTCGGGAATGTCCATACCCGCGTCATCCTGTTTGATCTGGTAGACGGCGCTTACCGCATGGTGGCGCAAGGACAAGCAGGCAGCACCGCCGGTTATCCGGCGCAGGATGTTCGTGCGGGGCTGGCGCGGGCTGTGGAACAGATCAGCGAATTTACCGGACGGCGGCTGCTGTCGCAAGAAGGGCTGCTCATCACCCCGGAAAATGCCGATCGTTCCGGCGTGGACGATTTTCTGGCAACCGCCAGCACCGGGCGTTCGCTGCGAACGGTGGTGATCGGTCTTGTGCCGGGTGTCAGCGTCGCCAGCGCGATCCGGGCGGCGGCGGGCACGTATGTGCAAATTCTGACGACGATCACGCTGGAGGACAATCACGCCGAAGAAGAACACCTGAACGAGATTTTACGCAGCAGCCCCGACCTGATTTTCATCACAGGCGGCCTCGAAGGGGGTGCGCAGGAGCCGGTACTCAAACTGGCACGCACGGTTTCGCTGGCGATCAAGCTCATGCAGCGTAAGCCGGTCATCCTGTACGCGGGCAACAGCGCCCTTGAACCGATGATCCGCAGCCTGTTTGAAGGGCAGACGACGGTGCTGGTGGCGCCCAACGTTCGCCCCACACTGGAACGCGAACAACTGGAATCGGCACAGCTTCAGCTGGCACTGGCTTTCAATGAACAGCAGGCCAACAAGGGCGGCTATGGCCCGGTGGGGCAGATGAGCCGCTTGGGGGTGCTACCCACCGCGCAAAGTTACAGCCTGATCGCGGACTATCTGGGCAAGACCGTCGAAGGCGGCGTGCTTATTCTGGACGTGGGCAGCGCCGTGAGTACGCTGGCGGCATCGCTGAAAGGCCGCGTGAGTACCACCATTCGCACGGATATTGGCGTGGGGCATAGCGCCGTGACGCTGCTTGATCTGGCTGGCGAGGACGCGGTGCGCCGCTGGTTGCCGTTTGTGGATGCCAAACACCAGATTCGCCATTACGCGCTCAACAAAACGCTGCGCCCCGCCACAATTCCCGAATCGCTCAAAGGAGTGTATCTGGAACACGCCCTGCTGCGCGTGGGCGCCGAAACGCTGCTCGGTGTCGCCCGTCCGTCATGGTCAACTTTGCAGCACGCCGAAGTGTCTGACCAGATGCCGCCCTTCGCCGTCATCATCGGCGCGGGCGCACCCTTCACCCGCACCGGAACCCCCGGCTTCGGGGCGCTGCTCCTGCTGGATGCGCTCCAGCCGGTAGGCGCTGTCCGCATGTATACCGATCCCTACGGGCTGGTGGCGGCGCTAGGTGCGCTGGCACGGGTGCGCCCCGAAGCGGTGGTACAAATTCTGGATGGAAGCTCGCTCGATCGTCTGGGGACGGCCTTCTGTGTAGAAGGGTTGCCGCCGCCTAAGGGGACGGCGCTCAAAGTGAAGATCACGCTGGATACCGGCGAAGTGGTCAAGCATGATGTTCCTGCCGGTCATCTGTGGGTCTATCCGCTGAATGTCAACCATGCCGCCGAGGTGGAAGTGCGTGCCGGACGCGGGTTAAAAATCGGCGGACGCTCCAAATTGAAGATGACTGCTGTCGGCGGTTCGTGCGGACTCCTGTTTGATGGGCGCGGGCGTCCGTTGCCGCTGGTGGGTGGCGTGCGCATGCGGGGCGAGATGATGCCGCAGTGGATGGCGGAAATTACGGGCGAACCGCTGAAACCGATTGATCCTTCGTGGCTGCTGGTCGCGTCTGACGAAGATGACAGCGACGACCGCCCGGACGACACACTCAACCGTAAGGGGTTGTTTGGACGCGGCAAAGACGGCAAGGCGGCGAAGGCAAAAAGCAAAGCGAAAGATCAAAAGAAGCCGCGCCGGGGGCTGTTCGGACGGCGCAAAAACGCGCCGGCCCGCAGCGACGACCTGCCCGAACCCGATCTGGATACATTCGTGGATGACGAACTTCCCGATTTTTCGGACGACTCGATTAACAATTTAGACGACCTGCGCCGGTCATAAAAGCGGAGATGGGCCATGCCTTATTACCCTGAACAACGCCATCTGCTCGATATGACCGTCATCCGCCGTCAGCGTTTTCTGCCGGAGGATGCGGTGGGGCGGGTGGAAGTCCGTAACGGTGCGGTGGTCAATCTGCGGGATGTGGTCGCACGGGGGCTGTTGCCTTCGCGCTATGTCATTGTCGAAGGGGCGCGTTACTTTAACCTGAAAGACCCGGCGGAACTGAGCGATTTGATGCTGGTCGAGGTGGGCGAAACCGTTGAAGTGAAAGCGCCGCTGGCGGGACGCGCCGGCCAGCGCAGCAAGCGCCTGCTTTCGCCGGTGGCTGGCGTGGTGGCGCTGGTGGCGGATGGTCGAATTCTGGTGCAGGTGGAACCGGAGGAAATCACGCTGGAAGCCGGCGTAGACGCAACCGTTGTGGGAGTGGAGAACGAGCGCGGCGTGATTATCGAAACCTTTGGCGCACTGGTGCAGGGCGTGTGGGGGAATGGCAAACGTTCCATCGGTTCACTGCGCCCGGAACCGGAAGATGGCATCGAAAGCCTGTACGGTGAAGACCTTGATATGCAATATCGCGGCGCGGTGGTCGTCACCCGCCGTCCGCTACGTTCGACGGGACTGATGGTGCTGGAAGCGCAGGGCTTGGGCGGCATTATCGCCCCCAGTATGGACTGCGATCTGATTGAGGAAAGCGAATCCGCACCCGGCGCGGTGCTGCTCACCGAGGGGTTCGGTTCGATCCGTATGAGTACAACCGTGTTCGGGATGCTCTCTGGCTTGAACGGCAAACAGGTATTGCTGGATGCGGCTCAACCTGAACGCTGGTCAGCACGCCGTCCAGAAGCTATTATCAACCCGACCAGCCGCGCCAGCGCCAGACCGCCGCGTCCACAGGCCAATTTCCCGCTGAATGTGAACACGCAGGTGCGTTTAACGCGATCGCCCAATGCGGGACAGATGGGGCGAGTGGTCAGCTTGCCAAAAGCGCCCATCCTGTTAGAGAATGGGCTGCGAACCTTGTGCGCCGAGATCGAAACATTGACTGGCGAAAAGGTTGTGGTACCACTAGCGAATTTAGAGGTTTTCGGGCGATAATAGACTGGCATAACCCGCCGTCATTCGTGAGGGGAGCTTTTGACTATGGGCTTTAACCGTAAAGATTTGCAGGGCGACGACGATAATGAGAATCCGTTCAATTTTGAAGATGCGGACGGCGACGGCCTGAGTGATTTTACTTTTGATGATGCCGATCTGAATATTGATGACAACGATCAGGGCTTCGGCTTTGAAGGCGAAGATATGCCGGCGATGGACGACGACGCGCAACCGCAGCGCGGGGTCAGCCGTCCGTTCCTGATTATCGCCGTCTTGATGATCGTGCTATTCATCGGCGGTTTGGTGGCGCTGGTGTTGATTGCCACCGGCAACCAGCAACCTTCGCCCATTCAGTTGACCTCGACGGCGATCACCCTGTTGAACGCTACCACCGAGGCGCTCGGATTCGCCACGTCTACCGCTGCGGCAGAAATTGCCTTCGCCCAGACGCAAACGGCACTCGCGCCCACCCCGACGATCCTGCCGACCAATACGCCTTCACCCACGCCCACGCCCTCACCGGACGTGTTGCCCACGCTGGACGCCACGCAGGAAGCCGCGAACGCGGTGGCGACTCAGGCGGCACGGGAAGCGGAATTGACGGCACAGGCGGCGGCACTCACGGCATCTGCCCCGACGGCAACGCCCGGACTGAGCATCAGTGATGTGCAGTTGACGGCGACGGCGCTGGCGATTCTCATCGGCCCCGGACAGGGCGGCGGCGGCGGCACACCCACGCAGGAAGGCGCTGGAATTAATATTACGCCTTTCGGCCCCTCGCCCACGCCCGACCAACTGCCGCAAACCGGTTTCTTCGAGGATTTGGCGGCGGGGAATGCGAATGTGGCGATGATGGCGCTCATCGGCCTCGCGCTGATTGGCGTGATCTTTGTCTCGCGCTACTTCCGCATCGCCAACCGATAAACGGCGACCTGTTAGCAACCAGACGGGGCGGGCGCGACCTGCCCCGTTTTGATTCCAGCTTGCGGTTCAGGCTGTCGTCAGCTCGTCTTGTGGTGAGGGTGCAGCGACAGGTAGCTCAGGCGCAGGCAGTACGTCCAGAAGGCGATGAGGCCGAGAAATTTGGAGCCTTCTTCGAGCATGGTGAACAGTGGCATGGTGGATAGAATCGGGTGATTGCTATCCGGCCTGAGCATATCCACAATTTCCGAGCAGAGCAGCAGCGCCACGAACACCAGAAAAAAGGTGAACTGCGTTTTCCAGATTTCGCGCCAGAAGCTCACCATGACCAGCGGAAATATACCCAGATACAGAGCAATCGAGAGATTCTCTGGCAAGCGCAGATAGACCACTAGCAGATGTTCGTGCAGCAGCAGCATGTCATCGAGGCCGAGATAGAACCCCATGAACCCCCACGCGAAGATGTACGCCTTCATGCGGTTGCTCAACCGATCACTATCAAGCAGCACCAGCCCGGCCATCAAGCAAAACGACCCGCCGCTGAACCAGAAAACCAGTCCCACCTGTGACAGCAGGCCGATATACGGCTGCGGGTACTTGACATAATCGGCAAAGTCGCTCATGTCGGTAAAAAACAAGTCAGGGTGAACATCGTGCCGATTCGAGAAAAAAAACGTCAGAGCGATCATTGCCAGCGCCCCTAGTGTGAGGGGAATCAGGCTGAAAAGCGTGCCTCTGGTTATTGAAAAGCGCCCTACTTTTGTGCGGTATTCGATAAATTCATCAAAGTGCGACATGCCTGTACAACTCCAGCACTAATAACGGGAAAACGCGCAGCAAGATCGCATCCTTCCCGTCAATGGTGCGACCAGTAAGGGAGAAGGCCATATTCAATTGAATAACCGAATCAG
>CAIPFY010000049.1 GCA_903864435.1 uncultured Chloroflexota bacterium | reverse complement strand
AGCGATTTGCAGGCGGCGGGTGAGGCGCTGCGCCATCTGGAAACGGGCGAGGTGCTGGCGGACAGCGCCAACCAGAACTTTGTGACCGCTAACGTGTATCTGGGCGCGGCGCCGATTGTGGAGGCGCTGCAAGCGGGCGCGGACATCGTGATTACCGGACGAGTGGCCGACCCGTGTTTGTACCTCGCGCCGCTGATCGCCCATTACGGGTGGGCATGGGACGACTGGGACAGGCTGGCGGCGGGCATCGTGGTTGGGCATCTGCTGGAATGTACCGGGCAGGTGGTGGGCGGGAATAGTTTAGGGATGATCGCGCATACTGACGCGGTAGGGCTGGCGGCGCTGGGCTATCCGATTGCCCATGTGGAAGCCGATGGCAGCTTCATCCTGAGCAAAACGCCGGACACCCCCGGTCAGGTGACGCTGGAAACGGTCAAAGAGCAACTTCTGTACGAAGTGCATGACCCCTCGCGTTACATCACGCCGGATGTGGTGGCGGATTTCACCACGTTGCGTTTGCAAGCGGCTGGCGCTGATGCGGTGCTAGTGGCAGGCGTGACGGGCAGATCGCGCACGGATACGCTCAAGTTGAATCTGGGGCGGCTGGAAGGCTTCAGCCGCGAGTTGATCTTCACGATTGGCTGGCCGGAAGCGTGGCGCAAAGTCGAGCAGATGAAGGCCATGCTAGGCGCGATTTTCGCCCGTATGCCGGGAATCACCCGCGTGGACTACAGCTATCTGGGCATGAGCAGCCTGTACGGTTCGCTCTCCCCGCTGCCGCCTGACCCGCTGGAGGTGATCGTGCGCGTGATGTTCACGGCGGACGATCAGGACACGCTCAAGAACGCCGTGCGCCAGATCATGACCACCGGACTCAGCGGCCCAGCCGGCATGAGCGTCAGCGGCACGACGGTGGGTGGCGAACCGCGTTATGTGATCGGTCTGTGGCCGACGTTGATCGGGCGCGAACGTGTGCAGCCACAGGTGGAGGTGATGACGGTATGAGGCGCTTATACGATCTGGCTTACGGACGTTCCGGCGACAAAGGCAATATCGCCAACTTGAGCGTGATTGCGCGTTCACCGGAAGCCTATCAGGAGATTAAGGCCAAGCTGACGGCGGCGCGGGTGAAGGCGCATCTGGGCGATCTGGTGAAGGGCGACGTGGTGCGCTACGAGATGGACAATATCGAGGCGCTCAACTTTGTGTGCCACGCCGCGCTGGATGGCGGCGCGACTCGCTCCCTGCGAATCGATTCGCTCGGCAAGAGTCTGGCGGGCGCACTGTTGTATATGGTCTGGGATGAATAGGGGGCGAACATGGTACATCCACTGGTGACGCAATTGCGCTTTGCACGCAGCGAATTCCGGCGCGGGCTGGAGCCTGTTTCTGTCGCAGATGGGGCGAAGCGGTTTGAGCCGATGAACAGCATCGGCTGGATTGTCGGTCACATGGCGTGGCATGAGCAGTCCTACTGGTTGGTGCGTGCGCAAAACCGGGGTGTGCTGCTGGAACTGGTGCAGGTGGCGAACGGCGCACCGGCCAGTACGCCGCCGCTGGATACGATGTGGCAGGCGTGGCAAACGGTGATCGAAGCGGTTGACCCGTATCTGGACGGCCTGACGACGGAATCGCTTCAGGGATTCATGATGATTGACGGTAAGCCCCGCCGTGAGAGTATCGGCTCGATGGTGCGGCGGGTGACGTACCACTACTGGTATCACCTCGGTGAAGGCATGGCGATCCGGCAGATGCTTGGGCATGGCAAGTTGCCCGATTTTGTGGGCAATATTCATAGCGAAGCGCCTTATGCGCCGGAATAGCTGGCGGTCGCGGATTTAAGTGTTTTTGTGAAAAGGAAATAGGAATCATGCAGGCATTTGAAACACTGGCAGTTACGCTGGAAGCGCCGGTGATGTGGATTACGCTGAATCGCCCCGAAGTGAAGAACGCCATGAATAGCCAGATGGTGCTGGAGATTACCGCCGCGTTTGAAGCCTTGCGGGATGATCGCAGCATTCGCGTGGTGGTGCTGTCCGGCGCAGGTGGGACGTTCTGCGCGGGCGGGGATATTAAAGAGATGTCAGCTTCGTTTCAGGCGGGTGAATTGGATGCCACCCGTAGCGTGGCGGCGCTGGATGTGATGCTGCGGACGGTGAATGAAGCGCCGCAGGTGGTGGTGGCGCAGGTGGAAGGCGCGGCGATGGGCGGCGGCTTCGGGCTGGTGTGTGTGTCTGATATTGCGATTGCCAGCACCGAGGCGCGGATGGGGCTGCCGGAAGTGCGCTTGGGGCTGGTTCCGGCGCTCATTTCGCCGTATGTGATTCAGCGTATCGGCCTGACGCGGGCGCGTGAACTGATGCTGACGGGCAGGCGCTTTAGCGGGGAACTGGCACGGGACTATGGTGTGGTGCATGAGGTCTGTTTGCCGGAGGATGTGGAAACACGGGTGAATGCGGTGCTGGCAGAAATTCGCCAGTGCGGCCCGAATGCGCTGGCGGCTTGCAAGCAGTTAATTTTTGCTGTCTCCGGTAAGGAATTGGATGCGACAGCTGAATTTCGGGCGCATTTGTTGAGCGAACTGCGCCGCAGCGATGAGGGTATGGAAGGGATGATGGCGTTCGCACAAAAGCGTCCGCCACAATGGGCTGCAAAAGGATGACCATGATCCGCAAGATTTTGATCGCCAACCGGGGTGAAGTGGCCTGCCGCATTATCCGCACCTGCCGCGAGATGGGGATTGCGACGGTGGCAGTGTATTCCGATGCCGATGCACGCGCCTTGTATGTGGAACGTGCCGATGAAGCGGTGCATCTGGGCGCGGCTCCGGCTGCCGAAAGCTATTTGAATATCCCGAAGTTGATCGCCGCCGCACAGCGCACCGGCGCGGATGCGGTGCATCCCGGTTACGGCTTTCTGGCGGAGAATGCTGGTTTCGCGCAGGCGTGCATTGACGCGGGGCTGATTTTCATCGGCCCGCCGCCCGCCGCGATTGAAGCGATGGGCAGCAAACGCGGCGCAAAACTGCTGCTGAAGGACATCCCCCTCGTTCCCGGCTACAGCGGCAACGATCAATCGGACGCGGCGCTGCTGGCGGCGGCGGGTGACATTGGCTTCCCGATTATGGTCAAAGCCTCGGCGGGAGGCGGTGGCAAAGGGATGCGGCAGGTAGACCGCATGGACGATCTGCCGGAGGCGCTGGCGACGGCGCGGCGCGAGGCGTTGCAAGCCTTCGGTGATGATACGCTCATTCTCGAACAGGTGGTGCGGAATCCGCGCCATGTGGAAGTGCAGATTTTTGGCGACCAGATGGGCAACATGATCGCGCTGGGCGAACGCGAATGCACCATCCAGCGCCGCCACCAGAAGATCATCGAAGAAACCCCTTCGACGGCTCTCACCCCGGCTTTGCGGACGGAAATGCTGGAAGCGGCAGTGAACATCGGCACGCAGTTAGGCTATTACAGCGCGGGGACGGTGGAATTTCTGGTAGATGACCAGAAGCGGTTCTACTTTATGGAGATGAACACGCGCCTTCAGGTGGAGCATCCCATCACCGAGGAAACCACCGGCTTCGATCTGGTGCGCTGGCAGATTATGGTGGCGGAAGGGTTTCCGCTGCCCGATATGGACGTGTATCCGGCGGGACATGCCATCGAAGTGCGCATCTATGCCGAAGACCCCGCCAACGACTTTCTGCCGGCGATAGGCAAAATCCTGCGCTGGCGTGCGCCTGCCGATGTGCGGGTGGAGGCGGGGGTGCGCTCTGGCGACGAGGTGAGCATGTACTATGATCCGATGGTCGCCAAGATCATCGCATATGGCGAACACCGCGAAGGCGCGATTCGCCGCCTCGATCATGCGCTGGCGCAACTTCAGTTTTTGGGGCTGCGCAATAACATCGCCTTCCTGCGGCGGGTGTTGATGCACCCCGATCATCTGGCGGGGAACTTCACGACGGCCTTTATCACCGAACATCCCGATCTGCTGGCGGACGCTGGCGGGGTATCTTCGGCGGCGCTGGTGGCGGCTGCTATCGCGCAGGCTGGAACTGAACAGGCCGGTAAGGGTGTTCCGCACTGGCGCAACAACGCCTTCCGTCCGATCCGGCAGCGGTTTGACTGCGCCGGAAAAACGCTCGAAGTGCTGCTGCAACCGCAGGGCGCGGGGCGCTACGACGTACAGGTAGATGGTCAGCGCGTGGCGGTACAGGTCTGGTCGTTTGAGGATGGCGATATGGCGCTGGGGCTGGATGGACACCGCCAGCGTGTGACGGTCATCGAAGGGGCGGATGGCGCGTGGTGGACGCACAGCGCGGATGGCGCGGCGGCCTTCAAATGGCTTTCGCCGTTGCCGGACGGACGGCGTATTGCGGCGGCGGCGGGATCGTTGCACGCGCCGATGCCGGGGCAAGTGCGGGCTGTCGCGGTCAGCGCGGGGCAAGCCGTATCGGCGGGGGATGTGCTGCTGGTGCTGGAAGCGATGAAAATGGAACATCGCATCCGTGCGCCTTACGCGGGCGTGGTGAAAGCCGTGCATTACGCGGTGGGGCAGCAAGTTCCCGCCGACGCGGTGCTGCTGGAACTGACCGAAGCCTAGCGTTACACAGGGTTGGACGACAATAAAAAGGCTCAAGGAGTGTTCCTTGAGCCTTTTGTTTCCCTCTGAAGGGCTGCGCTTTAGCTGCCGGGTTGCAGGATCAGCCGACTTGCTTCGGCCTTCTCGACCTGTTCCCGCGTCCACAGCATCGGGTGATACTCGATCTTGCGCCACGCATCAATCATGTCGCCGTAATGCGGGCTGAACGGGTGGCCGCTTTCGCCAGTGGTATGAATGGTCACGCTCTGGCTCAGGTCATTCAAATCCACGATCATGCGCATCGAGGGCAGGGACACGACATCGAATTTGCCGCTGCCAGCGTTCCAGCCAGTCGCATTAACGATATCTGCGCCGCCGCCGGTTTCATACGCCCCGCGATTGACGAGGCTTTCGATGGGGTCAATGCCGCTTGCGCCTAACGGGTTGCTGACGAAAGTGGCGGTGTGAATCTGTCCCCATGCCCATTTGGCGCGATCGGTGCCGCGTTCTTTGGTGATGCGATCCAGCGCGGTGCGGAAGGCGCGGATGAAGATGTCATCACGGGTTTCAGTCTTGTCGCTGGTGTTGGCATCATCCCACCACGCATCATCCGGTTTCGCGGCTAGTTCGTGGATGGCCCACATGCTCTGGTCGCCGGATTCAGCCGATGTGATACCGCCGAGCTGGTCATCGAACGTTTCGATGAGAAGTTGCCGCCAGAAGTACCCGTACAGGCCGGCCTGCTGGCTGTCCATGTTCATCTGGTAGTCCCAGTTCAGCATCCAGTCGCGGGTTTCGGTCGCCGCTGCGTCGCCCATATCCAGCGCCTGAAGGTAGGGCGCGAGTTCTTCGGCGCTAATCATCTTGTTGTCGCCCTGAATGGCCTTGATGGTGTCAATGGTGTGCGGGCCGGTGCTGGTCAGCAGTTCTTCGATGCGCTGCCCACGATACCCGTATGCCCATTCCTGACCGATGAAGTAGTTGCTGTCCGCACCGAACTGGGCGCCCAACTTGGCACTCAGTTGGTCGTAGTATTCCAGCGGCACAACCGCCTGATTCGCGGTGGCGATGTAGCCACGTTCCGGGTTGTAGGCGCGGGGCAGATCGTCGAAGGGGATGTAGCCCTTCCATTCGTACTGGTCGGTGGTTCCGTCAATGGGAACGAGGCCGCTGTGTCCGGCGGCGCGAATCGGGACGTTGCCGGGAGTCTGGTAGCCGATGTTGCCTTCGATGTCGGCATAAACAAGGTTCTGGGCAGGAACGTCCCAGTACGAGGCGGCTGCGCGGAATTCATCCCAGTTGCTGGCACGGTTGAGTCCCAGAACGGCTTTGAACAACGGGCTAGGCTCGATCAGCGCCGTCCAGTGGAAGGCCAGCGGGTCTACATTGTTGAAGCCCGTCGGCTTGCCGTTTTCATCCAGCGAATTGTCGTTGATGATCGGCCCCAGATGGGTTTCGCGCACCTTGATGGTGACGGTATCCGTGCTGTCGCCAAAGTGGATGGTTTCCTCGCGCACGGTTATATCGCGCCATTCGCCGTTCCACTTGTACTGAAGTTCATTGTCGGGATTGATTTCCAGCTTGTAGAGGTCTTGCGTATCGGGGCCTACGTTGGTCACGCCCCAAGCGATGTGGGCGTTATGACCGATGATGATGCCGGGTGAAGCGGGCAGGGCGAAGCCGCGCACATCATACGGGCAGTCCGGGCCAACGGTTTCGCAGTGTAGACCGACTTCGTACCAGATCGAGGGCATCTGGATGCTGAGGTGCGGGTCGTTGGCGAGTAGCGGTTTGCCGCTGGCCGTCAGGTCTCCGCTGATCGTCCAGTTGTTGCTGCCGATGCTCGGTTCCTCGCGGAAGAAGGGGTCATTAATGGCAATGCTGCCCGCCAACGGGCTGATGCTGCCAACGGCTGCGGACGCATTTTCGCTGGTGGGGCGCGCCGCCGTCGTGTCGCTGATCGGCAGGTCTTCGGCTTTGAGGATGGTGGGCTTGCTGCCGAACGGCCAGCCCGGAATAAACTCGTCGGTCATGCTTTCGCCCAGTTTTTCGTAAAGGGCGGCGCGGGTCAGTTCGGCGCTGCGGTTGCCGCTGAGGTCCCACGCCATCACCTTCGCCCAGACCAGCGTGTCGGCGGAAACCCATGCGCGAATGGGGATTTTCACACCCGTGACGCCTAGCAGGTTGTACTCGAAAGCCAGTTCGTTGGCGGGGCGCGACAGGATGTAGGCATTCACGCCGTCCGCGAAGGCTTGCAGTACGCTTTTCATTTCGTCGCCATAGGTGGCGTAATCGCGTTCAGCCGCCTCGCGCCAGCCCACCGTGCGGATGAACACATCCTGCCCCATGATGCTGTCGTTCTGTCCGGTCAGTTCTTGAATGCGACCGTCGCCAATGGCACGCGCAAACTCCATCTGCCACCAGCGATCCTGCGCCTGCACGTAGCCCTGTCCGAACATCAAATCATGCGTGGTGCTGGCGTATACATGAGGAATGCCCCATGTATCGCGGATGATTTCGATCTTGCCGTCCAGACCGGAAATGCTGACCGATCCGGTTGCCGTTTCGACGGTTTGCGCGGCGAGCGTAACCGTCCCGTCCGTTTGGGGCAGGGGGCCGTGCGTCCAGCGGTTGTAGATGACTGCGCCGCCAATGGCGAGTACCAGCACAATCAAAACAACAATGAGCAAAACTATTTTGAGGATTTTCATAGGGGATACTCCAAAGATATTTTGGGGGAAAACTGTCGTGGTGGGCGTTTATAACGCATTTTGCTGAGATCGGCAATTGGCGCGGGTCGTGGTCTGCACCAACTTATCCCACATGGGTGTGCGATAATGATGGTCTCGCCTACATTATCCCAATGGGGTTGGGATAAATATATTAGCATTTGGGATACTAAAACGACTTTTCTTCGCAATTATGTACGATATGCGGTATAATACATATATTCGCTTTCCAGTTCGTAGCGAACAATCGCAAAGGTATGTAAACGCGGGTGGAGGTTGCTCCGCCCGCGTGATTTGAAGGGCAAGAAGTAGGAAATTCTATGGAATTTGGACAGGTTCGCCCGATCAATATCAACGAGGAAATGCGCGGTAGCTACATGGATTACGCCATGAGCGTCATCGTGGCGCGTGCGTTGCCAGATGCCCGTGATGGTTTGAAACCCGTTCATCGCCGCATTTTGTATTCCATGCACGACATGGGGTTGCGCCCCAATTCGCCTTATAAGAAAAGCGCCCGTATCGTCGGTGATGTGCTAGGTAAGTATCATCCGCACGGCGATAGCGCGGTTTATGACGCGATGGCGCGTATGGCGCAGAATTTTAGCCTGCGCTATCCGCTGGTGGATGGTCAGGGGAACTTCGGTAGCGTGGACGGCGATAGTCCGGCGGCCATGCGGTACACCGAGGCGCGGTTGGCGAAGATCGCTGATGAACTACTGGTGGACATCGGCATGAACACGGTGGACTTCACCGACAACTATGATGGCACTCAACAGGAGCCGACGGTGCTGCCTGCCCGCCTGCCGAACCTGCTGCTGAACGGCACTAGCGGGATCGCGGTGGGTATGGCGACCAACATCCCGCCGCACAATCTGCGCGAGCTGACGGCGGCGATTACCTACTTGATTGACAACTACGATCACATGGACGACATCACGGTGGACGACCTGATGCAGTTCGTTCATGGGCCGGATTTCCCAACTGGCGCGGAAATTGTGGTAGGGAACGATTTGAAGGAAGCCTATGCCACTGGCAAGGGGCGGGTGGTCATGCGTGCCACCTATACGGTGGAAGAAAGCCGTAATGATCGGCTGCGCTTGATCTTTAACTCGATCCCGTATCAGGTGAGCAAGACCGGCATTATCGAGCGCATTGTGGAATTGGTGCGCGATGGGCGTTTGCAGCACATCAGCGATCTGCGCGACGAATCCGATCGTAACGGGATGCGCTTGGTGGTGGAGTTGAAGATGGGCGCACAGCCCAAAGCCGTCGTCAACCAGCTATACAAGTTCACGCCGCTGCAAAGCACTTACAGCATTCAAATGCTGGCGCTGGTGAACAACGAGCCGCGCACACTGGGCTTGAAGCGTGCCCTGCATATTTACATCGAACACCGCTACGAAGTGATTGTGCGGCGTTCGCAGTATGAACTGGAGAAAGCGCAGGCACGCGCACACATCCTCGAAGGGTTGTTGAAGGCGCTTTCCAGCCTCGATGCCATCATCCAAACCATTCGCTCGGCAAACGACACGGATGATGCGCGGGGTAAGCTCATTTCACGCTTCGGCCTGAGCGAACCGCAGTCCAACGCCATTCTGGAAATGCAGCTACGGCGGCTGGCTGCGCTGGAACAGCAGAAAATCCAGAATGAATTCAACGAGATTATGACGCGCATTACCTATCTGGAAGACCTGCTGGCTTCGCCTGAAAAGGTTCTCGCCCTCATCCGTTCGGATGTCAACGAACTGTCGGAGACGTTTGGTGACGAACGCCGCACCACTCCGCTGCCGGACGAGAATACCGAAATTGATGAGGAGCAGTTGTACCCTGAAGAAGAAATGGTGGTATCGCTCACCAGCAAGGGGTATATCAAGCGGGTGCCTGCCACCTCCTATCGTGCGCAACGGCGCGGCGGTAAAGGTGTGACCGGCATGACCATGCGCGAAGAAGATGTTCCGGTCAACCTGTTCGCCTGTAACAACCACGATTATCTGCTGTTTTTCAGTGATCGGGGCAAGGTGTATTGTGAACGCACCTTCCATGTGCCGGAAGCGGGCAGAGCGAATAAAGGCACGCTTATCCACACGGTACTGAATCTGGAAGCGAACGAAACGGTGACGGCAGTGCTGGCCGTGTCGGGCTTCGAGATGAGTGGGCATCTGGTGATGGCGACCAAACACGGGCGCATCAAGCGGGTGACGCTGGAAGAATTCGCGGCAGTCCGTCCCAGTGGCTTGATTGCGATGGGGCTGGAAGAGGACGATTACCTCGGTTGGGTGAAGTATTCAGATGGCGATCAGGATGTGATTATCGCCACCGAACAGGGCAAGAGCATTCGTTTCCACGAATCAAAAGTGCGCGTGATGGGACGCCCTGCCAGTGGCGTGCGTTCTGTGCAGCTACAACTGGACGATTCGGTGGTGGGCATGGATGTGGTGGATGAAGAATCTCAAACCCACATGCTGGTTGTGACCCGTAACGGGTATGGCAAGCGCACGCTGTTGAGCGACTATCGCCAGCAGGGGCGCTACGGGCTGGGCATTCGCACACTGGCGCGTAATGAGAAAACGGGGCCGATTGTGGCGATGCGCTGCATTCAGGCGAGTGACGATATTATGCTCATCACCCGTTCCGGCGTGGTGCTGCGTACCCGTTTGGGCGAAATCCGCGAAACAGGGCGCAGTGCACAGGGTGTCCGGCTGATGGACTTGCAGCGACACGACGAAGTGGTGGGGATCGCTATCATGACGGGCGCAGACGATGAGGTGGAGATGGGTGAAGGGTTGCCGCCGACGGAAAGTGGCGAAGGACTGCCGCCGGTTGAAAGTGGTGAAGGATTGCCACCGATGGAAAGTGGCGAAGGGTTGCCGCCGATTGAAGGTGGGGAAGCGCCGCCGACGGAATGACGAATCGTAGGGACGGGGCGCGGTAAGCCAATCCGCGTTCCGTTTTGATGCTGATTTCGGGATAAAAAAACAGGGTGTGCCAGCGATGGCGCACCCTGTTTTTAATGGTCAAATCGGAAGGTCGGACTAATCGATTTCTTCTTCGTCCGCCTTGCCCTTCTTGATGATTTCCACTTCGCCCACCGAACCGTCTTCCAGTTCTTCGGCTTCGCTCGAACGCGCTGCCGAGGTCTGGCTGACACGCGCCAGCATTTCATCCTCATCGTTCAGGATCGAAATGTCGTCGCCCAGATTCAGGTCGCGGACGTGGATGGCATCGCCGACTTCGAGCAGCGGCGACAGGTCAATTTCGATCTGCGACGGCAGATGCGTGGGCAGGGTGGAGACGGTGAGCATGGCGGGGCCGGTGATGAGCATACCCTTCTTGGCGGCCACAGCCGGGCTTTCGTTGATGAAGTGGATGGGCACATCAATGCTGATCTTCGCCTTCAGGTCGAGGGCGAGGAAATCCACATGCTGAATTTCGCCACGCAGAATGTCGCGCTGGACTTCACGGGCGATCACCGTGCGGGTCTTGCCTTCGATATTCAGATCAATCAGGTGCGTGCCGCCAGCCTCAAGGAGAGCATATTGCAGCGGGCGGTACTCAATCTGGTACTGCTCCGGCTCCACTTTGGGGCCGTAAACCACTACCGGAACCAGACCGGCACGGCGCAGTTGGCTCACTTTTTTGCCCGTAATAGTGCGGGGCTTTGCCTCAAGAACTAAATTTTCGGCCACGATACAGACTCCTTTACAGGCCAGCCCTGAAGCGCCAGCGCCTCACCTGTTTCATGCTAGGCATTCCGGTATTTTAACGCTCGAATTGTAGCGGCGCGGGGGGCGATTCGTCAATGCCACGTCCGCTGGTCACGGGCCGCTGACAACAAAAATCCCCTCGAAAGGGGATTGCAGAGCGGGTAGTGAGATTCGAACTCACGACATCCTGCTTGGGAATTTTGGTCTCTAGTCTGAAATAGACAGAAATATCGTTAGGAATGAACAGCCCGGCAGCTTGTCGGGCGGTTGTGTTTTAGGGGCATAGTGTGACCACCGGTGGTCACAGTAGGGTAGGTTATGGACTGGCAAGCGGAGGACTGGCAAGTGTTCGGAGTGCTGCTGGCAATTGCGGCGGCGGCGTGGGTGATCTTGATGGGTGCTGCTTTTGGCGCTGTGCGGTTGTTCTTTTGGCTAGATGACCGGAATAAGCGAATGAAGCTGGAACGGCGGCGTATTGCCAGCCGGGAGCGCCAGCAGCGGCGGCGTGAAAAGCGCCAAGCTGAACTCGCAGTATTGTTCGCTGCTGGACTGAAACCGCAGGATGGCAATGTACAGGTATTCACCGGCGAAAGCTATTTGACCGAACGGCGCGGCGCAGGTGTGTACCGACAATCGAAGGCAACCCCTAAATTCAAGACCTTGAAGAAATTGAAGTATGGCGGGGTTGATCTAGCGACGGCGCGTGAGCTGGCACAACCGCTTGCGGCGCAATTGGCGCATACCTACCGTAAATCGCGCTGGAAAGTGGATATTGTCGTGTGTGTGCCGTCATCCGCAGAACGGTTGAAAGAGCGCGGGTTCAATCAATCGGAGCTATTGGCACGGATGTTTAGCCGATTGGCATGGATACCCTACAGGGACGTGCTAACGCGGCGGTTTGAAGTGGAACAAGCGCAAGCTGCTCTACGGACGGCAAAAGAACGCGCCGCGAACCTTGAGGGGATTTTTGCGGCGCAAGGTGTGGCGGGGTTGCGCGTGCTGATCGTAGATGATGTCAGCACGACAGGAACGACCTTGAATGAGTGCGCGAAAGCCTTGCGACAGGGCGGGGCGGTGGAAGTGTACGGGTTGACGCTATTTTCGGGAGTTAGCCGAAAACCGCGCCGCTAGAAACCAAGACGGCGCTTGATCTTGTCCAAGATCGAGTCATCGTAGGTGTACAGCGGCGGCTCCGGTTTGCGAACGGGGCGGGGCGGCGGCGGCGGCGCTAACCGGGCAATCTCTTTCATGTAGTAGGAGTTCAGACGGTAGGTGTAGACCAGTGATGCGAGGGCGATGTTCCTACCGCGAAAGTTATCCGGCTTGGGTAGATGGAATAGTTCAGCCCGTGTGATCGTTTCTTCGATGACCAAGCCGCGTTCAATCAATCCGACAAGACATTCAATGTCAAACCGCATGAGGTAACGCTTGCCGAGCTTCCGTGCAATCTCTCGCCGGGTGAGTGGTTCATCAGCACTCCGAAGTAGTTCCAGCAAGTCAACGGCGCGGCGTTGAAGTGGTTGCCCGGACTTGATCTTGATACCCCGCCGCCCGGCGCGACGTTGCCAAGCCCGAACGCCGCGACGCTTTCCACTGGCGGGGCGGGGCGGCGGCGCGATGATCGTCCGGGCGGCGGGGCGTGTGATGGTTGGGGTGATGATCTTCCTTGCGCCGCCACTGCCGATGATGTGATTGCTTCCGAGTAGGTTGCTTTCCTCAGTGCGTTTCGACATGGACTCATCCCTTCAAGCTGCTACAGCCCTAAGAATCCAAGATTGTATGATTGCGTGTGTGCATGGGATTGCGTTTATCCCTGCGTTTTGAGTGGTATCTTAGCCTACTTTCCCCTCAAGACGGCGTGCAGCTGGATTCCCTGATTTTCTGGTTTTT
>CAIPFY010000048.1 GCA_903864435.1 uncultured Chloroflexota bacterium | reverse complement strand
GGCTTCACCCGTCGTTTCAGTCGCCACAAATGAGGCGGTGTATTACGCCCACTGGTCGCTGATGCTCACCGCTTGATACAGGCCGTAATTGCGCCAGTCGGGGCTGCCCTTCTGGCTGTTGACGGCGATCAAACGCGGTTCGGAGGCTTTGGCACGGAAGGTCACATCGTAGGCCGCGCCCTGTGTGAGCGACAGCGCGGACTGGCTTAACTCGACCTGCCATTCCTCCGCGCCGATGCTCTGCACGACCACCTGCGCGGCAACCGAATCGTCCACCTGATCCATGCTGAAAAAGGCGTTTGCACCGGACTCCTCATCCACCCACAACTGCCACACCCCGCTATTGGCTTGAAAATCGCCATCCTGAAGGCTATTCACGGGCGCAGCACCGGGCAGCGGCACCCGTTCGGCAGCGCCCAACGGATAGCCGAGATCGGCGTCCAGTTCGTCGTACCACCAGTTCGACCCATGATCCGTGTCGCCAATCTCATGCGCGAAATAGCCATCGTGCATGAGCGTGAGCGCCAGACCGAAACGCATGTAGGGATAGTAGTCGCGGGCGAAGGCCAGCGTAGAGGGTGGAATGGTTTCCTGCGGCGCGTAGCCGTAGCCATAGGCGATTTGCAGCGGCACTGCCGACTCGATCATGTTAATCGGCGGGGGGACGGCGCGAGTCTGCCATGCGTGGTATTTCGCCCACAAGTCCACGAAGGGGATGCGCCCCTCAATGGCGTAAGGAGCATCGAAGCCGATACTGATGCCGTTGAACAGGGCGGCAATCTTCGGGTCATTGATGTCCATCGCATGACCGCTGATGAGGGCATACGGCATCAGACGGCGAAACTCGCGCAGTTCGTTCAGCACGCCTTCGCGCCATGCCGCATCGAAGGCTTCGGGGTCGTCCGGTTGACCGTCCTCGTCAGCATCCACCTCAAACGGATTGCCGTAGATGTCCTCGGTTTGCCACGACTGCGAGGTGAACACGTTATCGAAGAACATGCCATCCAGCATCAGGTCGCTGTCGAGGATGAGTTGATAGGCGTGCTGCGCCTGAAACGCGGCAACTTCCGGTTTGGTCAGGTTCAGCCGGAAGCTACCCGGCCACACTTCGACTTTTCTGCCGCTGGTGTCCTTCAGGTAGTAGTCGTCCGGCACATCCACATCCGGCTCGACGGCGTTCACGCTGCCCAGCACCAGCACATGCGGGTTCAAGCGGCGCAGTTCGCGGATTTCGCCCGGTGACCACTCCGCGCCCAACCACAGGTCAATGCGCGAGGCTTGCTCCAGATCGCCGTCGAAATTCCACGATCCCCACAGGTTGCCCGTGCGCGGAAAAGGCGGGTTGACCGTCATCAGTCTGCGGTAGTGGACTTCCAAGACCGAATCGGGGTGGGCATCGCAGCGCACAAAGACGCGGTTGACCTCGTTGGGATTGGTCGAAAGCCCCTGTAGGAGGGTGGCGTGGTCGGTGGTGCCGTCGCCCTGCGCGAAAGGGGTCATCGAGGCGAAAGGCGCATCGGCTGCCAGCGCATAGCGGCACGCGGCAGGCGCAGCCGTCTGCACCGCGAAATCCAGTTCGGTTGTGCCGAGGGGCAACAGCGTACTCGGCAGCAGCGGCACGATAGCATCGGATTGGGCGGCAGCGTGCGGCACAGTCACACTGGCGACCAGCAGCAGGGAGATGATGAGCAAAATAGCATAGGGACGAGGCACAGTAGCTGTTCTCCTGAGAACGAACACCAACAACATTCACCACCATCATACCGCTAGATCAACTGCCCCGGAGAATCAAAAAGCCCCTCCCCCGCAAAAACACGCCGGAGGAGGGGCTGATGCAGCGAATCTTACTCGTCCAGCACACCTTTTTTCAGGCCAGCGGGCAGCGGCGCAGGCTGCGGACACACGCTCCCGACCATGAGGTGTTCCCCACGCTGGGCGGCTTCGGGGATGCCTTCCATCAGGTCAAGGACGTGGAAAGCCATCTCCGCGCTGGCACGGTGCGGACGGCCTGACCGGATGGCATAGGCCATGTCCGCCACGCCGATGCCGCGCCCGACATCGGTGCGGTGCGTGAGGGGGATGGACTCCCACTTATTGCTGCCGGCACGCCACAGACGCACATCGCCGTCAAAGTTGTTGGGGTCGGGGACGCTGATCGAGCCTTCCGAGCCGTAGATCATGAGCTGCGGCGAATAGTCGCGCCACACGTCGAAACTGGTGGTGATCGTCCCCACCGCGCCGTTGGCGAACTCCAGCACGCCGGCCACATGGGTCGGCACTTCCACCGCGATCTTCAGACCGTACTTCTCTTTGCTGGTGGCGATACGCTCCGGGAAGGAGATACGCGCCGAACCACTCAGGCGGCGCACCGGCCCCAGCAGGTTGACCAGCGCGGTCAGGTAATACGGCCCCATGTCGAACAGCGGCCCCGCGCCCTGCTTGTAGTAGAACTCAGGGTTGGGATGCCAGCTTTCCGGCCCATGCGAGATAAAGGCCGCTTCCGCCGCCACCGGCACGCCAATCGCGCCGTCCTCGATCAGCTTACGGGCGGTCTGGCCGCCGCCGCCGAGGAAGGTATCCGGCGCGCAGCCCACGCGCAGCCCCTTCGCATTCGCCAGTTCCAGCACGGCAGCACCCTCTTTGCGGGAGAGCGCCAGCGGCTTTTCGCCGTAGACATGCTTACCGGCTTCCAACACCTTGAGCGCCACCTGTGCGTGGGCGTTGGGGATGGTCAGGTTGACCACGATCTGAATCGAAGGGTCAGCCAGCAGTTCATCCACCGAGCAGGCTTTGGGGATGTCGAACTCTTTGGCGCGGTCTTTGGCACGCTGCACATCCAAATCCGAGACGGCGGCAATTTCGAGAATGTCGAAGGCGCGGCAACCGCGTACATACTGCGGGAAAATGTTCCCGACACCAATGAACCCGACGCGAATCTTATCGGCCATGACCATACCCTTTCGAGGTCAAATACGTCACACTCTTGCCTACTGCCGTCAGCATATCGGTATCGCAGCGATCCAGTTCCACCACCAACCACTGCGCCGCACCCGCCGCCGCCATCACCGACGCCCAATTCATCACGCCGTCGCCGACAGCCAGCATCGCGGCTTCTTTGGTCGCCACGCCGTCCTTGATGTGCAGCAGCGGCGCACGTTCGCCCAGTTCCGCCACCACTTCAGCGGCATCGCGCCCGCCCACCTGCACCCAGTAGGTATCCACTTCCAGCAGAACGCTGGACTCAAGGCGATCCAGCATGATCTGGTAAGCGGGACGGCCTTCCAGCACAAACTCGTACTCCCACCAGTGATTGTGATAGTACAGCGTGATGCCGTTGGCCTGTGCCACCGCGTTCGCCTCGTTAATGCGGTCACAATGGCTGTGAATGCTGGCGACGGACTGAAATTCCTCCGGCGGAATGTAGGGATGAACCAGATGCTTGCAGCCTAGCGCCGCCATCGTATCCAGCACTTCGTTCTTCTGGTCGCCCAATGGCAGCCCGCTGTGGGCGCTGCACACCTGCAAGCCCTCGGCGGCGAATATCTTGGCGGCAGCCTGCGCCGTCGTGCCAGCGAAACCGGCTGTCTCCACGCCGGCATAGCCCATCGCGGCAACCTGATGGATGACACCCGCGAAATCTTTGGGCAGCACATCGCGCAAAGAATAAAGTTGTACTGCTATCGGAACCGTCATTACACCCTCCTCAGGTCAGTGCCTTTATTGAATAATCCCATCCCATTGTAGCGCCGATAGCGTGTTTGAGTAGACTCCATGTAACCCTCAGCCCACCCTGTAGAAAGGGCTGAAACAAAGTGCCGCCTGATCGTTCATCCATAAGGATTACCAGAACAGACGGCATCTTTTGTATTTGCCCGATATGGGCGGGAACATCCGGCACTCTTGCCCATAATACGCACCGAGCATCCGTGAACACACGGCATTCTGATTATGAACAGGCAAGGTAGGGCAAGACGGAAACCCCTATTGTTGTTCCTGTTGTGAGGGTTGTTCCTGTTGCGGTAATCGCAGCGGAAGTTGTCGGTATTGTTGTTGTTCCACGAACCGCCCCGCAGCACCCCTCCGGTGTCCCCACATAAACGAATATGAAATTCGCGTTATGCCTTTTTACCCCATCCTCCAATTAACCGTCCGATCTCATCAAGCTGTTCTGCCACAAAATGGAACTGGTCGGGCGTGGTGTACCGGAGTTCTAGGGCTAACCGAAAATAGGCTCTCAAATACTGCAATTGTATATCCGCCTCCCGCAACCAATCTTGCGTGTTCGCCCGATAGGTGGCCTGCATCAGCGCCTTATGCAAATCGAACAGGGCATCATCCATCCGTTTTGCCAGCCGAAAACGCTCATGTTTGGGAAAAGCAGCGGTGTGATTGAGCAACCAGATCATGAAGGCTTCACTTTTCACGAAAACAGGTGACTGCCCTTTCATATGCTCATCACCTCACGAAACAGGGTACGGCGCAGCCCAAACGTATCGCCATGCTGCACATGCCCTAACCAAGACATGACGCTGGCACGGCCTTGTTCACGGGTAATTTCTCCTGCCCGATACTGCCGCCATAACGTTTTCAAATGCCGACGGTAGATCATCCCTTTGCT
>CAIPFY010000047.1 GCA_903864435.1 uncultured Chloroflexota bacterium | reverse complement strand
TTTGTGGATTGGGTGCTAGAGATCACCGACCCCGCTGATCCCCGCCATGCAAAAATCGCCCCGCCCGAACGCTATGCCGAGGCTCTAAACCGTGCTGGCTTGCGCGAAGGGATGCAGGTGGTGACGTATGATGATTCCGGCGGGATGTTCGCGGCGCGGCTGTGGTGGACGCTGAACTACTACGGATTCACTTCGGTGGCGGTGCTGGATGGGGGCTGGAACAAGTGGGTGGCGGAAGGCCGTCCGGTGAATGCCGATGTGTCTGCGGTGGCTTCGGGGACGTTCGTCCCGCGCCCCAACCCGGCGATTTACCGCAATGGCGATCAGGTGAGCGCGGCGCTCGGCACGACTACGCGCTTGCTGGATGTGCGTTCTGCCGACGAGTTCAACGGCAAATCGTCCCGCGCCAAGCGTGCGGGGCATATCCCCGGCGCGGTCAATCAGTCCCGTCATGGCCTGCTGAACCCGGATGGCACGGTGTTCGCGCCGGATAAGCTGCGGACGGCCTTGAGCGCCCTGAATATTGATGCGACTACGCCCGAAACCATTGTGTATTGCAACGCGGGCATTTCCGCCAGCTTTGGCTTCTTGGCGCTGCGGTTGGCTGGCATTACGAATGCTGCCGTGTACGACGGTTCATGGAAAGATTGGGGCAACGACGAGAGCAAGCCGATTGAGTGACGCTTTAGCGCGGCGGGTGGCCTAGAAGGGCGGTCATCGTGGGCAGGGTCATCTGCTGAAACAAGGCGGCCATTTCTTCCGGGGTTTGCGGCGTGCCGGAATCCAGCCACCAGCTAATCAGCGCCAGCATACCGCCCGCAAGGTAGTTCGCCAGCCCGTCTACCGGGACGGACAGCGGGCCAGTGGCGACGGCTTCGATCCGTTCGCGCATGGCGTCTGCCAGATACAGGCGGATGCCGCGCAGGATGGCCGCAGTTCCCTGTTCACTGAGCAGGGTGACACGGTACAAATCGCGGTATTCCAGCGCATGTTGAAAGGGGATCGTCCGCATGGGCATTTCAGGCCGCAGCGGCGATTCTCCTTTTTGGGGCGGTGAGTAGCGCCGACGCAGGTCATCAAACATCTCGCGCAGGCTGGCGAGCATCAAATCCTCTTTATCCTTAAAGTGCAGATAAAACGTGGCGCGGCTCAAATCGGCGCGGTCAGTGATGGCTTGCACGGTGACGGATTCATAGCCTTGTTCGAGGATGAGCGCGACAAGCGCATCCCGTAATTGGCGGCGTGTACGTGCAATGCGGCGATCGGGCTGCTTCACAATTAGGACTCCGTTCAGAATTGAACACTCGTCCAGTAGTATACGCCGATTGCGGCGAGATGCGAGACACAACCCCCGGAATCAGGCGTTTGGCTCCGGGGTGGGTGTGGCTGTGCTGCTTGCTGGCACGCCGCCCTGACATTCGCTCAAGTTATCCGCGATGGCGCTCTGCGCTTCGGCGTCGCCACTCGTCTGTGCCAGCTTATCCCCTTGCTGCAAATACGGGACGGCCTCTTGGCAATTGCCCAGCGCCTTGTATGCCCGCCCGATCCACAGGAAATGGCGCGGGTTGGTGGAACCCAACTCAATCGCGGTTTGCAGGGAGGAGACGGCGCCGGGGTAGTCTTCAAGGCTGATTCGTACCCGTCCCAGCAAGCCCTGACAGTTGACGCTTTGCGGGTTGACCTGCACACAGCGACTGAGAAATTCGGCAGCCTGCGAGAAGTTGCCTTGTCCGTTGTAGTAGAAGAATCCCATCTGAAACAGCGCCCGTGAATTGTTCGGGTTGGTTTCCACGATGTCGTTTAACATGCTGATGGCGGTATCTAAGTTCTGCGCGTAATACTCTGCCCACGCCAGTTCCATCGCTAGGTAAGGCAGGTTCGGCGCCAGATTATAGGCTTGCTGGTAGTAGTCTTTAGCCGCGTCCAGATCAAACTCGATTTCCTGCGCGATCAGACCACGCACTCGCAGCGCCTCGAAATTGTTCGGGTCGGTATTCAAAGCCTTTTCGATGGTGCTTTGCGCCAGATCATACTGCTGGCTGTCTTTATAGGCTTCCGCGAGGAAGGCCATTGCGCGGGCATTGTCCGGGCTGATCTCCAGTGCCCGCAGCGCCGACGCGATGGCTTCGCCGTAACGCTCATTCCAGTCCAGCGCCATTGATCGAATCGCCCATGCGTCGGCATTGAACGGGTCGGCGGTGACTGTATCTTCCGCCGCCGCCAGCGCAGGGGTTAGCGAGCCTTCCATCAACAGGCCAAGCGTGCGGCGGTAGTGCGCCTGCACATTGTTCGGGACGGCATCTATGACGGCGTTGTAGCTTTCCAGCGCGGCTTCGATGCGTCCATCGCGCCAATCGGCCTCCGCACGGGCGAGGCGCTCGGCGGGGTCTTGGGTGGGGACGAGTGTGGGCGACATCGCCGTCGCTATTGAATTGCCAGTGCTGCTCCACAGGTTGTAAATGACCTGTTGCACTGGCGGCCCGAAGGTGTCGCGGTTGTTATACACCTGCAAGCCCACAAAGGCGACCAGCGGCGTGAGAATCCACAGCCACAGCCAGCGCAGCGAGATCGGGCTGCGTTTCTGCCCGCGCTGGTAACGCTTGGGAGTTTTTAGATACATCGCCGCATCCTTTTCATCCGCTGCCGATGGGCGTGGGTAAGGGCGTAGGTGTGACTGGCGTGGGTACAGCGCGGTTGGCGTAGGTCGGACAGCTTTCCGTGACCAAGCGTAACCCGTTCTGCGTGGTGGAAAGCACCGGCTCTTTCACCGGAAGCAGTTCGATGCGCTGCAACGATTCTTCAAGGATACTCCACGCGGCATCGCATTCGCCCAGATAGTAGTGCGCCAGCCCGCGCAGGTAGTAACACTCGATTTCTTCCGAGCCGAGCGATACGCAGCGGTCAAAATTCTCAATCGCGCCTTCGTAGTTTCGGCGGCGGAAGTTCACCATACCCAGCTGGCGGTAGCCTTCTTTGTAGTTGGGATCAATCGCCAGTGCGTCATCGCAATAGCCCTGCGCCTGTTGATCCTGCCCGATGCGCGAATACACTTCGCACAGGCGCAGCAGGGCTTTGGCGTTGCGGGGCTGCATGGAAAGCACTTTTTCGTAGGCGGCAACCGCTTCTTCGTAGCGTTCGCTGCTGATGTACTGACCGGCCAGTTCAAAGTAAGGCGTGGTCAGGTTGGGGTTGATGTTCACCGCATCTTCGAGTTCCTGAATGGCTTGGTCGCGCAAGCCGACCCAGATCAATGACACGGCATAGGCGCGGTGGGCTTCGATGCTCATCGGGTCTGCTGTGACGGATTGTTCGCCATAGTCTAACCCCTGCTGGTAACGCCCGATGTCGGTATAGGCACGCGCCAGCACCGCCAGCAGCGGCGCAAAACCGCGATCCAGTTCGAGTCCGCGCAGCGCAACCGGGATGGCGGATTCCGAGTCGTCCAGCCAGACCAGCGCCTTCGCTTTCAGCGCGAAGGCGCGCACATCATTCGGTGCCACTTCCATCGCATGATCGCCGAGTTGGGAGGCTTGTTCGGCGTCGCTCACGGAGCGCCCGGCGTTTACATCGGCAGAGCGATCTAGTTCGATCAGCATGCGCCCGTATTCGTAGAGGTAATTGATGTTGTCGGGTTGCTGGCTGACCGCTTGCTGATAATTGACCGCCGCACCTTCCAGATCGCCCTGCAAGAACTGGTTGTAGCCGGCATCGGCGAAGGTGCTGGCGAACGGGGTGGCGGTGGGAGCCATGCCCATCGCGTCCAGCGCCATGAGTTGCAGGCTGTTGAACTGAGAATAGACAAAGACGAGGAAGCCGCCCAGAAAGAGGCCGTAGAAAAACAAGAATCGGCCTGTACTGCGCCGCCGGCGGCGCGTGCTGAAGAAGGGCTGCGAGTAATCCCGCTTAATCTGCATGGACGCGAGTTCCTTACACCACAAACGGCTTGAACGATAACGGAAGGGTTGACCGGAGTCAAGTTTTGAGTGATGTTCTCAAGGGCGCGTTGTGCCAGCGATGGCCTCTGGCGGCGCAAAGTTGACCACTGTGAAGGGGATCGCTTCGCTGGTTTGTTCGCTCCCGTCCGCGAGGGTGGCGGTGGCGACCAGCGTATGTTCGCCTAGCGCCAGCGTCCACCACACCACCCACGGGGCGGCGGATGCTTCGCCTAGCGATTCCCCGTCCAGTTCGTAGCGGACGAGCGTGGTGTCGGGCGGGGCGGCCACCGTGAAGCGCAGGCGTTGGGTGCTGATGGGCGTCATCGGGCTGATCTGGAAGATGGTGTACGGGTCAGGTTCCAGCAGGCGCAGCCCTTCGGCGCTGTCGGTTTGCACGATGGGGGCGGCGGTGGGCGGTGGGCGGACTCCGTGCAGCAGTCCCCAGTCTCGCGCTTCCTGCGGCAGCACCAGATACACCTGCGACTGACGGCGTTCCGGCGGCGTGTGGTCATCAGCGAGGTAGCCGGTGTCGCGGTCAATCACAAACGTCTGGTAGAAGGTGTCTGGTTGGGTGGGTTCGGTGCCTTCGATGAACCATTCGCTGCGCGTGAGGGGGCAGGCGGGCGTGGGGAGCAGGCCGCTGGTGGCGCACACATCCCGGCGCACGAGGCCGGCGGGCGGCGTGAACGGGAGTTCCGGTTGACCGACCAGCACGGCACGCAGGATGGTGTTCCACAGCGGGGCAGCACCGCTGACGCCCGTTACATCCACCATCGGGTGATTATCGGCATTGCCCACCCACACGCCAACGACCAGATTGGGGGTGTAGCCCACGATCCAGTTGTCGCGGAAATCGGTGGTGGTGCCGGTTTTGGCGGCGGCAGGTCGCCCGATGTTAAGGGCGCTGTGTTCGCCAAAGCCGGGAATGCGGGCGTTGTCGTCGCTCAGGATGTGGGTGATGAGGTAGGCGACCCGTTCATCAATCACGCGGGTGGTTTGCGGGGCGGGTTGCCACTGGTAGAGTACCTTCCCGCTGTGGTCGGTGACGTTGAGCAGGAAAACAGGTTCGATGCGGTTGCCGCCGTTGGCGAAAATGCTGTAGGCGCTGGTCAGGTCAAGCAGGCGTACTTCGCCGCCGCCGAGCGTGATGGCGAGGTCAACCCGTGAGTTTTGGGCGAGGGTTTCCACGCCCGCGTTGTTCAGCAGGGCGATCAATTTCTGAATGCCGACGTGTTCGAGCGTGACCACCGCCGGAATATTGAAGGACGAGGCCAGCGCCTCCCGTGCCAATACTGGCCCGTGTTCGACCAGCCCGAAGTTGGCGGGGGTGTAGCTTTCCAGCTTGCGGGTGACGAACGGCGTTTCCACATCCAGAATCATCGTAGCGGGAGTCCATGCGTCCGGTTGTGTGGGGTCAAAGGCGGCGGCATAGGTGAAGGGCTTCAGGGCGCTCCCCGGCTGGCGCGAGGCGAGGGCGGCGTTCACCGCGCCATCAATCGCCTCGTCGAAGTAGTCCGGGCTGCCGAGCAGCGTGAGTACTTGCCCGGTGTACGGGTCGAGCGCCACGAGCGCGGCGTTATGTGCTTCGGCAGGCACGCGCCCCGGCGTGTGGTTCAGCCGTTCAAGCTGCTGGTTGGCGAGTAATTCAGCTTTTTGCTGCCAGTTCAAATCCACTGTGGTCGTCACTTCCAGCCCGCCCGCATAGAGTTGTTCGGGGAACTGCCGTTCCAACTGTTTGATGACCGCCATGACGAAATGCGGCGCTTGAATCGGGAAGGGGCTGGCGGCGAACTGGAGTTCATCCCCTTTGGCGGCGGCGGATTGTTCAGCGGTAATGTATTTTTGTGCTTCCATCAGTCCCAGCACGATGTCGCGGCGGTCTTCGGCGGCTTTGCGGTTGGTGAGGGGGTCATAGATGGCGGGCGCTTGAATCAGCCCCGACAGCAGCGCACATTCTGCCAGCGAGAGTTCGCGGGCGGATTTGCCGAAATAAGCACGCGCCGCGCCTTCGATGCCATAAGCCAGATTACCAAAATAGCTCTGGTTCAGGTACAGGGCGAGGATGCCGGCTTTGCTGTAGGCGCTTTGCAACCGCAGCGCGAGAATGCTTTCGCGCAGTTTGCGGCGCAGGGTACGTTCGGCGCGTTGCTGCGGATCCATCAGCAAGTTACGGGCGACCTGCTGCGTGATGGTGCTGCCGCCGGCCAGCACTTCGCCGCCGCGCACATTAATCCACAGCGCACGGGCGATGCCGGTAATGTCCACGCCGGGGTGGTTGTAGAAGTTCGCGTCTTCGGTGGCGATGATGGCGTTCTGGCAGTCCATCGGAATTTCGTCTAACGGAAGTGCGTTGTTGCGCCCGCCTTCCGTCGGCAGGATTTCGTACAAAATCGTGCCGTTTCGGTCGTAGATGCGGGTAGAAGGTAGTGCCAGCCCCGCCTGCAAGCGGTCAATCGAGGGTAAGTCGTTGAACAGCCATGCGTACACGGCGGTGGCGAGAATGGCGAACAGCGCCGCGCCGCTGGCAAGCCACTGGCGGCGGGTGCGGGGGCGCAAACGGGTGAGCAGTCGGCGAGGTGAAGTGTTCATATCCCGTATTGTAGGGGAAGGGCGTAGGCTGCGCGAGACGATTGGCCTTCGTTTATCCGGCGCTTAGGAGATGCTCAGAGACTTCAGCATAGCTTCAGAATGGTTTCAGATGCTGCTTAGATGGCGGCCTTATGGTATACAGCATGGTGAGCAAGTCTCATCGGAACCGAAGTGAATTGGGAGGAACATCGTACTATGTCTCGTAAAAACCTCGTTCGTGCTGCGCTGCTGGCCGTTCTGGCTGTGACGGCGTTGTTCTCCGCATTGGGATTTACTGCCGCGCAGGAGCAGACCCCGCCGCAATCGTATCTGGGCGTGGGACTCGTTCCGGCGGATAAGGGCGTGGAAGTGCAGCAGGTTGCGCCGGATAGCCCCGCCGCCGCCGCTGGTTTGCAGGTTGGCGACCTGATTTTGCAGATTGACGGCAAAGATGTGACCGCCGACAGCATCCGTGATGTGATGAGTGGGTATGCAGTAGGCGATACACTGGCGCTGAGTGTGGAACGCAGCGGCGAAACGCTCGATTTGAGCGCGACACTGGCAGAACGCCCCGCCGACATGGACTCCGCGCCGAACTTCCAGCGCACCGAGCGCCCGATGCTAGGCGTGCGCCTTGAGGACTCGGACAAAGGCGTGACAGTGGCGGAAGTCGTGGCTGGTTCGCCTGCGGAAGTGGCGGGCTTTAAGGTGGGCGACATCATCACCAAGATCGGTGATACCGAAGTCAAGACGGCGGAAGAAGCGATCAACGTGGTACGCGCCCTGAAGGTGGGCGATGAAGTGACCGTCACCGTGCAGCGTGACGGCGCGGATGTGACCCTGACCGCGACTCTGGCGGGTAGTATGAGCATTCAGGGTTCGATGGGCAATATCCCGATGGATCAGATGCCCTTCTTCTCGATGATCGGCGGGAATGGCTATCTGGGCGTGGAATTTGTCACGCTGGACGAAACCGCTGCGAAAGAACATAACGTGACGCAGACCGACGGCGCACTGGTGCAGGCTGTGACGACGGGTTCGCCCGCCGAAACCGCTGGCCTGAAGGCCGGGGATGTCATCACCGCCGTGAACAACGAGCCGGTGGATGCCGAACACACCCTGAGCGATCGTCTGGTCGCCTATGAACCGGCGGACGTGATTACGCTGACCGTGCTGCGCGGCGGCGAAACCCTCTCGCTGGAAGCCACACTGGGCGAACCGCAGGCCGGTTTAGGTGGAATGGGATCGGGGATGGGCGGCATGTTCCCGTTCTTCCATCACGGGCAGGGCGGGCAAGAATTTAACTTCCAGATGCCCGCGCCCGATCAGCCGGCTGTTCCGGCTGGCCCCAGCGCCTAACAACATGCCCGTCTAAACGGGCGGCCTGAACCTGTCTATCAACACCCCCGTCGGCCATTCCGGCGGGGGTGTTTGTTTGAGGTTAGCGTATGTAAGTGACGCTGATGAGGTTGCTGAACGGGGTGCAGCGTTCTTTGCTGGCGTTGTTCCAGGGTTCGCTGAAGCAGATGAAATCCGCGCCGACCAGACTGATCGTGCGCCCGCTGGCGTTTTCGGGCAGCGTCCACGAGCGTTCGCCTGCGATCAGGGGTTCGGCAAACTGAATAGTGATGCTGCTTTTGTCTGCCCGCGCTTGATCGAGTAGCGTGCGGAAGGTGGCGATTTCTTCCTGCGCGGTGGTTGGGCGTGGTGCAAAGACCATCCCCGCAGCGGCGACCAGCAGCAGAACAGCGGCGAACAGAATCAACATCGAACGATTGAACATTGCAATCTCCAACGGGCGACTAGGTGGCGCATTTACCGGATGCGCCGATTGTATGCAAGCAGCGGGGATGCGTCTATGACGATCTTGAGGGGATGACGCGCCGGGGGACAAAAAACAACACACCCCGGCTTTGATCCAGTCCGGTTGGCAGTTTTTATGGGTTGCCCGCCTGCTACGTGGTCAAAGCGGCGGGCAGGGGCGGCGGATTCGGCTTAGACCTGCACCGTAATCATGACCAGATCGGGCGCAGTTTGTTCCGTCCATTCCTCAGTGGCACGCGGATACATGGATTTCAGACCCAGATATACGCTTTCGCTGTTGGTCGAAACATCGGCCTGTCCGTGCATTTCCTGACCATGCAGGCAGACAGTGACGGGTGCGCCGCCTTCCAGATTCTTCCACCACGTCCTGCTTTTCTGGGTGAACAGCATGAGCGTATCGCCGGTTCGCTGATATTCAACCGGTGTGGTGTAGATTTTGCCGGACTTGCGACCGGTAAAGGTGATGAGCATGATCCTGCCGCTTGCCACCACATGCAGAGGGGACTGGAGCAGGGGTTTCATGGCGATGTTTGCCATGTGGTTGAGTAATTGATGCATAAGGTTATAGCCTCCTTGAATTACATTATGCGTGAAAGTGGATGTATTCAGGCAGTCGCAAATGGCATGACCAGTGGATGATGTTCTTCCTATTGGAGTACAATCAGGCTAAGAGTTGCAGATTCGCATAGGAGAACGCACATGAAATATACGATGCTGGGTCGCACGGGGCTATCGGTCAGCCGTCTGTGCTTGGGGACGATGAACTTTGGCCCGCAGACCACCGAACCGGACAGCTTTGCCATTATGGATCGGGCGCTGGAACTGGGAATTAACTTTTTTGATACCGCGAATGTGTACGGGTGGAAAAAAGGTGAAGGCGTTACCGAACAGATCATCGGACGCTGGTTCGCACAGGGCGGCGGACGGCGTGAAAAGACCGTGATCGCCACCAAAGTGTATGGCGGCATGGGCGATTGGCCGAACGAGAGCAAACTGTCGGCGCTGCATATCAAGCGGGCGTGCGAAGCCAGCTTGAAGCGGATGCAGACCGATTACATTGATATGTATCAGATGCACCATATTGACCGTGCGACGCCGTGGGAAGAAATTTGGCAGGCGATGGAACAACTGGTGCGCGAAGGCAAGGTGCTGTACGTGGGCAGCAGCAACTTCGCGGGCTGGCATATCGCGCAGGCCAACGAAATCGCTGCGAAGCGGAATTTCATGGGGCTGGTGAGCGAGCAAAGCCTGTACAATCTGGCGGCACGCACGGTGGAACTGGAAGTGGTTCCCGCCTGTAAAGCGTATGGGCTGGGGGTGATACCGTGGTCGCCACTGGCGGGCGGCATCCTCGGCGGCATTGACGCGAACGGGCGGCGGCGCAACGAGAACCGTTCCAAAGACTTGATCGAGAAGCAGCGCCCGCAACTGGAAGCCTATCAAGCCTTCTGTGCCGATATCAACGAGCAACCGGCGGATGTGGCGCTGGCGTGGTTGCTGGCGAATCCGGTCGTGACCGCGCCGATCATCGGCCCGCGCACGATGGAACAGCTAGACGGTAGCCTGCGTGCTCTGGAGATCGAACTGAACGAGGAACAGATGAAGCGGTTGGACACGATTTGGCCCGGCCCCGGTGGAGCAGCCCCCGAAGCCTATGCGTGGTAGCCGTAGTCGTGCGTGAGTAAAGCAGCGCGTCCCCTTCTTCTCCGCGAAGAAGGGGACGTGTTTTTTAGGCAGGTATCACGATACAGAATCTGCTTCTTCTTGCCCTCAGCCATGTATGGGGAGGGGTTGGGGAGGGGATTTTTTAGGCGGCTACTTCCAGTCGGTCATCAACTGCACAAGATCGCTGTAAACCGCGTCCGGCGCGGGTTCGGCAGCCGCCGCTTCTTCGGGCGTACTCACGCCGGTGAGCACCAGCGCCGTGCGCATACCGAGGGTGGTCGCGCCATATATGTCGGTGTTCAGGCGGTCGCCGATCATCAGGGTGTTGGCGGCGGGCTGCCCGACATATTGCAGCGCCGCGTGATACATAGGGGCGTGCGGCTTGCCCATTACCAGCGGAATCACGTCGGTGGCGGTGCGTAAGGCGGCTACGATGCTGCCCGCGCCCGGTGCCAGCCCTTCGGGGACGGGATAGGTGGCGTCCTCGTTGCAGGCGATGAAGGCCGCGCCGCCCCGGATGAGCAGCGCCGCCCGTTTGAGCTTGTCGTAGGTCAACTGCGGGTCGAGCGCCACCACGACTGCCGCCACACCCGAATCCGCAATCGTGAAACCAGCTTCGCTTATCAGCACGCGCAGACGGTCGCTGCCGAGAACATGGATAGGTGTTCCTGCCGGATGCTGGGTTTGCAGGTAGCTGGCGGCGGTGGTGGACGAGGTGATGATTTGCGCTACCTGAATGCCTTCCACGCCCATTTTCGCCAGCTTATCTACATAGTCGCCCGGTGTTTTGGTGGCGTTGTTGGTGGCAAGCGCGATGGAGATGCCGCGTGAGCGCAGCAGCGCGAAGAACTCGGTGACGCCGGGTAGGGTTTCGTCACCGCGCCACAGCACGCCGTCCATGTCGGTGACGACGGCGCGAATTGTGCTGAAGTTGAGCATGGGCAATCCTTATTCCTTGTCAATAAGTGGTGCGCTATTCTTCGCGCATCACATCAAAATCGGGCATCAGGCGGCAGATGCTTTCGGCTAGTGCCGCGTGTTTCATCCAGACATCGGTCATCTGGCGGTTTAGGCGCTGGTAGCGTTCGTACCAGTAGCTATCGTTGCTGGCATCTTCTGGTCGGATCATATAGGGATGCCCGTTGCGTTCGGTCATTGCATACGTCCAGCCGATTTGTCCATCCATTTTGATGAGCGCATCGTCGAAATTCTCGAAAGCGTCAGCCAGTCCCCGGTCGTGCAGCGGTTCATGGGATTTTGAGCGCAGGTCGAGATACTTGTTGATGTGGGCCGTATACTGTTCCCAATCAATTTTGCCCTGATTGACTTGTTCGCTCAAAAGCTCGATGTAGTGACCATTGATGAACAACCACAGCCGATCCAATATGCGGCGGTCGCTATGCCGCTGAGAGTCGGTTTCTGGCGCGTGGCGAATGAGCGCGGCATAAAGCTGATTCAGCCCTTCGACGTGAATGCCTTCGCCCATATCAATATGCTGGAGGCGGCTGAGACGATCCGGCACATTGGTGCGGGCACGCACCAGCACCGGCAGCACGGTTTTATTCAGGCGGAAGGCTTCGTCCAGTTCGCGGCGGCACCAATCGCTGGCAATCGAATCTTCGGACATGAGAAACAGAAAATAGTGGCAGGCCATTATTTCATGGCGAATCTCCGCCCACCATTCTTCGCCCCCGTGAAGGTTGTCATCGTACCACACATGGTCGAAGGCTTTACGTAGCAGCGCGGCGAGTCGTTCGGTGATGGTTCGATCCACACGACTGTAGCAGAGAAACAAGCGGTTCATGTTCATCCGGTTGGCTGATTCTGGCGGTCATTCTGTCTGTATGATACCGTGAAATGGGCTGTAGGACTCTCAAGTTAGGAAGAACCTATTGGGATAAAAGTCATGGTGCGCAACCGGATGATGAGGAATCGTGGAGAACCCGCCCGGAGTCAATCTGTGCGGTGGATGGCGCTGCTCCTGTTGCTGTTGGGGGCGGCGCTGCGAATTCATGCGTTGGGGACGGCGGGGCGTTTGCATCCTGACGAGGCGTTGTTCGCCACGTTTGCACGCCGCGCTGCGGTGCAGGGGGATTGGCTGCTGTCCGGTGCGCTGGATAAGCCGCCGCTGACGCTGTACGCCGATGCGCTTTCGATGGGCGCGTTCGGGGTGACGGCGCTGCCGGACGGCGTACTGACGCTGGAGGTGTACCGGGGGGAACTGGCGGCGCGGTTGCCCGGTCTGGCGGCCAGTATTTTGCTGCTGCCGCTGGTCTACCATCTGGCGCTGTGCCTGTGGCGCGACCCGCCCACCGCCCTGATCGCGCTGGCGCTGGTCGTCTGCTCACCGCTGGCGCTGGCGTTCAGTGCCACCGTTTTCACGGATGGCCTGCTGCTCTTGATGCTGGCGGCGGCGCTGGTTGCGGCGCTGCGCGGACAGTGGGGGTGGGCGGGCGTGTGGCTGGCGCTGGGTGTGGGCTGCAAGCAGCAGGCGCTGTTGTACCTGCCGCTGCTGCTGGCGGTGGGGTGGGTGCGCCGCGAACGCCGTTGCGGGTTGTTGCTTCTGCCGCTGCTGGGCGGGTTGGCGCTGCTGACCGCGTGGGAGGCGGCGCGGGGAACGGTGGGCAGCGTGTGGGCGCTGGCGGCGGTGAACAATGAGCCGGCACGATTGGCACATCCGGCAGACTGGCTACCGCGCCTGCAAGTGTGGTGGGGCTACGGGCAGGTTGCGTTCGGTGCGTCGCTTGTGACGGTGGCGCTGCTGGCGTTGGCGGCGTGGGGCGCACGCGGGCGGATGGCGCGGGCGCTGCTGGCTTACTGCCTACTGTATATGGTCGCGCACACCGTTTTAGGGATCAACATTTATGATCGCTACTTGCTGCCGCTGCTGCCACCGCTGGCGCTGCTGGCTGCGAACGGCCTGCGCAGTATCAGCCGGAAGATGCAGATTCCGCGATGGGGGTGGGCGGCTGCGGGCGGTGTGCTGCTGGTGGTGAGCGTGATGGGAGGGCAGGCGCGGTTGGGCAGCGATGTGGGTACACAAGAAGGGATTGACCGCGTTGCCACGTACCTGAACGAACGGGCATTGGGCGCGATTGTGTATGATCGCTGGTTGGGCTGGGAACTGGGTTACTACATGGGCGCGTGGTCGGATAAGCGGCGGGTGTACTATCCCACGCCGCGCACGCTGGCGGCTGGCGCGATTCAGCAACCGGATCGCGCCCCGCGCTACTTTCCCGTACCAGAGGATGCCCCTTATCCGCGCTGGTTACGCGCACTGGATGACGCGGGTTTTGAGGTGCAGATCGGGTTGCGGTTGCCGTTATTCACCGTCTACGAGCTTATTCCCCCGTCGTGGGTGGGATGCGCTTCAGCCGTTGAATCATCTTGGCGGGTTCGGACTGTGCGCTACGCGGGTTTATGCGAGTGACGGCGCTGTGGGCTTCCGGTTCTTCGGCTGGCGCGTTCTCCACCCCCGGATAAAGTTCTTTCCAGTTTTCGAGGAAGGTGGTCAACCATCCCAGTTCGGCCTGCATCAGGGCGAGGCTGTGCGTATACAGCGCGGCGATATGGGGCGCTGTGCCGGGTTCGGACTGGTTTCGCTCGTAGGCTTTCGTGATGGCGTTTAACCGCTGCTGCAAATCGTGGTGGTGGTGGTGGAGCGTTTGATAGACCTGCCGGGGTTGTAGCACCATCATATTCGCTAGACCCAACTCAAAGCCTGAACCGAGTGCGCGGGGCTGACGGAGCAAGTCGCTGACGGCGGTTTGCAGCACGCCCCGGCCTGCTTCGGTGATGCTGAACAGTTTTTGTGCTGGGCCGCGCCCTTCTGGACGCAATTCGCTGCTCAGTAGTTTTTGGCGCTCAAGCCGATTGAGCAGGTAATAGATGGATGAGAAACCAATGGTGAGCCATTCGCGCAGCCCGCGCTCATCAATCAGTTGTTGCAGTTCGTACCCATGACGCGCACCCTCAGAGAGCAAACTGAGGATGGTTAGCTCGGCATCGGTCATCATCATTATTTTCCCTGTAATGAATGGTGCGTATGCTGCCAAGCATAGTCTCGAACGGGGGTGCGCGTCAAATCTACGGCATGGTCTTGCGGCGGCCTGTTCGCAGTACTTCCATGACCGTTTTTGCGAGATTGTGGATGATGCCGGGTTTGGTCACATAGCGATCTGCGCCTAACGACAGCCCTTTGCGAATCTGTTCGGGGTCGGCCAGCGCGGATACGATGACCACCGGCAGCGTATCGAAGATTTTTTTACTACGCATCTGTCGCAGTAGTTCAAAGCCGTCAATATCCGGCAGCATTAAATCGAGGATCACTAGATCGGGCAGCGGACGGTTGTCGCGCAGAATTTGAACCGCCTCTTGCACATGATAAGCCTGTATGATTTCCCATCCATAACGTTCCAGCAACCGCTTCATCATGTCCTGTACGGGCGCTTCATCTTCGATCACAAGAAGGCGTATTTTTCGTTCGGTCACAGTGGGAGTATCTTCCTACAAAGGTACAACTAAGCCGAGGTCGTTATAGCGCGGAAATAGAGCTTACGCAAGAAGCCTGACGCATTCAATAGTCCAATAGTATATTGGATGCGTAGCCTATTCGGTGCTTATACGGGGAATCGTGCGTATGAATCCACAATGGGAATTGGTTAGTCCTTTTATGCGCCGGGTGGTGGTTTTTGATCCTGTTGTCGGGGTCTACACCGCGCAGCTTGAGCATCGCGTCACTGGTACTCGCTTGTTTCGGCGAAATCCTGAAGTGGCGGAACCTGATTTCAGCGTGGACATCAACGGGCGGTTGCTCTCGCATATGGCGGGCGCGGCGCGTTTGCGGCATGTCGAACAGGGGACGGACACACGCGGGGCGTGGCTGTCGGTGCATCTGGCGTATCCGGCGGCGCACCTCGAAATCCGCGTGTTTTACCATCTTGACCATGAGTATCCGGTGATGTGCAAAGGGCTGACGTTCCTCAATCAGGGCGATCAGGTGTTGACCTTGCGCAATCTGTGCTTTGAGCGTTTGGAGATGCAGTTGGGCGATACCTGCGATATGCGCTTGTTCGCTCATTACGGTTCGCAGCCGCGTGAGTTGCTATACACAGGCCGCGTGGATGATCCCCTGTTGCGGCTGACCAATGCCCGCACGGGCGAATGTGCGCTGGCTTTGAACGAAGCGCCCGGTCATCTGAAACGTACCGAACAGGGCGCGTGGTTCTGGGATGGCGAGGTGCGCTGGATGTTTGATACGGATTTGTTTCCGTTCGAGCGCCAACTCCAAGCGGGGGAAACGTTTGTATCCCCCGCCGCGCTGCTGGTGCTGGGCGTGGAAGGGCAGGGCTATGCCGATCCGCGCTGGATTTTGCCCGCCTATGCCGCCCGTGTACTCCGGCGAAAAACCGCCGCGCCCCCCTTCATCTACAACACATGGGATCCGTTCGGCATTGGGATTGATGCGCCGACGGTGGTCGGATTAATCCCGGTTGCTGCCCGTATGGGGTTTGACGTATTTTCGATTGATGACGGCTGGCAGGCCGAGTATGGCGCGAATGCGGTCAGTCCGGCTCATTTCCCGCAGGGGTTGGACGAGATTTGCACGGCAGTCGAAGCGGCAGGGATGCGGTTGGGACTATGGGCATCGCTGGCGGCGGTCAGCCCGGAAGGGCGTGATTACGGAGACCATCCAGAATGGCGCTGCTTGGACAGCGCGGGACAGCCCAAGTTTACGCGGACTGCTGCCGGTATGATGGCGGTGATGTGCCTCGGTAGCGCGTTTCAGGAGGCCGCCGCCGCCCGCCTGATTGAGTTGGTGGAGCATTTCCGGTTGGCGTATCTCAAACTGGATTTGACGACGGTGTTCAATGCGTATGGCGAAGCGCCGGGTTGCACCGCGCCGGGGCATCGTCATCAATCGGCGGCGGAATCGGTGGTGCGCATTTATGAAGGCATTCGCGCCGTTATGGAAGCCATTTATGCCCGATGCCCGGATGTGTGGATTGATCTGACGTTTGAACTGTGGGGACAAAAACACACGATTGATTACGGGCTGCTGGCGGCGGCTGATCTGGACTGGTTGAGCAACGTGGGCGATACCGGCGATCGGGCGGCGGGGCCGCTGGCGGCGCGGTTGCTGCTGTATCAGCGGGCGCTGGCGATTCCGGTGGAAAGTATGCTCATCGGCAATCTGCGGGCGACCAGCGGGGACTGGATCGAACATGCTGCCACCGCGTTCGGTTCCGCGCCGCTGTTGCTAGGGGATTTGCGCCAGTTGACGCTGGAACAGCAAGCGGATTATGGTCGCCTCATCCGCGCTTTCAAGGCGCTGCGGCAGACGGTGGCGCTGGATGAAAGTTTCTTCCCGCTAGGCTCGTGGGTTGGCCCGCACTCAATGGCATGGGACGGTTACGCACGCTTGAGTCGGGACGGCGAAGGGCTGATTGTGTTGTTCCGCAATGATGCGCCTGTAACGCAAGCCGTCGTGCAAATCCCGCTGCCCGGTGAGGCAGATTATGTGGCAGAAGATTTTCCAGCGGGTGATGCGAAGATCAGGCTGAAGGCGGGTGAACTACGGGCTGGCGTGGGGTTGCCCTTCGGCGCGAAGCGGGTGGCGCTGTACCGGCTGCGGCGGGTGAACGCATGAAAAACCCCTCAGACCGCAGGGGCGGCTGAGGGGCAAACAGTGCGTCCGAATTTAGCCCAGAGTCAGGAACTTCTCGATCAAGCCGCGTTTGGGCTTATCGTCACTATCCACTAAGCCGTAGCCGTTATCCATGCCGTCCGCCCATGCGTACCAGATGGCGGCGGCCACCTGACCGGGGAACTGATTCTTGATGATGTTCATGAAGCCGGTAGCATACACGTTCACATCCTGCACGATGCTCATGTCGCCCTGCCGATCCAGCACGCCCCATTCCGTGAGCCAGACGGGCTTACCGGGCATGACAGCGGCGTACCGCTGAATTTCTTCCTCCAGCGCCCCGAACGGGCTGAACTTGTTGGTGGCGACGCCGCGTCCGTAGGGGTGCGAGGCGATTCCGTCCGGGCGCACATCGGCGGGCATGTTCGCCAGCGTGGTACGCGCATAGATGCCGCCGGAACTGGGGCCGCCCACATGCCCGCCGGTGATAATGGGCGTGGTCTTATCCACGCTGCGGATGGCGCGGATGGTCTGCGTGAGCATGTTGGCATAGTCTTTGGCGGGGATGGGAACGGCGGCCCGTGCAACGGACGGGGAAGTATCCTGCTCGTTCCAGATTTGGTAGCAGTGCGCCAGATTCGCGCTTTGCAGGAGAGACACCGCCCGCCGCGCATAGTCGGCATATTTGGGGATGAGATCGTTCCAGCGCCCGGTGTCCATCAGCGGCCAGTTGTAGCCCGCGCCTTCGCCGTACAACTGATGCGTAAACACCACCAGAACCTTGATTCCAGCGCGG
>CAIPFY010000046.1 GCA_903864435.1 uncultured Chloroflexota bacterium | reverse complement strand
TTCGATACCCACTTGTCGTTCGGTGTCATCGCACTGAAATCCCTTTCTAGGACGTTGGGCACACCAAGCGTTACTATTCATTACGCCGGGTGATGCCTGTAAAACTTTGGCCACTAAACGCATCTGCGCCATTAACTGTGCCACACGATAATTGTCCCCTGTGTCGTAGTTCCGCATGGACACGCAAGTACCCGTATGTGCGTCGGCGCACCCCATGCACCGCCCGAATGTGTACCTGACGTTACCTCGTTTCCATATACACTCCTTTACAAGAAGAAATCAGCCTATCTCCCCCACTTTAGCTTTTTGGACATCACGTTCAGCCTGTAAAGAGGGATGCATTCGGAAATAGCGGCAGTCGTTCAGAAGCCTCTCACCCCCTGCCCCTTTCACGGGTAGGTTTTTGAAGCCTCTCACCCCTCAGTCCCTTTAACCGTAACGCGGAGTACCGTTGGAGAGGGGAAGTGAGACGCATCTGTTTGTCTTACTCCCCTTCGCCATGACGCGCAGCGCAAGGGCAGGGGATGAGGGGCATTGCCCCAAAATTCGAATAACCTGTGAATTATTGTCACGGTGGCCTGCAATGGTCATACTGTCCATAAAGTCGGCGTTCGGGGAATATGAATCCTGTTTAAAATTTTGGTAATACAGAACCGGATAGCTGTTCCCTGTAGTGCTTGTGTAATAGGACAATTTCGTGGTTTTCGAGGGGGAATTTGAAGTATGCGGCTTATCTATAACTCATGTTGCTTTTGTAATATGAGCAACGGTAGAATATTGCCCATCCATATTGAATATTAAGCCTCGTTGGGACGCATACTTTTCTCTGTCGCCGCCTGTCTTGTCCGAGTGCTTCATCAATTGCAGGTTACAAATGCCCGCTCTTCGCCGTTCTCGCATTAAACGCAAGCGACCATTCCCTGCTGGCAGCAGCTCATTGCCTTCTAATGTGGCATGGGAACAGATCATCCAGAGCAACATTTCCGGTCTGGTTCTGGTAGACGCGCAAAAGCCCAGTTTCCCGATCATTTACGTCAATTCCGCCCTCGAAAGTTACACCGGTTATACCGCCGCTGAGTTGATCGGGAAGAATGCGCGTATTTTTCAGGGGACAGATCGAGATCAACCCGGACGGGCGACAATCCGGCAGGCGATTCTGGATCAGCAAGAATGTACGGTGGTTCTGCGCAATTACCGCAAAGACGGCACGCTGTACTGGAACGAGCTGCGCATCGCTCCCGTTCGTGATGCCAGCGGTACTGTGACGCATTTCGTGGGCATTCAGAATGATATTACGGCGCGCAAGGAGGCAGAACTGGCGCTGGAGCGCAGCCTTTTGCGCTACCAGCAGTTGTTTGATAACAACAGTGTGGCGAGCTTGCTGGTGAACCCTTCCAACGGGGCGATTGTTCATGCCAATCAATCAGCGGTTGAGTTTTATGGCTATTCGCTGGAACACTTGGAAGGGATGCGTATCGAGGATATTTCCACCCTTCCCTCAAACGATGTGCAGCGAAATATGGGGCAGGTGGCAGAAGGGAACAGGATGGTGCTGAATGTGCGCCATCGTAAGGCTTCCGGCGAGGTTCGGGATGTGGAAGTTTACGTCAGCCCGATTGATATGCCAGAAGGGCGGTTGATCTTCGCGGTTGTGATGGATGTGACGGATAAGCGCATCGTCGAAGGGCGCTACCGGTCATTGTTCGAGCAATCGAATGATGCGGTGATGATTCTACAACTGGATGGCACGTACCTTCAGATCAATCAGCGGATGGTGGCGCTGCTGGGCTATACGCTGGAAGAACTGAACGCGCTGCCTCCTGACCAGATTGTGGCACCGGAGATGCGCGATTTTGCGGCGCGGGCTTATCAACAGCTTCTGAACGGCGATCCGGTGCCAACCGTTGAATGCCAGTACCGCCACAAAGAGGGTCACTTGATTACGGCGGAGGTCAATGCCGCGCTGGTGCGTGGCGAGGACGGCAGCCCATCGTATCTGTTGAGCGTGCTGCGGGACATTACCGAACGCAAACAGGCCGAAAAAGCGTTGCGCGAGAGCGAGGAACGCTTCCGTTTGCTGGCGGAGAATTTGAAGGATGTCATCATCAAATTCGGGACGGGCGGGGTGCGGACGTATGTTTCTCCGTCAGTCCATCAGCTTCTGGGCTATTACGCGCATGAACTGGTGGGCGGTTCGGCCGTTGAACTCGTACACCCGGAAGACCGTGAGCCTTCCGCAAAGGCCATCCGGCAGGCGATCGCTTCTGGCGCTCGCGGATTTGTGATTCCGCAGCGGTTGCTGCACAAGGAAGGGCATTATGTCTGGGTCGAATCATCGGTGACGGTGGTGCGCGATTCCCAGACGGGCGCAGTGAGCGAACTGATCGCGGTGGCGCACGACATTTCGGAGCGCATCCGCATGGAAGATGAGCTGCGCCAGAGCGAAAACCGCTCGCGGTCGGTGCTGCAATCCCAGACCTCGTTCGTCATTCGCACGAATATGGAAGGGATATGTACCTATGTGAATGATGCGTATGCGAACTGGCTCGGTAGCACGGCTGCACAGTTGATCGGCGCTTCGGTTCTCGAAACCATTGAACTGATTGAGTATCAAAAGACCTTTGACACCATCCACGAATGCCTTGAACGTCCGGGCAAACCCGTGCGGGTGGAGCTGACAAAGAAACTGGCGGACGGCAATATCCGGCATACGCTGTGGGAATTTATTGTGCTGCTTGACGCGGCGGGTGATTTCTCGGAAGTTCAGTGCATAGGTTTGGACATCACCAAACAGCACAATCTGGAAGAAGCCCTGCGCGACAGTGAGGCGAAATATCGCCTGATTGCCGAAAATACCTCGGATGGCATTATTATGATAGACGCGGTGGCTGACCGGGTTATTTATGCGTCTCCGGCTTTTGATCGTCAGCGCGGGCGAGAAGTGGGCGGCAGTCTGGGTGGTAGTTCCGAACAATTCCGCGAGGCGATTCATCCAGATGACCGCGAGGCGGTGGTTCGCGTAGTTGATGAGGCCATTCGTGGGCGCTTGCCCCGCGTGGCCTATACCTATCGCAACTGGCATCCTGACGGGCATTATTTCTGGAGCGAAGATCATGCCCAGTTGAATTATGCCCCGGATGGCACGTATTTAAGCGCGTATGTCATCTGCCGCGATATTACCGAACGCAAGCAGGCCGAGGAACGGGTGCTGGAACTCAAGCTGGAAAAAGAACGCGCCGATATGCTGGCGAAGTTTATCCGCGATGCGGCTCACGAGTTTCGTACCCCGCTGGCGATCATCGGTTCCAGCGCCTATTTGATGCAGCATGCCAAGCAGGAAGACAGCCGCTACCGCAAAGGTGTGCAGATTGACCAGCAAATCAAGCGCATCACCCGGTTGGTAGACACGTTGCTGATGCTGGTCAAGCTGGAAAGTGCGGATACGCTGAATCCTAAACCGGTGTGGTTGGGGTCACTGTTGCCTGTGGAATGTCAGCCAAGAGTGAACGCGCCTACGATTCGCTGCGCGGTGCCGTTTGATTTGCCATCGGTGGTGGGCGAGCAACTGTTATTGATGGATGCCTTCAATCAAATTCTGGACAATGCCTGCCATTTCACCCCGCCTGATGGGTTGGTGGTGGTGACGGGGGGCGCAGCCGATGGACAGGTGTGGATTGAAGTGGCGGATACCGGGCGCGGGATTCCCGATGAGGCGCTGCCCCACATTTTCAAAACCTTCTGGCGACAGGATGCGGCGCACAGCAGCGCCGGATTCGGGCTGGGGTTGCCCATCGCGCTGCGCATTATTCAGCTTCACGGCGGGACGCTGACGATTACCAGCAGCGCAGGACAGGGGACTCGCGCCCGCCTTGTGCTGCCCGCCGTGACGGAAAACACTTAGAGGTTATCGGCGGCGGCCTTTCCCGAAGCCGATCCACAGTGCCGTCAGCATCAACCCCAGCCACACCCATGTGCGCGGGTCTACTGGAGCCATCCGTGCGCCCCATACGCGGCGCAGTCCGGCGCGGTACAGCGGGATCATGGCTGCTGTGCCAACCACATCCACCATCAACCGAATCGGCAAGGGCATGTGCATGGCGGGCTGGGGCGTGGTGGGCTGGGGCGGCGCATCCGGCAGGGTGATTTCCGCCACCCGCACCCCATCGCCCGTTGCTTCAACCCGCGCCGCCACCGTGCCATCGGCGCGGATGATTTTGGCATAGCGACCGTATCCGGCTTCGAGGGTCATAGGGAGCGACATGCGGAGTGAAGCGGGTAGGGGCAGCGGCAGGGCGGAGCGAAAATGACCGGCACCGGTGCTGGCGACCACTGGAACGTGCAGCCAACGCGCCTGCGCTTCGATGTCCATGTGCTGAAAATGGAGCGTTTCAGTGTTCGGGATTCCGAGGGCGGAGGTGTGGATGCGGTTGCCATCAGGCAGGGTATAGTGCGCGTCCTGCATGGCGGGCGGGCAGCTGGTGATGACCATCGCATCCACCTGTCCGGCATAGCGCCGCCACAGGTCGGTATGGGCGCTGTCCCAGCAGATGAGCATCCCGAACCGCCCCAGACTGGTTTCGGCGATGGTGATGTTTCGCCCTTCGCGGAAGTAAGCCCGTTCCCATGCGAACGGAAAGATTTTGTCGTAGCGCCATGTTTGCCCATCCGGTGCCACCAAAAAGGCGCTGTTGAACACTTCGTCCCCATCCAGCAGGAGCAGCGTCCCCGCCAGATGCGTGCCATGCTGTGCCGCCGCCGCTTTCATCCATGTGAGCGTTTGCCCGTCCAAGCGTTCGGGGCAGGTGTAGTTTTCGTCGTGGTAGTGGTAGCCGATGTTGAACAGTTCGGGCAGGACGATCAACTGCGCACCCTGCGCGGCGGCTTCTGCGACCAGCGCGCCCGCCCGTGCCAGCCGATCCGTGACCGGGGCGGGGGTGGCATCCATCTGCACCGTAGCAAGTTTGAGCGTGCGCGGCATGATGCGACCTTTCTACAGTAACGGTTGCATAGATTATAGCGGAGTTTGAATGTTTGCTGTAAGAAACCCCTACACTTGAAAGGGGGGTATTCGGAAATGGGAGCAGGGCAGATGTTAAAACCCTCACCCTTTTTCCCTCTCCCTCAGGGCGAGGGACTTAAGAATCGTGTAACCTTTTTACTCCCCCCCCTTCGCCCTGAGGGAGAAGGGGTAGGGGATGAGGGTAACTGCCCCAAAGCCGGAGGCAGTTATTCGCGCAGGGCGTCCAGCATGGCGAAGTAGGCCGGTTTGGGCTGAAGGTCGGCATCGAAGGGCAGCGCCGCGTCCGGGTTGCCGGTAAATTCCGGTATCCAGCTATGGCGGTCGGTGAAGCCCCATGTGGTGATTCCGCTGCACTGTTCCGCCGCCAGACACAGCGCAAACACCTG
>CAIPFY010000045.1 GCA_903864435.1 uncultured Chloroflexota bacterium | reverse complement strand
CAGCAACAACGGCGCGGCCATCAGATACGTCAGGTAACGGGCAGCGTGACGTTTGCGCCACAAATCAGCTTTGCCATCCCCCCGCGCATAACGGTAATACTGCTTAAAGAAGCTCCGCAGCGAACCACGCGGACGGAACGCGACCAGCGCCCCCGGCGCGAAAGCAAACGCCCCGACCACCTGTCTCAGCCGGAAGTCGAAAATCAAATCTTCGCAATAGTCCAGCCATTCGGGGTAGCCACCCGCCGCTGACCACGCTGTTTTGAGGAAGGCCACGCTGCGGCTACTGGGCAGAAACGTCTGCGGTTGAATTTCATCCAGCAGCGGCAGCACCGTCGCGCCCATCGCCAGTTCAAACAGCGATTCCGCCGCTGGCGTGAAGAAGCCGCCCACCACCTGCGCCGCAGGCTCGGCCTCGAACGGGGCGATCAGCTTTTCCAACCAGTCCGGCGCGATGTCCACGCCCGCGTCCGTCGCGGCGATGATTGCCCCCTGCGCGGCGGCGATGGCGCGGTTGCGTCCGGCGCTGATGTTGCAACCCGGCTCCACCAGCAGGCGCAGCGTCAACCGATCCGCATAAGTCTGGATGAGCGCGGCGGTCTGGTCGCGGCTGCCGCCATCCACGATGACGACTTCATCCGGCAGGCGGGTTTGCGCCGACAGCGAACGCATCAACCGGTGGATGTGGTCGCCCTCGTTCAGTACCGTCGCAATCACCGAAACAGTCTGGCGCGGCAGCATCATGACTCCGCAACCGTCAGCCGGACGACCAGCACATCATCTTGCAGAATCATCAGCACCTCGTCAATCTGCCCCTCGAAGCCGTGTTCTTGCAACTGTTCGGGCAGCGTGCGCCGAATCAGCGCCCCCAGATCGCTCAGTTCGCGCAGGGCAATGGCACGCACGTTCATAATGCGCAGCGCCAACTTCGCCGCCATATCCATCGGGCGGGTGACTTCTTTCACCGCCAGCGCGTTGTCTTTCAACTGCAAACGGCCTTCATCCTCATCCTCGTCTGCGTTCTCCAATGTGTAACTAAACTGGATGAAACCGACTAGAGGGCTGTGGATATGCACTTCGCAGGCGATTTCGGCTTCGCTGTTGGCAATATCAATTTCCATTTTGGAAACGTTATGGACAATCGGCACTTCCACACCAGCCACTTTTTGTTCAGCGACCAGCATGTACAGCAGCTTACGCATGATGACCGCCAATTCCTCGGCGCTCAATTCGGCCTCGAACACGCCACTTTCGGTCAAAGACTCGGCAATCTGTTGTTCGATGGGCGCAACCGGACGCGATAGGCGATCCGCAATCCGCTGACTCAACTCGGTTTTACGCGAAGGCATAAGACCGCCGGACGGGAACGCAGCCTACAGGGGTAAAAGCACTTTCGAGGTACTGCATGGCATGAAATCCTTGACCATGAAGCATAAGTATATTCAAAACAACGGGCGGATTATAGCACACGGAACGCGGTTCGCTCTGGCAATTGACCGCAAAGGGTGGTCAGGTATAATCCGATTGTGGTTGCAACTAGCATAGAGTGAAAAACACCGCATGAGCAGACGACCCCCGGTTTACCCATTTACAGCAATTGTTGGTCAAGAAGACATGAAGATGGCGCTGGCACTGAACGCCGTTGACATGCGCATCGGCGGCGTGCTGATTCGCGGCGAACGCGGCACTGGCAAGTCCACCGCTGCCCGCGCTCTGGCTGCCCTGCTGCCGGAAATCGAAGTGATCGCAGACTCACCTTTTGGTGACGATCCTTCCCATCCCGAAACATGGTCGGACGAAGTGCGCGAACGTTCCGAAAAAGGCGAAAAACTGCCCATCGAGCGCCGCAAGATTCGCTTCATTGACCTGCCCGTGAGCGCCACCGAAGACCGCGTGGTGGGTACACTGGACATTGAAAAGGCCATTCAGAGGGGCGAACGCCATTTCGACCCCGGCGTGCTGGCGATGGCGAATCGTGGCATTCTGTATGTGGACGAAGTGAACCTGCTGGATGACCATGTGGTTGACCTGTTGCTGGACTCGGCGGCGATGGGCGTGAACGTGGTCGAGCGTGAAGGCATCAGCTTCAGCCACCCGGCGCGTTTCATCCTTGTCGGCACGATGAACCCCGAAGAAGGCGACCTGCGCCCGCAACTGCTGGATCGGTTCGCGCTGTCGGTGGAAGTGCATGGCATCGCAGAAGCCAGCGAACGCATGGACATTCTGAAGCGCCATATCGCCTACGAAGAAGACAGCGAACGCTTCCGCGAGAAGTGGGCTGCCGAAGAAACCCGCCTGTCGCAGCGCATCGCCGCCGCCCGCGAAATTGTGGACAGCGTGGAATACTCCAGCCGCGACCTGTTCACCATCGCTTCGATGACCAGCGGCCTGCACATTGACGGCCACCGCGCCGATCTCGTCATCCTAAAGGCTGCCCGCGCTCATGCCGCCCTGCAAGGCCGCACCCGCGTGGAAAACAGCGACATACTGCTGGCTGCCCGCCTCGCGCTGCCGCATCGTTTGAAGCGCGGCCCCTTTGCCGACGCGCAAATGAGCATGACGGCGCTGGAAGAACAGATGGAGCAGATTAGCTCCGAGTGGGGACAGGGCGAGGAAATGAGCGAGCCTTCGGAAGGCGACGAGCAAACCTCGGTCAAAAAAAAAGCCAATCCATAGCCTCTCAGAGTGAGCAGGAATCGCCGGACTTCGGTCAGACCGACCCGACCCCGCAGGATGTGTTCGACAACCGCGACGCATACTGGTGGGAAGGGGGCAAGAAAGTGAAGTCCGGCGCTGAATTTGCGCCGCGTAAGCTGCAAACCAACCTCGACAAACTCACCCGCAAACATGCCGGCCGCCGTTCGCGCACCAAGACGGATCGCAAACGCGGTCATTACATTCAGGCGCGACCCGCCGGCAACAAAACCGACGACATCGCCTTCGACGCCACGTTACGCGCCGCCGCCCCTTATCAAAAACTGCGTACCGAACAACTCAAGCAGTCCGGCATGGCCTACGCCCTGCGCCGCAGCGATTTGCAGCGCAAAGTGCGCGTGCGCCGCACCGCCAACCTGATCCTGTTCGTGGTGGATGCCTCGTGGAGCATGGCGGTTTCGGAGCGTATGCAGGCCACCAAAGGCGCAATCCTGTCGCTGCTGACGGATGCCTACCAGCGCCGTGACCGCGTGGGGCTGGTCGTGTTCCAGAAAGACCGCGCCAGCATGATTCTGCCCCCCACCAACTCGGTGCTGCTGGCGAAAACCGCCCTTCAGAATATTCCGGTGGGCGGCAAAACCCCGCTTTCCGCTGGCCTGATGATGGCCTTCGACTGCATCAAGCGCGAAAAGACGCTGCACCCGGACATTATCCCGCTGATGATTCTGCTCACGGACGGCGCGGGGAATGTGTCGGTCAGCCACCTATCGCCACAGGAAGAAGCCAACCGCATCGCGGAAATGTTCAAAATCGAGAACATCAAAACCGTGACGATCAACATGGAGCATGTGGCCTTCGATCAAGGGCTGGCCTCCAAGCTGGCGGAACGCATGGGCGGCGCGTGCTACTCGCTCGGTCAGTTGCGTGCCGAAATCCTGTACCAGACCGTCCGGCAAGAAATGGACGCCGCCAACAAAGCCTCGTTGTAAGCCGTAACCTCACCCCTAATTGGTCGGGGGAACGCCTGCGGCGCGCCAGCGTAAATTCCCCCGACCAATTACCCTCAACCATCACGCTGAGTACAGCTATGAGAGGGGAAGCAAGACGCATCTGTTTGTCTGACTCCCTTCTCCCAAGTGGAGAAGGGCTGGGGGATGAGGGCGGTGACTTCGGCGGCAGGGGCGAACGCGGGCAGTTTCGGTGGTTAATCCGAAGGCCAACGCGGAGGGCAAACCTCCGGCGGCGGCGAACAGCAAGGCGGGCGGCCTTTCGGTGATCGGGAAGGCGGGCGCGACAACGGTTCGTGGTCGTTCTTCGGGCATGTGCTGTACAACGTGTGGTATCTATTCGCCGCGTCGGGCGTAGTGATGCTGATCGGCACGGGTATCGGGTTCATCCGCCGCCGCCAGCGCAAGCCTGCCATACCGCCCCCTGCGGACGCGCTGGCATCCATCTGAGGTTACAATAACACACAGGGCGCGAGTGTTCGCGCCCTGTGGAGTCACAGCCAAAACCGTTCGACAGACTAGATCACCGGCGCGTGCGGCTTACGGGCGACGAACTTGCCCTCGCCGTTCTTGCCCATCCACATCTCGCCATTCACAATGCGGTTGCCGCGCAGATACACCTGCACCGGCACGCCCTTCACCTTCATGCCTTCGTACATGTTGTAGTCGCAGCGCATGTGGTGGGTGTTCACGCTGATGGTGTGCTTCTTGTTCGGGTCCCACACCACAATGTCGGCATCCGAACCCACCGCAATCGTCCCCTTCTGCGGGTAGCAGCCGAAAATCTTGGCGGGGTTGGTGCAGTTCAGTTCCACAAAGCGCGAGGGCGAAATCTTGCCGCTGTTCACGCCCAGATGCCACATCACGATCAGGCGATCTTCGATACCGGGCAGACCATTCGGAATCTTGGAAAAGTCACCTTTGCCCAGTTCTTTACCCGGACGGCGATAGCTGGGGTCTTGCTTCTCGTATTCCACCCAGCTGCCCCCATTGTGCGCCTTGCCCCATTCCTGCCACGGCCCCACGCCGCCTTCGTACCAGAAATCGCAGTGATCGGTGCTGACCACCTGTAGCGTGCCATCCTTGACGGCCTGCCACAGCACCGCATGGTGTTCGGCGTTGCGGACGGGCGGCGAACAAACGAACTTCGAGCCTTCAAAACCGGGCGCACCCAGATGCTTGTCGCGGGTGATGTGGAAGTATTGCACGCAGGTTTCGCCCATGACGGGGTAGCCCGCCGCACGCCCACGCCGCAGCGCATCCACCGACTGTTCGCAGGTCATGTGTACCACGTACAACGGGCAGCCGGTGATGCCGGACAGCACCACAGCGCGGTTGGTGGCCTCGCCTTCGATCTCCGGCGGGCGCGACGAATAGTGCCAGACGGGATCGGTCTTGCCTTCCGCCAGCAGTTGCTTCCGCAGTTGTTCTTCCACGTCGCCATTTTCGGCGTGTACCATCACGATCATGCCGTGCGCCGCCGCCTGCTTCATAGCTTTGTACAGGGTGCCGTCGTCCACCTGAAACACGTTTTTATAGGCCATGAACAGCTTCAGGCTGGTGATGCCTTCATCTACCAGCGACGGGATTTCCGCCATCACCTCATCGCGCAGGTCGGTGATCGCCAGATGGAACGCATAATCAATCTGCGCGGGTTTGGCCTTCTCCTGCCACGTCTTCAGGGCGTCGTGCAGGCTGCCGCCTTTGGGCTGAATGGCAAAGTCAATGTGCATAGTCGTGCCACCGAAGGCCGCCGCCTTGTGACCGACATCAAAATCATCGTTGCTGTACGTGCCGCCGAAGGGCAGATCGAGGTGCGTATGCACGTCAATGCCACCGGGCATCAGATACTTACCTTTCACGTTGACCACTTCATGCCCGCGTGAAGGGATGTCCAGACCGATCAAAACAACCTTTTCGCCTTCGATCAGCACGTCCGCCGGGACCATCTCGCCCGCCGTAACAATCGTGCCGCCTTTCAATAACGTACCCATAAAATTCTCCTTCAAATACTGCCTTAAACGGGCTTCGAGTGCCGCATCAAGTGTATGCCATGCGCGGGCATTCCGCAAAGAAAACGGTTCGCCAAACGCAGGGAAACCCACGCACACCAGCACATTACGAATCTCATGCACATCTGACCTAACGGCACGCCAGCAAATACATATACTTACAGTATTCGCCGAACATCCGATTTAGCCATCTGCAAGGTAATCCTTCTAGGCTGTTGATCGTTGCGATTCGTTCTGGAGGAAGCATGGCACCCCGCGTCAGTCTGATACTGCTCAATTTCAACAATCACCATTTCACACTGGATTGTTTGCAATCGCTTCAGCATTTAACCTATTCCAACTATGAAGCGATTGTCGTGGACAATGGTTCCAAACAGGAATCAATCAATGCGATTCGTTCCGCTTATCCAGACGTAACGCTCCTCGAAACGGGCAAAAATCTGGGGTTCACTGGCGGGAATAACGTTGGCATTCGTCACGCGCTGGAACACGGCGCAGATTATGTCATGCTCCTAAATAACGATACGGTGGTCGCGCCGGATTTTCTGGACATTCTGGTGGATGTGATGGAAAAAGACCACACCATCGGCGTCACCGGCCCGATCATTTATTACTTCGATCATCCCCACACCATCTGGTCGGTGGCAGGGGCGCTGGATTGGCCACATGGCACCTCATCCATGATCGGCCTGAATGAGGAAGATAAGGGACAGTACGGGCTGGAACCGAAGCAGGCGGATTTCATCTCGGGCTGTGCGCTGCTGGTGCGGCGGGAAGTGTGGGAAAAAGTCGGCGTGCTGGATGATGATTTTTTCATCTATTACGAAGAAACGGAATGGTGCGTGCGTGCCGGACGCGCTGGTTACAAACTGGTGTATGTCCCCAAGTCCATGATCTGGCACAAAATCTCTATCGAACAGCGTGCCACCTCACCCTGGGCATACTACTACATGACTCGCAACCGCTTCCTGTTCCTCAAAAAGACACGCGCCGGATCGCAGACATGGCTGAATGTGTGGTTTGAGTACATCCGCACCTTCATGAGCTGGAGCCTGAAACCGAAATGGCAGGATCGGCGACATCTACGCAGCGTGATGGTGCGTGCCATCGGGGATTACTATCGTGGGCGGTTGGGGCGCACGGCTTAATCGCTTTTCACCTTACCTTACGGATATTAGTAAGAGAGAGTTCAACGATGAAATGTCTGGTCACTGGAGCTGCTGGATTTTTGGGGTCGCACCTGAGCGAAACCCTTGTTGGGATGGGACACACAGTCGTCGGGCTGGACGACCTCAGCGGCGGGTATGCCGAGAACGTACCAACCGGTGTCCAATTCGTTCAGGCCACCATTCTTGATTTTGATCGCCTGAACAAGTTGTTCGCTGAGGAGCAGTTCGATTATGTGTATCACCTCGCAGCTTATGCTGCCGAAGGCTTGAGCCACTTCATCAAGCGTTTCAACTACATGAACAATGTGGTAGGCAGCATGAACCTGATTAATGCCGCCGTCAATCATGCGGTGAAATGCTTCGTGTTCACCTCGTCCATCGCGGTCTACGGCGAAGGCCGCACCCCCATGCGCGAGGATATGATCCCGATGCCTACCGATAGCTATGGCATCGCCAAATACACGGTGGAGCAGGAACTCGCGTCCTCGCACCACATGTTCGGCCTCGATTACGTCATTTTCCGCCCTCACAATGTATACGGCGAGCGTCAAAACCTCGGCGATCCGTACCGTAACGTTGTCGGCATCTTCATGAATCAGATTATGCAGGGCAAACCCCTGAGCGTCTTCGGTGACGGGACGCAGCAGCGTGCGTTCTCGTATGCCGGGGACATTGTGGGCGGCATCGCCCGTTCGCCGGAAGTCCCCGCCGCCCGCAATCGCATCTTCAACATTGGCGCAGACACCCCTTACACGGTGAACGAACTGGCACAGGTCTGCTGCGAAGTAATGGGCGCGCCGGTCAACATCAACCACTTGCCCGCCCGTGAAGAAGTGAAAGTGGCCTATTCCGATCACACACTGGCGAAAGAAATTCTGGACGTGAACCCGCAGACAACGCTGCGCGATGGCTTACAGCGCGTGGCGAACTGGGCCAAGCAGCACGGCCCGATGCAGGGTACGCCATTCAGCGCCATCGAAGTCTACAAAAATATGCCCCCCAGCTGGCAAAAGCTGGTGGCTGCACAGGAGAAATAACACCCGACCAGCCTCCAACGGTCTGCACAGGTTGGTGGAGGTTGGTCTACGTTACCCCGCGCTCAGGATCATGCCGTCGCGGGCGGGCAGCGACCATTTGACCTGCCCGCCTTCGACCGTCACCTCGCCCTTGCCGTACAGCGCCTT